>NZ_JAHWJB010000003.1:0-506737 GCF_019344915.1 Bacillus sp. FDAARGOS_1420 | reverse complement strand
CCCGTGTTGGTCGATGATTTCAATATGAAGTATAGGGTTGAGGCGGATGAACATTATGCAGGGATGATTAATGTGTTTGTAGATGTCGAGCAAGAAAGCAAGCAGGGAAAAAAATTGCGAAAAGCCTTTATTCAGAAATTTGGTGACGGAGATGCGGATGCCAATTATCAAATTTTGATTTTAACTGAAGACGAAAGTGTTATTGCAAGGGTTTCATTACCTGAATTATAAAAGGAAGGGGCAGTCTGTTGCCCTTCCTTTTTGTTATTGTCTTTTTAATTGAATTTAAACTAACCTGCCCCGTTTGTTTAAGTGAAGATCTTCACAATTTTGATTTTATATTTTAACAAAATATCTCCCATAGTATTGAACACGTTCCTCCATAATCTGGCCCGATTGTTGAAAAATAGTAGGGTGGATATGTAAAAGCATTCTTACTTAGTAAGAATGCTTTTATTATTTATGTAATTATTCTTCTTGGTGGTGACATTTTAATTGGTGAACCGATTTTAAGATGATCAGCTGCGTCAGGTAAAAATTCATCACAAAAATAATTATGATAGTTTGCTATCCATGAATACTTTTTTAGTAATTTATGATCATTTGCATAGGTAGTTAATGCACTTTCAATTTGATTGCGATGTGTCTCTAAGTGAAGTGTGACATCTTCACTGTGCCATTCTAATAAGACATATAAGTAATTTAAAAACCATTCTCCATCCATATCCTCAAGTAATACAGAATTAAAGGGATTATCAGGTTGAGGGGCATATTGTATGTATTCATGCACTTTTTCTATACTTTTTTCACTTAGGATAATTCTAGGATAAACAGCTACTTGTGATTCTAGTTTATATGCCGTAATCAATTCCGGGCCGAAAACGGTTTCTTCATCCATAAAATGAGGACCAATACTTACTCCGCCTCGAGTAAAAAAGCCATTAAGCGCTAACGAAAATTGATATTCTAATAGGTTAAGGAAAGTGGTTCCTAATTCTCCCTCTCCATCTCCATCTTCATGAATAGGCCATCCAATTACTACGTTGTCAGTAAAAACTTTAACTTTTGCTAGTGGCAATTGATCGGTCATAGTACGTCGAGCGTTTTTTAATGAAGTATGTATTTGATTTAAAAATTCATTACCTGTACCATTGGTAAACGCTCTGATACCCAATTGCGAAAATCCTAATACATCAATAAAAGTAACAACTGAAGGAATTAATCTGGGATTACTTGAATCATACTCTATTGGCAAAATATTCTACCTCCTTTATATATTTGTATTATACGCCTAAATAATATAAATATATAATGGTACTTGATAATACTTAATAAATTAATTAAGATATAACTATATTTATTGTTTAATTGATTCCGTTTATTCCCACACCTTATGCGTTGTGGTTGAGTTGTAGAAGCAAGTTGCGTCTTGTTTCAATTGTGAAAGGGCTTCTTTGAGCCGATTAGTGTATATATAGCTTATTTTGCTATGCACATTATTAATCGACTTGAAGAAGCCCTTTTTATGTTGTTTTCAAGTCTGTTTGATTGGTAAAACCCATTATCACATTGGGCAAAAATTATTATTTAGGGGGATTTTTAATGAAACTGAGTTATGAAGTATCCATATTTTGTTCTGCACATCCAAAGGATTTTATACCAAGTTTGCGTGCATTACGAATGAGAGTTACAAAAGAAGGAGCATTTTGGGAACGAGATTGTTATCAGTTTTCAATTAAACCATCAAACTTGTCACAGCGAGCAGCAAAACAAGCAGGGGAAATCTATTTGTATCATGTCTATTTCAATGGATGTATACGAGATTTCCTTTTTTTATTGGAAAAGTGTTTTAGAGGGACGAGTTTTCGTTTTACTGCAATCCGTGGTTTTTTAGATGTAGAAGGGTATTCACTTAAGAAGTGGAAAACGATTCTGCGTAGCCATCATGTAAAGCCTTCAGATGTAGATTGTATTTTTAAGAAAGATGATCTTACAATGCTTGTTCATCATCATGGATGTTTAGAAGTGGTTAAGCGTGCGGAGAAAGGCGAACAATTAAAAAAAGTAAACTTTCTAAAGGTAGATAGCTGGTTACAAT
Organism: Bacillus sp. FDAARGOS_1420; assembly: GCF_019344915.1. Classification (NCBI taxonomy): domain Bacteria; kingdom Bacillati; phylum Bacillota; class Bacilli; order Caryophanales; family Bacillaceae; genus Bacillus; species Bacillus sp. FDAARGOS_1420. The sequence continues at coordinate 504,639 of NZ_JAHWJB010000003.1, read as the reverse complement.
CACTTAATCCAACAAAAGAGGATTTATTCTCTTTAACAGGTGTAAGTGTATCGTAATGAATGATTTACAAAACCATATGGAAGTATGCAGACAGAGGGAATGACAGAAATCCGTAGTGGAAAATTACTATGAATTTCTGTCTTTTTATTTTATTGAGGAGGATTAGAGTATGAATTTATTTGAAATGTTTGATTTAGAGGTAGGAGAAAACGTAATGGTACAAGATGTGAGAACAGATAAACAAGTTCGCAATCGATACAGTTATGATGTCGGTGAGAAATTAGTTGGAGCTAAGAAAGAGTTACGAGCCTTAAAAGAATCATTTTTAGTATCTTTTTCCTTAGAAATTTTAGCAGAAATTGAAAAAGAATCTGCAACAGAGGCGCTAAATGCATTAGATCGAAATACACTGATATCATTTTCTTTTGAACAAGAAAAAGAAAATGATATCCCGCCACATGTTGCAAAGTTAAAGCAATTACTGGTAGGTAGGATAAATAAGAAGCCAATTGTAGATACACCGACTGCAAGGAAATTGTATGTTCAAGCATGTAGAAGAATATGGAATGATATACAGTCAGTACATACCTCAGAACAATGGGTAGACCTTGTTGTTTCTTATGGTATGGAAATGAGCAACGGTTGGTCTGCATTTAGAAAAAATAAGAGTGTTACATACACATTTAAAAGAATGGTGGAAGAATATTTTGATGAATTTGTTGATGCAGATGGTATGGAGTTATTGATATTAGGAAAGAAATTCATATCACTTTGTACAAATTCTAAAAGTATTAATTCTACGTATCATCGTGTATCAAATGAACTAACATGGAATGATTTACTTACGAAAAAGGTTACGACTCGTAAGAAATCCGCAGCTGCTTGGAGTAGGAAACTACCAGATACCCTGCAAAGAAAAGGACCAGGAGTAGAACTTGCTACCAAACCTGAGGACGTAGTTGCTATGTTTGGTTTAAAGGGAATGCAATTTGGGCATTATTGCACCGAGCAATATGCGAAAGAGCATATTGGGCATGTATCTGAAGCGTTACATGATTTAGCTCGTATATTGGGGATTCCACCTGAATATATAGGGCTAGGAGGACGCTTAGGACTTGCGATTGGTGCGAGAGGAAGCGGCAATGCATTAGCACATTATGAACCTTCTACCAAAGTAATTAATTTAACTCGTGATAATGGAGTTGGAGCATTGTGTCATGAATGGAGCCATGCATTGGATCATTTCTTGTATGATTGTAGTCATGATTTTCAAAACGGTAGCTTTGCTTTCCTATCAAGTGGGAAGAGTGTCGGGAATATCTTGCCTGCTATTATCAAGGAAAGGATGCAAGATGTGCTAGATGCTTGTAAACAAGGAAAAGTGGCCAGAGTAATAAACGTGGAAAACGCCTACAGTAGAAAGTGGTATTTCTATGGTGGTGTTATCGATAGTTATGATGTATTTAAAGGGAATGTTTCAAATATTTTAGAATCACATCATGCAAGTTTGTACAGGAAACTTGATACTTTGTTAGGAGCAGCAAAAACGCGTATGGAACGTAAAACTGAAAAGGAATTTGAGCGAACTGCACAAATGCTAGCTGCTTTCCATTATAAAAAAACAGGGAAAAAATTTGATGAAATATCCTATCAAGCGAAAGGGTCTGTATACTTTGATACAGCAATTAAGTTAGATAAGAAGAGAACCAAAAAGTATTGGTCTACAAATCATGAGATGTTTGCTAGAGCATTTGAAGCATATGTAGAATCGGCTTTGTTAGATCAAGAACATAGAAGCGATTATTTAGTTTGTGATACACATTCTTTTGTATATCCATTAGGTGAGCAAAGAGAATATCTAAATAGAAGTATAAAGAGTTTAATGGAAGTGGCAGTTCCATATATAATAAACAGTATACAAGGAGTGGGAAATAATGAATTATAACATACAAAAAGGACAGTTTCGTTTAACAAGTGCTTATCCAAGAGGGAGCTGGTGGGAATTTTACCGTGTTACGTGTCCGATTTGTCATGATACAGGTAATTGCATGCTGCATGTTTCGCAAGAGAAGGTAGCATGTACACGTGTAGAAAGTAAATGGATTTACGGAAAAAACACGGGTAACCCAAGCTACATTCACTACATAAATGGAAAAGATAAGTATCAATTGCCTGAGGCGGATGAAATTCAGATTCATGATAAGAAAAGTAATGAGGAATTAGATGTGTTTAATCGTAAATTAATGGATTTCATACCATTACAGGAGCATCATCATACACATTTATTACGAGATAGAAAAATGACTGAAGAACAAATACAAGTTCGTCAATATCGTTCTTTCTTAAAACAACAAATTGTGTTAGAGGAGGATAATACGTATACGACTGTTTGGGAGCAGCTATTTAAACAGATGGGGAATAAAAACTGTTGGCAAGGTGTTCCAGGCTTTTATGAGATGAGGAAAGGTCAACTTTCTCTTCGTTTGATGTCAGGATCTCCTGGTATATTGATTCCTTTTCGAAACCAGTGCAATCAAATTGTTGGATGGCAGGTTCGTGTGGATGAAGTGAAGAACTCCGTTCATTTGAAATTGGCACCTACTGGAGTTCAAGCGGAATTAATTGAACAACCTAATGTTGTAAAGATAACTAAGAATGGTGATTGTATCTTTGAAGGCGAACTAGAAGTGAGCAAAAAAGTAGAGATTCCATTCCGAGAGGAAAGAATTGTTGTAAAGATTCATAAAGGACAAAAATACCTATGGCTCTCATCAGCAAACAAAAATCAAGGAACTGGTGCAGGAGGTAGTGAAAATCCACTTCCTGTACACGTAGCGGTACCGAGTTCTCATTTAAAACATTGGAATTCTGGTACATTGCATCAAACTAAATCAGTAATGATCACAGAAGGACCCATGAAAGCTGATTTGATTGCTGATTTGATTCCAGAGCGATTTAATAAAGCAGAACTTATTGAAGTAGGAACGACGGTTCTTGCGATTCCTGGTGTAAACGCTTGGCGAATTACTATGCCTGTATTAAAGGATATGGGCGTAGAAAATGTCTATTTAGCGTTTGATGCGGATTTAGTAGAGAATCAAAAAGTAAGGAAAGCTCTTATAGACTTTGCGACAGAGTTAAAGCGAGTGGGTTATAACGTAGTTATTGCAGCGTGGAATCCAACGCAAGGGAAAGGACTGGATGATGCTATGCAAGCATTTTTCAAGCCAGTTTTCCGCACAATATAATAAATCGTAAAATTTCAGCTAGGGGATTTTATATAAAAGAAAGGCGTGTATGAAGTACATGAATCTTATGCAACAATTAATGGACGTAGACAAAAAAGCTAGGGAACAAGAAAGAAGGGAACTCATTCAACGATTTTATAATGAGGGGGTTTCTATTACGACAATTGCAAATGCGACAAATATGTGTGAAGAGGACATTTCATATATAGTAAACAACTAGTAGTTGCATTTGGTGAGATAAATAGAAGGAGAAAAAGATAGAATTGTACTTCTATCTTTTTTCTGTTTTTAAATAAAAATTGCAAAAGTAGAAAGGTAGAGGGAAAATATGAGTATATATGTAAAAAAAAATCTAGTGAATTTACGAGTTGATTTTGCTTTTAAGCGTTTATTTGGAGTGGAAGGGAACGAGGATATATTAATTGGGTTTCTTAATGCGGTGCTACAATCTTCTCTAGATGAGAAAATTATTTCTTTGCATTTAGATGACCCACACCTTCCAAGAGAGCAAAAAGATGATAAATTGTCTATTTTAGATTTGCGAGCCACTCTTAATAATGGTATAAAATTAAATATAGAGATACAGGTTCGAGACAAAAAAGATATGATTAAGCGTTCTCTGTTCTACTGGTCAGGTATGTATTATTCTCAGATGACTCAAGGAATGAAATACACGGAATTAAGACCGACAATTTGCATTAATATAGTGGATTTCATTTTGTTTCCTGAAGAAGAAGATTTTCATAATATTGGTGTAGTCATGAACAAAAAATCAAAACACGTACTTACGGAGAATATGCAATTGCACTTTCTTGAGATTCCAAAAGTAATTCGAGAATGGCAAGAAGATCGAATGGATCCATGGGATGATATATTAGCACGTTGGCTACTATTATTTCCTGCATATGAAGATGAGAAATTAACTACAATCCTGGAGGGGATCGCGATGGAAAAAGATCCAGTTTTGAAAAAGGCAATAGAGGATTGGGAGCGTCTAAGTAGCGATAAGGATTTTTTACGCTTATATGAGGCGAGAGAAAAGGCAATAAAAGATAGAATATCTGAAATAGAAACAGCAGAGGAAAAAGCTGCAGAAATAGCCACAAAAAAAGCCACAGAAGAAACTAGAATTGCAACTAAGATAGAGATAATTCACAATTTGATTAAAATGGGGTTGCCTATAGAACAAATTGCGAAAGCTGCTGATTTAAGTGTGGAAGAGGTTAATGAAATTTTAAAAAATAAATAGGTGAAAGTGAGAAAAACAGGTAATTGCGTCAGTTCACATGCAATTGCCTGTTTTTTTATTTTTTTCCATTGTAATTATTATTTCGAATAGAATTTTAGCGTATAGACCTTTATTATAATCTATCTTTTAAAAAAATTTAAAAGATAGAAAAAAGGAATATATTGCATGTTTTAATTTATAGAATTAAAATATAAAGATATAGATTTACATTGAACTTCTGTAATGAGTCTAGCACATTAGTTTAGATGAAGTAGTGAGTGTACTCAAGTATTATATTGAGGGGAAATAATCATATAAACGTAATTTGAATGAAGGAGATAATTTATGAAACTTAAACAGACGGTATTAGCAGGCAGTATTATGTTAGCAACAACATTAACACCAATGATAGATGCGCAGGCAGAAGGAAAAAAGTTTAATGATGTTCCACAAGGCCATTGGTCCTTTAATGCTATTACAGATTTAGCAAATAAAAATATTATTGCAGGTTATGGAAATGGTATGTTTGGTTTTGGTGATAACATAACTCGTGGTCAAGTAGCTAGAATGATTTATGCTTACTTGAAGCCTGCAGACGACCCTAATATTAAAAATCCGTTTACTGATGTCAAAGGGCATATGTTTGAAAAAGAAATCTTAACTCTTACTAAAGTTGGTATTATGAATGGCTATGGTGATGGGAAATTTGGACCTGATAATATCTTAACACGTGAGCAGTTAGCTACTGTGATAACAAAAGCCTTTAATTTAAAAGCGACAGCAACTACTACATTTAAAGATGTGGAAAAAAACTATTGGGCTACGAATGCTATCAGTGCATTACAAGAAAATAAAATTGCTGCTGGTACAGGAAATAATATGTTTGAGCCAAAGCAGGTTGTAACACGTGAGCAATATGCGCAATTTTTATACAGTGCAATTAATTTGAATGAGAAACCAACAACGGTACCAGAGAAGCCAGATAAAGAGAATAACGGCGGTGCAACAACAGAGCAGGAAAAACCAGATAAAGAGAATAATGACGGTGCAACAACAGAGCAGGAAAAACCAGATAAAGAGAATAATGGCGGTGCAACAACAGAGCAAGAGAATCCTAATAAAAATAATGATAATGGGACAACTAATCAAGAAGATATTGCACCACCTAAGCTAAATAAAGTAGAAATAGACAAAAAGACATACCAAGCGGGAGAAAGTGTACAAGTAAGCGTAGAAGCTGAAGATGATGTTTCTGGCGTGAAGTCTGTGTTTATAACTATACAAGGTCCTGAAGGAGAGGACATGAAACAGCATGCAAATTATGATGCTCAAACAAAAAGATGGGTTGCAAATATTCCACTAAGTCCATATGCACAACCTGGAGAATATATAGTAGATAAGATTCTTTTAGAGGATAATGCTAATCATTATAAAGTATATCAGGACAAAGTAGATTTTAATGTGGATTTCATGGTCGGAAATGATTTAGGATCTGATCAACAACCACCTAAGCTAAATAAAGTAGAAATAGACAAAAAGACATACCAAGCGGGAGAGAGTGTACAAGTAAGTGTAGAAGCTGAAGATGACGTTTCTGGCGTGAAGTCTGTGTTTATAACTATACAAGGTCCTGGAGGAGAGGACATGAAACAGCATGCAAATTATGATGCTCAAACAAAAAGATGGGTTGCAAATATTCCACTAAGTTCATATGCACAACCTGGAGAATATATAGTAGATAAGATCCTTTTAGAGGATAATGCTAATCATTATAAAGTATATCAGGACAAAGTAGATTTTAATGTGGATTTCATGGTCAGAAATGATTTAGGATCTGATCAACAACCACCTAAGCTAAATAAAGTAGAAATAGACAAAAAGACATACCAAGCGGGAGAAAGTGTACAAGTAAGTGTAGAAGCTGAAGATGACGTTTCTGGCGTGAAGTCTGTGTTTATAACTATACAAGGTCCTGGAGGAGAGGACATGAAACAGCATGCAAATTATGATGCTCAAACAAAAAGATGGGTTGCAAATATTCCACTAAGTTCATATGCACAACCTGGAGAATATATAGTAGATAAGATCCTTTTAGAGGATAATGCCAATCATTATAAAGTATATCAAGGTGGGCAGGACTTTAATATTTTCTTTAATATTACAAAAAAATAATATACCTTAATAATTTTGTAGTCTGATATAAATTTCTCTCTTTTCTTTGTTGTAAGTATAAGTAACCTATTAGATAGAAGGATATCCATTATTTAATGGATTAGATTCAATCTGATAGGTTAATTTTTTATAATTATCAATATACTGAATTAAGTGTATAAAGGAAGCGGATAAAAAGTGGGAATAAAGTAACATCATCTACCTAATCAACACATATTAATTCATAATACACTTAATAATTATGTAATTTTTATATATCTATATGGTTTATTATTTTGTAGTAAAGGAGGCTATTATACAAAAGAATGCAGAAGCCTATTATGTACATGTGTATACACTTAGAGACAAAAGTACAAACTCTATAAAAATAGAACCATCGTGCTCATTGAAAGAAGAAATGAATGTTTTAGGTCTTACGGGCAGTGATATTTTTCAAATGCAAATGATATGGTACGATCCAAATAAAGAGGCTAAAAAGTAATAAAAGGTGTAAATAAAGGGTTGTATTTTAGAAATCGCATTGCTATAATATAAAAGTAATAAGATTTAACAATAAAATAAAAAATGAATCAGTTCGCATATAAGAGAAGACCTCAATATGCGCCATGTCCTTAGGGGACGTGTGCGTATATTGGGGTCTTTTTGCGTTTTGCGAGCAAAAACACCCGGAGGTGCAGGAATTATGTTGAATTGGTTGTCTGCAAAACTTATGACAACATCAGTAGGAGATTTCTTACTGGCAAAAAATAGTTTTACGGGGGGGCTTGGTGGTAATGGCGGTAAAGGCAATGCTGCAACTGTCCAAAACAGTATGAATACCCTTGTAAAAACATTAATTGGTTTTGGTAGTATTTGGGTAGTTGCTTGTGTTGTATTCGCAGCTATTAAACTTTCTGGTGCGCAAGGGAAGAACCCTGAAAACCGTACACAAGCTATGGTTGGTTTAGCTTGTGCGGCAATTGGAGGCTTTGTCATGATCAAAGCGTACGACATCGCTGCTTGGGTTGCAACAATCTAACATAAGAGTTTGTACAAGCTCTCCTCCATTTGGGGAGAGCTTCTCTTATACAAGGGAGGAAACAATATGAGAAAAGTAACTGTTCCTGTTGACATGACTTCGGAACAAAAAACGTTGTTAGGTGTATTAAGTAAACGCCAATTGATTTATCTATTAGGTGGCGGGGCGGCTCTTTATTTATATGTACCATTTTTATGGCGGCTATTTGCACCTATTGATGCGGTAGTAGCGTTTTTTATTTGCTTAATTTTAGCAATACCAATGGTGGTAGGTGTAATAGCGTTTGCTTTTATTTATAAAGAAAAACAACACATGTATCTAGATAGATTTTTACTTATCAAGATGCGTAGCCGTTCCGAAAAAGGGAAGTGGAGAAAAGGGTACGAGCCAACTATATGGGTAAAGGAGAATGTATAGATGTTGGAAATGATATATTTTGCGGTGATAGCCATTGTAGGGTTTTTCTTTTATCGGAAAATGAACGGGAAACCGCTGTTTGGGTTTAAAAAAAAGGGGAAAAAGCAGGGCGGGGTAGAGAAACACATTGCTGAAAAAGGCGGAAAGAAAAATAGAAAGAATATGCCTCCTGAATCAGAAGTTGATGAGGATAATGTTGATTTCTTTAGCACTTTTGTAGAGGACATTAAGGAAATTGACAATCATATGATTCGGTATCATGATGACACATTTGTCCTAATCGCGGAAGCGCATCCAGTAAACTATTACTTACTTTCCAACATGGAACAAGAAGCGATTGATATCAAAATTGAATCATGGTTAACAACATTAGAGTTTAATACAAAAGTATATATCCAAAGTAAATTTGTAGATTTAACAGATCCTGTACGAAAAATGACAGAAACGATGAAAGGTGCGAAGGACCTTACACCAGAGACAGTACTATATGGTCAAGAAGTTATCGATAACTTAGAGTACTGGCAACGTTCGCAGCCTCGATATGAGCAAAAGCGTTATTTAATTTACCCATACAAGGTGGATATTAGTACGATCACAGCTGATACAGAGGAAGAATTGGAAGAAAAGATTGTAGATAAAGCGTTTAACGAATTATATCGTCGTTATAATGCTTCGCGAAATTTATTATCAAAAGCAAAAATTAATGTAGAAATGTTAACGAAAGATAAATTGATAGAACTCTTATACGTAGCGTTTAATCGTCGTAAAGCTGTGAAAGCACGTTTCCAAGATTTAATTGAAAATGAAAACTTCTCTCTGTATTCAACAGGTGAAACAAATGAGAGAAAACTAGAGTTAATAAAGAAAGTTCTAGCAAAAGAAAAAGCTGAAAAATCAAATAATGGGGTGGCGTAAATATGAAGTTGTTTGGAAAGAAGAAAAAAGAAAAAAAGAAATTAGAAGCAGAAAAAACAGATGAATTAGAGCTAGAGGAGGAAGAGCAGGAGCAAGAAGAAGTGTCTACTCAATTAGACAATCAAACAACAGTGTTTGATGTTATTGCTCCTGAAGGAATGAAAATTGATGCAGAAGACTATGGGGTGATTAAGCAGTCTTTAGGAAGTAATACCTTCTTCCGTCCGTTTTATATTCCACGTGATGGATACCCTCGTATGATGCAAACCAATTGGTTGAACATGTTAACTTCAGCTGGGGAAGTCGATGTCATGATTGATATTCATAAAGAGCCAAAAGCGAAAGCGATGCGATCGTTAGATATGCAGCTAACGATGTTACGTTCGAACCTTTCTTTCCAACGCACAAGAGGAAACATTGACCAAGAAAAAGACTTAGATGCAAAAATTCAAGATACAAACAATTTAATGGATGAAATTCAATTTAATGAGAATGACTCCTATATGGTGAGTACGGTGGGGGTTGCGTATGCTGATTCAAAGAAAGAATTAGACGTTTTATGTGAGTATCTTGAGGATGAAATGCAAGCATCACACTTTAAGATAGCAAGTACTTGGAATCGTGTGAAAAGTGGTTTGAAAGCGGTTATGCCACTAGGTGCACCAAACACTTTGCAAGATACATATCGAAATATTGATAGACGTGCCTTATGTACATTTGCACCATTTGTATCAGGTTCAGGACGATTTAATGGTGGTGTGCCAATTGGTAAGAATAAAATTACTGGCCAAATTGAATTTTTAAATTCATTTGGTAGTGGCGATTATCGTCCACCAAACTACAACATGGGTGTGACAGGTATTTCGGGTTCAGGAAAAAGTTTATATCTTAAAATGAAACTCGCTCGTGAGACGTCTCTTGCAGATACTCATGCGATGATTATTGATCCTGAGGGAGAATTCGTAAAAATTACGAAACGTTTAGGCGGTATTAATTTAAATATTTCACCAGAGAGTAATATCATTATCAACCCTTGCGCGATTGCTGTAACAGAACTTCCGATTACCGATAAAGATGAAGAGTTAGAAGCACTAGAACAATATGATAAGAAAGAACTGGTAGAACGTAATGGTGTGAAATATGTAAGATTCGTACCGATTCTAGAAAAGATTAATGAGCTACTTGGATTCTTTGACATTATTATCCGAGGACAAGACTTTGATCAACCAGGATTAAATGTGTTCCAGCGTACCATGCTAGAAGACGCAATTCGTGAAGTATTTGATCAACATGGGATTACGTCACATCCCACTTCTTTATATACGGATGAGGTAAAGAAGGTAGATGGTCAATTAATCCAGTCTCAAGTCAGAAAACCAGAGCCAGAGCTACAAGAAATCTATGATGCATTAGTAGAGCATCATGGGGAAGATGTGAAAGCGGAAGAGTTAATTGCCGCTATTCGTCCATTCTTACGAGATGGTTCCAAACCGCTATTTGATGGGCAAAGTAACTTTGGCCGTGGTGTAGAAACGCAATTAAATGAATCACGTGTTGTTAACTTTAATATTAGCCATTTAGAGGAAGGGTTCTTAAAACCAATTGCCTTCCACGTTATCTTGAACTATATCTGGGAGCATTGGATTAAGAGCCCGGAGCACGCTGTAAAAAGAAAAGTACTGTATGTGGATGAGATGTGGCAGTTTATCGATTATGAACAAACGGTTAACTTCCTAGAAAAAGTAGCACGTCGTTCTCGTAAGAGAAATGCAGGTATGTGTTGGGCAAGTCAGGACTTTGTTCGTATTTTAGAAAATGTAAAAGCGCGTGGTATCTTGCAATCTACTTTCTCTTATTTCTTCTTAGAACAAAACAAAATAGATAAGAAGAAAATAGAAGAAAACTTCAACTTAACAGCTGGGGAGCTCGATATTATCTTAAATAACCCAGGAAAAGGAGAAGGAATCTTCCGTGTAGGGGATAGTTCGGTTTGGATTCAAACAGATCCATCTGAAAAAGAAATGATGTTCATTGAATCGAATGAAGCCGTACTACAAGAGCTTTTAAATAATATGAAGCAAGTACAAGGGTACGCAGGGTAATAGCGTACCTTTGAAAAGGAAGGTGAAATTATGCTTGAGAAAATAGTAGAGTGGGTCGGAGGTCTAATTATTGTTTTAGTGAAGGCTTTTCTTGGTCCGGTTTATGCGACTTTAGATCCTCTTCCAGTCTTAGTGTTTGGGGGGAATGGGACAGAAGGAAAAGGGACAAATTTAGATTTCTTATTTTCGGGAGATTCCCTAACCAAAGTATTAGACACAGGTATGCCTGTCATGTTTAAGCTTGTTGCTTTTTGTGTCCTCATCAGTGTAGTGATTACAGCAGCAAAATATTCAGCGACAGCTATTAATCCGAATAATCGAACGGCATTAATAGAGTATGCGAAAGATTTAATGATTATCTCGATTTGTCTTTGGCATTTGGATTACTTCTATACTCTTATATTTGATATCAATTCGTGGGTAATAGTAGAGTTCCGAGATGCTATCAATGGAGTAAGTGGTGGGAATTTTGACCCGGATAAGGGTACTAAATTTCTACAGCCTGGATTTGGTGGGGCTGGACTTACAATTACTGAGCTGAGTCTGAAAGGTCATGAAAACGACTATATGTTTATTATATTTGGTTTGTTTATAGAGGCTGGTCTCATCATCTGGGCAAACTTTTACTATTTAATGCGTGCGGTGTCACTATATGTCTTAATGTTAATGGGTCCTTTAATGGTAGGTATGTGGCTGTTCCCACAAAAGAAACAACAGACATTATATTGGATACGTGAATTTATGGGGGCAGTGTTCATACAAGCGATTCATGCAATTACTTTATGGCTCATTATTTCTTTAATTGGAGCAGCAAATAGTCCGTTACTCAAATTAATGTTACTTGCTATGTTTATCCCAATAGGTGAGATTGTGAAAAGTTTTATTGGTCTTAGTACCAATGCATCAGGTGGTATTCATAAAGCGGGTACGATGATGGGTATGGGGGCCTTAGCAAGTGTGGCTGGGCTGGTTAAAGGTGTTCGTGATGACTACCGTAATTCGAAAGCGAAACCTAATGATAAAGGGAATAAAGAAGAGACAAAAGAAGATGCTGACAATCCCAAAAATGCATTGGGAGCGAATTTAGGAACAGATATTGGTACAACATCTCGTGCAGCTCGTATGTTAAAAGCAGGGCAAATTGGAAGTTCAATTGGTAAAGCGGCTGGTGGACTTGCAGGTATGGCCGCAGGAGCTGGGCTTGGACCAGAAGGAATGGCAATAGGGACAATGGTTGGTAGTAAAGCGGGTGGAATTACTGGTGCAGTGGCTGGTAGAACTGCTGCTACAGTAGGCGAAGGAGCTGTAGCCTTAGGAAAACATATTGGTTCAAGTGTGAAGAAGGGTACAGATACTTATAATGGGTTAAATAGTGAATCTTATCCAGAACTAACGGATGAAGATATCGCACAGGATTTAGCTACAAAAGATTTTGAATCTTGGAAAGCGGATAATTCGGATTCTGCAGTTGCTAGTCGATTAAAACAAGCATTCCCTGGTGCTTCTGATGCAGAGATTGCTAAAAAAGTAGCAAAGACAAATAGCGATCAAATGTCTCATTTCAAAAATCAGCGTAAACAAGATTTGCAAAATATGAAGAAAAACGCTACACCATATGGAAATGCTAGAGATTTAGTCAATGCTGCGACTAACGCATTCCAAAAGGGATATGAGGCAGATCATAAAGACGCGTTTATGAGTCAACTGCCAGAAAATATGTCGGCGGAAGAAAAAGAGAAAAAATGGAACGGCCATCTTAATTCAAAAGTACAAGGGTTTAGAAATCATGCAGAACAAGCGGCAATAAAAGCGGGGGCTATGCCTGTTGATACATCTGCTTCTCAACTTGCACTTGGAAAAGCAGTTGAAGGGGTAAAGGGAGAAACACTAGAGGGTGGTCATCAAAACATGGGACAAGTAGACTCTCTTGTTGGGGCGTCCACTGCTGCATTTAAAAAGGGGTATGCTGCAGATCATAAGGCTGGATTTATGAAGCAATTTTCTGCAGGTGTACCACAACAAGAAAAAGAGGCGGCATGGAACAAGCATTTGAGTCAGGAAGTCCAAGGATTTAAAAATCATGCACAGAAAGCTGCCGAACAAGCAGGGATTGTACAACAAAAAGATGGGACTAGCTATGCCAATAAGGAAGCTTTTGCTTCTCAGTTATCACAACAATTACAAAGCAATCCAAATAAGCAAGGAAATAACTTGTTTGATAAGTCCTATGTTAATAAAGATGCTTTTGCTTCTCAACTTGCATTAGGAAAAGTCGGAAAAGCAGTTGAAGGGGTAAAAGGAGAAACGTTAGAAAGTGGCCATCAAAAGATGGGACAAGTTGGTGCTCTTGTAGGTGCTTCAACCGCTGCGTTTAAGAAAGCATATAGTGCAGATCATAAGGCTGGATTTATCAAGCAATTGCCTGCGAATTTACCACAACAAGAAAAAGAAGCTGCATGGAACAAGCATTTAGGCCACAAAGTACAAGGGTTCGAAAATTATGCCCAAAAAGCTGTAGAGCAAGCAGGTATTGTTCAGCAAAAAGATGGAACAAAATTTGCGAATAAGGAAGCATTCGCTTCTCATTTATCACAACAGTTACAAAATAATCCAAACTTAAATGCAATGGGTGTATCCAGCACTGCGGGCATTCAAAAGGCAGTCAATGGCGTGAAAACACATGGTTTGACAAGTGGATATGGAAGCCAGAATGCAAAACAAGTAAGTAATGTTGGGAACCTGGTACAAGCTTCTACGGAATCCTTTAAACAAGGGTATGCAGGAGAGAACAGGGCAAACTTTATGAAAAACTTGTCTCCAACCATGGCTCAACCGCAAAAAGAGCAAGCTTGGCAGACACATCTAAACCAAAAAGGAAGTGAATTTAAAGCAGTAGCCCAGCAAGCAGCAGTACAAACTGGAGCGATGCCAGTACAAGCAAAAGATACGAGTGGTAAGAGTCTACATGCCCAGTCGTATATCAATAAGGATGCTTTTGCTTCGCAATTAACGAAAGGTTTACAGAGTCATGCAACCCTTGGAACAGTGAGCCAACAAGTAAGCTCTGGGATTACAAGTTCTATTCAAGGAGTTAGATCACACGGTGTTGCTGCAGGTGGTGCAATCAATAAAGCTGTGTATGCAGCTACACAAACGCAAGCGAGTATGGCGCGTGCAGGAAATCTTTCCGTTTCTGAAATTCAACGTTCGTATGCAGATGCGTCTGCAGGTGTAGCAAGTATTGCACAAAGTGCTGGCAAAATGTCTATCCCCACTTCAGCTGTGGGACGTATGACACAGCAAAGTACGAAGATTGGCATGAGTGTGATGGAAGGTGTCAAACATTTTATGCCTACAAATGCACTAGAGAATGTTTCAAAAGCATACTTTAATGCGTCAGATACTGTTCAGCAGGCAGGAGGGAATGCAGTACAAAAAGCGATAAGTGGAAGTGCAGCCGCTGTTCATACTTCATTAGGAGGTAACGCGGCAGAACGCCATTACAATGTCACAAAAGGATTAAGCTATGCTGCTGGTGTGATTGGTGGCGCAGGTGCTTACCAAGCAGCTGCACGTACGGTAAGTAAATATAACCCGTACAATAAAGCAGTTCAAACTGAAGCAAAAGAGATTCAGGAGATTCAGAGAATGGTACCAACGACAATAGACCATACAGGAACGCAATCTGTTGCCAAAGGCGCTGTACGTCTAGTTACAACGAATAATAAGTCATGGATTGAAGCAAAAGATTCCAGTGGAATGACACAGGTTGTATCTCGTTATGGTAGTGGAGATAGTAGTATTCGTTCTGGACAAATGGTATATCAAGATTTAAATATTGCAGACGGGCAGTTGACACAGTACCGAAATGGTATGAAAGCTTCTCCAGCATATATACAAGATTCAAGTGGTGGGAAAATTAGTATAAATCGCTCGATTAATACGAATCCAAATCAATTGGTAGGAAATCAAAATCCAAGACCAATACAACAAAAACCAGTGATAAGTGAACCACCACTTACTGTGAGTCATAAGGTAGACAATGGCCACTTCTATATGTCTGACTTAGATCAAGGTGGATATAAGAATGTACAAATGGTCGTAGAAAGAGACCGTAGTTATATGGTGGCTACCACAACAGAAGGTACAGTTTCACGTATCTCACCATTTGGAAAAGGAGATACACGTTTACAAACAAACCAAAGAATTGAAAGAAATTGTGAAGTAAAAGATAGCAGTATTAAACCAAAAGAAGAAATTTTGGTTACACATACACAGGACGAAGTAGTACGTGCAGAGACACAACTGAATTTATCAGAACATGACCCGCAAAATCTGATTCTATTTGCACCAAACCCGCGTTTAGCACAACGAAAAAGACGAAATGATGAGCATGGAAAGTATGGTGTGACAAGTCTATGAGTCAGAACCCAAACGATCCAAATGAACAGAAAAAAAGCAATCCCTTAAAAGATGTAGCGTCTCACTTTATCAAGAAAAAAGGGATGCAAGCTGGCGGGAAAATGGCAAAATTGGCAGGAAAAGCAGGAAAGGCGGCAGCGAAAGCTGCTGCCAAACTGCTAAAAAAGGCAACGCTTAAAATTGTAGGGTCAATATTAGCCGCGGTTGGATTACCTGCAGCTATCATTATGTCGCTGATTATTGTGGTGTGTGTCATTTTAGCATCTCTTGTACCGTTTACAAAAGATGAAAGTAAAACAGAAGAACAAGTGAAAAAGTATATGGAAGTAGCGATGGCTTTAAATGTGGATTGGAAAGAGGTTGTCGCTTTTGACATGGCGCGTTATGATAATGACCTCACCGGTAAAGATCCACATGATGCCATTTCATATTTTTTGGATATCCAATATGAAGAATATACGGAAAAAGAGGTATGCGAGGCAGGTCCAAACGGTCCTTGTGAAAAAAAGAAAAAGGAGATGCAAAAAACAAAATCTGAGAGTTACTCCGGACCAGATGTAAAAAAGATTTTAGGAGATACAGATTTTAAGAAAAAAATAGATGAGATTAATGCTAGTGGTAGTAAAAAGGTGACAACCTCTTCTCATGGGCTAGAGAAAGCGATGGAACTTGCAAAATTTAGTGAGAGTCAAAAAGATCGCGCGCGTGAGATAGTAGCTGCAGGGATGTTAGAGGGAATGTATGGACATCTAGCCCCAACTGGTGGATTTATCGGGGGCATGTGCGTAGGTTCTGTTAGTCCTGGTGGAGAGCCTGTTAATATCAATGAAAAAGTAACAGGTTATCTTCCCAAAATTAAAGAGATGGCAGAAAAACATGGTGTTGCTCAATATGTTGGTATTCTGGCAGCTCAAATGATGCAGGAATCAGCTGGAGCAGGAAATGACCCGATGCAAGCATCAGAGGGACATTATGGAGACTTGAGTCCATCTTGTATAGGTGTAAAAGGAAATGCTCGAATGGGGTGTATTACAGATCCGAATATTTCTATTGAAGCAGGAGTACAGGAATTTAAAGATGTGCTAGGACAAGCGAATGGTGACGTCGCTCTCGCCTTACAGTCATATAATTTTGGGAGTGGTTTTATTAGCTATGCATTAGCAAAAGGCGGTTATTCAGAGGAAACAGCCATTGAATTCTCAAGAAGTAAGGCACATTTAAATCCGGGTGGTTGTTCTGACCATAATAACTTCCGAACCAAAGTCGGAGCGTGCTACGGGGATTTTACATATGTTTCCAAAGTTTTGAAATATTACAAAGATTTGGGTTGTGTGGCGGATGCATCAGGCGAATGGATTTCTGATAAAGGTTGGAAATGGCCAACGAAATCAGGTCGTATTACAGATACGTTTGATGCTTTTCGTGGTGGAAAACAACATAATGCTGTTGATATTGGAGCTATGACTGCTGGAAAAGCTGGAGATCCTGTATGGTCAATGGAAGCAGGTATTGTAACAAACCAAACAGGAAATGTAAACGGTGGCGGTCTAGGTGTCTATGTAGACCATGGAAATGGTATTGTATCTCGTTACTTACATTTGAGTAAAATATCAGTTGCACCAGGAACCATGGTAACAAAAGGACAAATCATTGGGGAGATGGGCGGTTCTAACTATAATAAAGATACTGGTTTACTTAATATGAATGGATACGCTGTCCATTTAGACTTCCAGATTCGTATTAACGGCCAACCAACAGATCCAATGAAATTCTTTAAGAAAAATGATGATCCGGGATTATCATCAGGCAGTTCTCCTGTTATGACGAATGACAAAAGACAAAAGGTACTAGCAGAAGCGAAAAAATGGCTTGGACAAGGAAAAGTGAGATATGTATTAGGAGATCGTAATCCACCAGGTGGTACTTCAGATTGCTCAGGATTTACGCAGTATGTTTTTAGAACAAGTATAGGTGTACAACTTGGAGAGTGGACAGGTGCTCAAGTCGGACAAGGAAAACAAGTACCAGATATTAATCACGCCCAACCAGGGGATCTTATATTCTTTGAAAACCCAGGACATGTTGCAATTTATATGGGGAACCAGAAAATGATTCATATTGGTGATGATAAGGGTGTACAAATTACAGGTCTAAACTATACGGCAAGAGGACAACATATGACTCAAATTCGTAATGTTATAGACTGATAAAGGATGAGAGAAGATGAAGAAAGTAATCAATATTTTGTCCAATATGCCTCGTAAGTACTTGGTGGTATTGGGGGTCATAGTTTTAGTGCTAGGTGTAGCTACCTATAATACCATTCATCGTTACATGATGAAATCACAAGTACAAGAGGAAGAACAAGTAAATCAAGATGAAATAGAGATGCTTGGAGATAAGCCAAAGGAATTTGATACAAAAGAAGAGGAATATATCGCGAAAACAAGAACAGTAGAAGACTTACTACGAAAAATATCTTCCAGTAGTTATGATGTACCATATTTGTTTACAAAAGCTGGATTTGGTATTGAGCCAATGAAAATGACAAGTAATGAGCGCATGCTTGCTACAGAAGCTGTACAACGATATTTCCTGCATGGAGATAAATTCTATAATGCTCGTATTACAAAAATAGAACGCGGAAAAAAAGTAGATACGTACCACATTGAAGTTCAAATTCAACAAGTGAATTTCCTTGAACCACGTCAATTTAAAGTGCAAGTCAATCAATATGCACAAATTGTAACACCAATTGAACAAATTCCGCACGGGCAAGAAGAAGTACCAGTGGATTAAGTGGAACATGAGGGTTGTGGAAGAAAAAACACAACCCTTTCTAAAAAAATAAAGAGTACCCTAAAAATATTTATTGAATATTCATAATTTTCCGATATAATAAAACCATAGCTAAATGAAATCTATATATATAACTGATTTGAAATAGATATGGAGGAAAGAAAAAATGAGAATGTTATTTGGAACAGCAGCAAACTTTTTTGCGGGATATTCTTCTGGAAGGGGATCAGGATTTTTAGGGGCATTATTCGGATGGGCTTTGTTTTTGGGGGGAGGATATCTATTAGTAGAACATTGGGACAGTATCACGGTTTGGATGCATAGCTTAAATATAGTGCAAGGGTTAGACGGTTATGAAGACATGAGTAATGGGTTCATCTTTGTATGCTTGGTCGTAAGTGCTTTTATTTTTATGCTGTTGTTACCTATTTTCGCAATTGTATTCATAGTAGGTTTAATAATCATGAATATTGTAGTTTGTACGCTTGTATTGTTAACAACACCAAGTACATACACAAAAAAGAAAAATAAGGAGAGTGAGTGGGAATGAATACAATTCTAGTATTAGGTGGATCAAATGGTAGGACGTTAGAAAAACTAGCGAAAAAAAGAGATTGTCAGGTGATTTTTCATGACGGAAAGAATCATGGTGGCGTAAAGAAGACTTTTCGTAGTGTCATTAAAAAATGTGATGTCATTGTAGTGCAGAAAGGTGCATGTGGACATGTCTCTATTGATGTAGCAAAGGAATACGCAAAGAAGTATGATGTCCCGCTTCTATTTAATCAAGGGTTTGGTGGAACGGGTGCGTTAGAAATAGGTTTAAAACACCTGCAGGCAGCGTGAGATTAGTAGGAAAAGAATATTTCGGTTTATAAATCATAAAATTTTTATATATAGATTATATTTTGGTAGGTTTTAATAATATATAATTTGAATTTCATTCAGGATGGGGATTCAGTATAACCAAAAGTAATAAATAAAAGAGAAAATCCCTGCGGGGACAGGGACTTTTTAGGAGAGATATTGTTGTATAATGTCGAAATTTGGCGAATTCAACAAATTAATATTATCACGAATTTTCAAGTAATTGCGGTGGCTGATGTGTCAAAACTGTGTACGATTTTCATATAAAAGCGTTATTTTAATCGGAAATGGCAGGTAATTGACTAGGTTACCTGCCATGCTCTAAAACAATCCGAAGGAGTGAGCACCTGTTTGAAAGAGTGCCGCCGTGGGAAGTCGGCTTATAGGTAGTATGTGGAATGTGAAAAAGATTATTCGAAAAGGGGAATGGAAAATGGAAAACCAAGAAAAATTAGTTGTTTTAAATGCAGATCAAAAGGCAGTTGCTTTAAAAGGGTTAAAGGATTTGTTCTTTGCAGCAAAACAAATGCATGAATGGTTATCACAAGATACATTAACCGAAGAAATGAAAGGCATTCTCATTTCTTTATCAGAAAGTCATATTTCAGATGTGGCAAAAGTAACGGACTATGAATCAAATTTAGCGAAAGAAAAAGAAAAACGTTATGCGGAAATTCGTAATGCCAATATGCGTATTCACGACTTGGAACGACAAATGGCTGATATGAAACCGATCGATGGATTAAAAGAGCAATTGGCGGAGTTAACTCGGAAGATTGATGAATGGTGGGACGAACTAGGGTTCAACTACATTTCGGAAATGAGTTTTAGTAAATGGGGTGGATTAGATATAAAGTTTGGTTTTCAATTAGGTAGACTTTCAATGTTGTTGAGTAGTACACCTGTATCGGATAAGGAAGAAGATGCGGATAAAATACAACAACTTCGCGATAAAGGATTTATTTTCACAGAGGAAGATAGGGAAGCACATCTTGCTGACAATAATACAAACAAGAAATTATTGGTAGAACTTTTAGAAGAAAGATTTCCGAGTATACGAATTACAGGAATGGAAACTTGGAACGGGAGAAGAAACAAGGAAGCGCACATTCGATATGTTACAGCCTATCTAGGCGAATTGCATGAAATTTAAACAAAATAGTTATTTTGTAAACGGAAAATAGGAGTGCTTGACCAGAGCACTCCATAACGCCAATAACAAAACCTATAAAAGTATATGAGACATTTAACTAAATATGCTTAATCCTTATTCAAACAAAAAAGAGCACCAGGGAAAGTGCTCTTTGGCCAAGATTCATATCGAAAAGCTTACCGTGATTAGTGTATGTATATTTTTGATATATGTGCAGTTTTATATAAAATCCTTATTTAAACGGAAAAAGAGCACTCGGGAAAGCGCTCTTTGACCAAGACTCATATCATGTTGAGATGTAATAACGTGACAGCAATATATCTTATGTATGTATTGAGTGTATGTGCAAGTTTAAAACAAAATCTTTATTTCATAACAAGCGAAAAAGAGCACACATATAAGTATGCTCTTTGACAAGAAAGGTAGATTTCTATGAGCGGAGAGCCTCCATACAATAACATATGCTTGTCCAGTTAAAAAGTGACAAGTTTTTAATAAAATCGTTATTTGAATGAAAAGACAACAAACGGAGGGGTTTGCTGTCTTGATAAAAAGGAATGGCACTAAGTATATATTAAAGAGGTAACTGGTTAGTAAAAGTATATGCATTATATATATAAATATCACCAAACAAAGGTGATAATTTTTAAAAACACGTTATTTCATAGTAAATACAAAAGAGCACACATATAAGCATGCTCTTAAATAAGAGAGATTAAGGGTGGATAATCCCATACAATAACATATGTTTGTCTAGATAAAAGGTGAAAGATTTTAATGAAATCGTAATTTAAATAAAAAGAGCGCTTTTTAAGGCGCCCTATGCCCCAGATTTATATATAAAGGTGACTATAATTAGTGTATGTATGCTTTTAATATATGTGCAGTTTTTAAACAAAATCGTTATTTTGCTGAATAAAAATTAGAATCTCTCAAAGAGAGATTCATGGGGAAATTTGTATTTTAAACTACTCTAAAAATCTTTTTTTGATATCCGGAGTAGGGATAAGACATTGTTTTTGTTTGCCAAACCAGTTGTATCTATTTTCTGCAATTTTTCTGTAATAAAGGTTCCGAATAGGTTTTGGGATTATTAAAAGGATGAAAAATAATTTGCAACTTCCTTTTAAGTGCCTACAAATATTCAGTATGGCATCTGATTCTGTATAAGCCTTATTATTATCAATTAATACCACGCTATCTATTGTTTCGCTAATGTTGTATTGATTTAATAACTGAATACCTATGTTACTTTGGCGTGATGCAAATTTAAAATATCCTTTAGGATCTCTTTTAATAATAAATTGAACACTTTGATTACATAAGTTGCAGTCTCCATCAAAAAGTATAATTCGTGTCATTTATAATCCTTTCTAAAATGTTTATTTGAATGCTTTTTATTTTAACTGAAAAGAGAATATAAATACACTCATTGTGAATTATTGAATTACGAAGAGTTTTTAATAAAAATGCTATTTTAGAGAAAAAGGTAAAGGGTGAATCCAAGAATATGAATAATAGTAATATATACAAATCAGGTTATGTCATTCTTATTTATTTTGTTATGACTCAATTTGTCGGAATTATAGGAGTACAATTACTGGCTAAGACAGGTTGGTATGATATTCAGGGGAATCAGCAACAAGCGATTCAAGAGATCCTTGTACATTGGGAGTTAATAGGGTTTCTGCTTACATTAGGAATCATATTTTTTGTATATAAGAAAGAAGGGATTAAAGAACCTAGGCTATCAATTAAATTATCGAAAGCCACATGGCGGTGGATTCTTGCTGGAATCGTATTCGTTTTTCTTGCACAGATGATTGGTAGCTTTTTAGATAAGAGTTTATTCCAGTTATCTACGCAATCAGAAAATACATCTAGTACAGTCGCAGCTGCAGTGATATCACCAATTGCGATTGTATCCATTGTAATTCTTGCCCCATTAGTAGAGGAACTGGTATTTCGATATGCAACCATGAATATTTTAATAAAGAAGTTTAAAGAAACAGGGAGTATCGTAATCAGTGCCTTGTTCTTTGCAATTATGCATTTTGATTTTCCATTTATCTTTGGGTATTTTTGTATTGGGGTTGTATTAGCCTTCGTATATAAACGTTCAAATCAATTATTAGTTTCTTATATTGTTCATGCAGCGATGAACTTCATTGTACTGATGTTACAAATAATCTAAATATGAGTAAATAAAAAGACATGCTGGACAAAACAGCACGTCTTTTTATTTATAAGTCCATTTTCTCCATAGCCATTCGATAGGTCCATATCGGAAATACTTACTCCATAGTGTACTGCATATACATTGTACGATACAAATAAGAAGTCCAAAGATACATAGCTGCCAGTAAAATAAGTGTGAGATATCCTGAAAACATCCTGAAAGAATGATAAGTGTTAGTATGCTTTGGGCTATGTAATTTGTTAAAGCATATTTACCTACGTTCATAAGGGGGTATAGCCACTTTATATATCTTTTTTTCTCACAAATTAAAAGTAGAGAACAAATATAGAATATAGATAGCGTTTTTCCTCCAAAAAGAATCCATAGCTGGATATGGCTAGAGTAATAGACATCTATTTCAATAAAATAATAGATGATAGGGAGAGAGAGCAGACATGATAGGAATAGCGAAACCCACTGTAAAACTTGAATTTTCCCTCTGAGATCCGATATACTTCTAAAAATATTCTTCTTTCCAGCCCATAAACCTATTAAAAATAACC
The DNA here is from genome assembly GCF_019344915.1 of Bacillus sp. FDAARGOS_1420. Classification (NCBI taxonomy): domain Bacteria; kingdom Bacillati; phylum Bacillota; class Bacilli; order Caryophanales; family Bacillaceae; genus Bacillus; species Bacillus sp. FDAARGOS_1420. Next base: position 481,556 of record NZ_JAHWJB010000003.1, on the reverse strand, counting down.
CAATATATTCCGGGATTCCTATTAGAAGTTGCTGAAATTCCTGTGTCATAAGAAAGAACAAACGAGCTTTTACTTGATGTAAATAATTCGAAAATAGATTCACTGTTTGATTAGTAGTGTTGCCTGTAAACATATATTGATAGTATTTTGGTATCTCTTCAGGAATAGAAGGACTTGCCTGTAAAAATAAAATAACATGTAGAGTATAACTAGCAAGTAAAAAACTACAACCTGTTATAAAAATAAGCTTAGTAGACCGCTTATAAAAGAACAATAGAACAAAACCAGCTATAGCATATGCATGTAAAATATCTCCATACCACAGAAAGATAAAGTGAATTACACCAAATAGTAATAGAATACATAACCTACGACTAAATAGTTTATATATGGGATACCCCTTTTTTTCTGTATTTCTCATAAAGATATAAAATCCCACGCCGAATAAGAATGCAAAAATGGTATAAAACTTTGATGATAGTAGTAAATCTACTAGAAAACGAACTACTTTATCTATACCGGAGTAACCTGCTTGATTAAAGGGATCTAGTCCTGTCATAGTAGGTAGATTAGCAAATAGGATACATAGTATGGCCATACCCCTTATTATGTCTAAAGAATAAATACGGGCGTTTTGCTGCATGTAAATTCTCCTTTCTTACAAAGAAAAACGAGCACTATATTAACTAGCACTCGAATTACGTCTCGCAAAGAATCCATCATATGTAGCAGCTGACACTGCCCCTTCTAGGCGTTCAATTTCTTCGCCTCTGTTATAAGCTACAACAACTGGAGTACCAGGAATGTCGAACTCTTGGAAGGCACTTTGATTTTCGGGCGTAGAGATATCAATACGATAGATGGTTCTATCATGCTTTTTTGACATACTATCGATATCTGGTGCAGCCTTTTTACAATAATGACAGGTTGGTTGATAGTAATATGCAATAAACTCTTCATGGGATTCTATTTTTTTCTTCAATTCTTCTTTTGAAATATCTTTTATATTTTTGGGTGCTCTTTCTGCATCTGCAGCAGATACAATTGCTTTTTCTGGTGTTACAGTTTCTGTTTTGACTGATTCATTCTTAGTTAATGTAAAGATCGCGATACAAGCAACGCATAATGTGGTGACAATTGCTCCGATTTTATACATTTTTTTCATAGTAAATTCCTCCTTAAAATAAAAAAAGGACAAACCTCGCCCGAGTTAACTGGGCGTAAGGTTTGTCCTTCACGCTACGTACAATAGAGTATAAACAATGGATAACAATTTTTCTACTTATATATTACCATATAATCCATATAGAATGCTATATTAATTTTTACAAGTAACACAAAGAATATACAAAATCATTATAATTTCACGTACCAGAATAATAATAGAAAAACAAACAACATACACAAGGGGATTCTATACAGTTTATAACTATGTATTAGTTCTACCCTAGTATTAGGGGTCAAAACGTATAAAAAGACACTTTAAGTAGTGTCTTTTTATACGTTGACATGCTATTTAAGAAAATGTAGTGATTAATCAAGATTAATCAAGATTAATTAGATGCTTCCCGATTAATCTTAGTATAACATCAATATAGAAGATATCAAATGTAATTTCGTATATATAGATTATTATATATAATTCTACCTTAAATCTCAATTACCAAAATTACCAGTTCCCTTATTTTTATATTTATACTATAATTTAACTGCTAAATAGTATTAAAGGAGCTTTTAAAGATATGGAGATGAGAGATTTACAAAAACTAATTGAATCAAAGAAACAAGAACTAATTAAACTTGTAGAGAAGTATGGGTTTACCCATAAGCAAGTTTTGTATTTAAGTCAAGACATCGATATGTTAATTAATGAATGTATATATAATAATTTTAATAAAGGTGAATGAAGTTACAGTTTACATAGGGAAAGCACCACATCGCTTAAAGCTAATAAAAAGAAATTCCCCCTAAAATAAAAAAATACGCTATCCTTTCTGTAGAATCATAGGAAAGGATGGCCTTTTTTACTCTTGAGGGCAGTTAATATTTTTAAGTTGATGGGCATGTGGGGGTCCCGCCAACATAACGCGAATTTCGTACGCTAAGAAGGTTCCATAAACGGTATTTGTTATTTAGTATGATGCTTTGTTTTTGGTAATGAGTTTTGGAACTAGTCTATAAACATATTTCAGTCAGTTTTGATAGATATAAATAAAGTTCCTTAAACGACCGTTTTCAGTACTTTTTAGACGTATTGAAATGGATAAATATGTTATTATGGAATTGACATTGCAAAAGAATGCACTTAAATGCTTTGTGATAATAAAGTCTTTTAAAATTAAAATGTCGATTATACTATTCCACAAACGGGCCATTTAATTGAGCAAAGCTTTTTAAGATAATGTGTAAATAAGTATATATTTTTAAATTAATACCTTAAAATAAATGGAAAAACCGAAAGGAAGAAACTCATGAAAAACTTTATTATCTTCGGAGCAAGCAAAGGATTGGGTCAGGCATTCGCCAAAGGGTTGCCAGATACGGGTGATAGTTTATGGATTGTTTCCAGAAGTTGTCCTGAGAGTTTGAAACTAAACGATGGAGTCAATAGATATTGGATAGAAGCTGACCTATCGAAATCTGATGCAAGCAATCGGATTGCGAATACATTAAATGGCGTTAAATTAGACGTATTAATATATAATGTTGGCATATGGGAGAGCAAAGGATTTAGAGAAGACTATGATTTTGAGAATGATGATCCAGAAGAAATTGCAAAAATAATTCATGTAAATGTAACATCCGCAATTACCTGTATACAAAAGTTATTACCGAATCTTAAAAAATCTGATAACGCAAAAATTTTCTTAATCGGATCTACGGCAGGTCTTGAAAATAATCAATTAACACAAATTTCATTTGTGGCTTCTAAATTTGGTTTGCGTGGTATTGGTAATTCTTTAAGAGAACATGTAAAAAAATATGGAATCGGTGTAACCTGCATTAATCCTGGCGAAATTGCAACCCAAATTCCTTATGAAGATGGAATTGAGAAGGTTTTGACAACTTACAATGGCACACAAATTCCCCTTCAGGATATCGTTTCATTAGTTAAATGCGTTATGAACCTTTCCAAAGCGTCTTGTGTAAAAGAAATTAATATTCCAGCAATGCTCGATACAAATGCATAATTAATGGGAAACGATATATTACTAACCGTCCTATCAATTGGGTGGTCATTTCTTGGTCGAACAATAAATGAAAACAGAGCCAAAAATTTAAGCAATGATCTTCAACAAAAAGGCGCGATTGTCGCATAAAAATCAAATTTTTAAACGACTTTATTATTACATCCGAACTAGCACTTTCTTGTTAAGCTAACGGGTAGAACAAACCAATCTAAAAAAGTGGCATCCACATATTTTTGTGGATGCCACTATCCGTATAGTATAACTATACGGATAGTAGTTTGTTATGCTGCCTTTAGCTTGATGGGAATTCTTTGATCCATTTTAATTTGGAATGTCCCATATGGATTTACATGGCTGTAGAATAGGGGAGTCAATCCCCTAAAGTCCTCCGGTGTCATTCGCTTCAACCAATATTGGTTATCATGATAAAGAATGTCTTGCAGTATGAGCGTATTCATGTAGACTAGGCAATTTTGCAATAGCTGTAGGGAGAGAGCCGAGACCTCCTGGTCTTCTATGGAATTAAACCGAATCTCACTGTTCTTTCCATAAAAAATGTAACTGTTCACTGAATTCCATTGTTCCACCGTATTGAGCCCTTCATGAATTTCTCTCCGGATTTCCTCATGATGCAAGTAATCACATAAAAAGATTGTCTTAATGGCTTTTCCTAATTCACATAAGGCTTGATAGGTTGGGTGCTTCGTATCCCTTGTAAAGCGCTTCAGAATTGCTTCGGCTGATGCAGTCCCAACCCGTAATGCAGTGGCAAATTTGATAATTTGCTCATATTGTTGACGAATGAGATCCCAGTTAATAGGCTTACTCAGGATTGGATGCAACTCCGGATACTCCTGGTTCATTATCCGGACCAGTAAGCTCTCGAAAACCAAAAAATTCCCTTATCGTGTTACGATGTCGAGTATAAGTTTTTTCTTTTCCACCCCATCCATACTCTTCAAATCGATCTGGGGATAAATCTATTTGTTTTGCAATATATTCAATAATAATCCTTGGAATATCTTGTTTTGCCGTTGGGAATTTTGCTTCCTGTTGGAAGTATTTCAATAACAGAGCAAAACCCAGACGGTTTGCCTCCTTTCTATTACCCATAAGTAAATTTAGTTCATCTGGCATGAGTATAAAATCAGTTATAAGCTCTTCTTCAGTCCAGTTTCGTTTCAAGATTTTCCCCTCTAATCTATGGTGTTTATTTCTAGTATAATTTTGATAGGGGAACACCAGCAAGAGAGCTAAAAGAATTAATTTCATTTATTCTTTTCCACTTATTGTAATCCTTATGACGGACTAGAACAGCAACCCTGTGATCGGTCACAAGTAGAGGAATTATAGAGGAGACTAGATTCCACTGAAAAAAATACAAAGCATCGCAACTTTATTTCAAATATATAGTGTACTAATAATTATTATTTTCAAAATTTAACAAATATGATATAATTTATGTTAAGCGATGTTTCTTAAAAGTAAATGGCGGTTCAAGTTAGGGGAAGGGCACTCATACGGGTGCCTTTTTCTTTAGAAATCATTAAAGGAGAGTGCAACATGACTATTATCAACTTGGATGATTTTCGAAAACAAAAAGAAAAACAAGTGGTGACGATACCAATCATTGAACGGATATACAAAGAAGATGGCGAGATTAAGATTGAAGTATCTGGAGAACGAAAAGTTTCTAAATCCTGGTTAAACAGACACGATAAGCAAGTATAATATGTCACTAAAGAAAAAGGACCTGATATGAATATCAGATCCTTTTTCACTATGTATAATTATTTCACTGCTTCTTTTAATTCTTTTCCGGCTTTAAATGCAGGTGCTTTAGATGCAGCGATTTGCATTTCTTCACCTGTTTGTGGATTACGCCCTGTACGTGCAGATCTTTCACGCACTTCAAATGTACCAAAACCAATAATCTGTACTTTCTCTTCATTTGCAAGAGCATTTGTTATAGCATCTAATACAGCTTGTGTTGCTGCAGCTGCATCTTTTTGTGTAAGTTCTGCTTTTTCTGCTACCATTTTTGTTAATTCGGTTTTATTCATTTTTTGCACCTCTTTGAATGTAATAAGAAATTATTATAACGTACCTACGTTTCTGATGTAAATAAGATATATAGAAAAGGCCCTAGCAAGGGGTACCGCCACATCGCTATCAAGCTAACAAAACAAGAGTCACTTTTGTTATAAGATATTTTTGACTTATGTTTCATTTATTATATCTCTAAAATATAGTTTCATATCCTTAGCTTCGAATTCATTTATTTCAAGGGGGGAGCGCAATCATCACATTTAGTATTTATACTTTGCATTGAATGCTTTTATTTTGCATCAATAACATCCATAAATTTAAGAGTAATCCTGTTATAAAAAGCATCTGTACATAGTATAGAACAATTCAATGGATCAATATCAGTCACGGTCATGTAGTTAGTAAGCAGATATCCATCCTCGTAATATGTAATCAACACCTCTTTTTCAGATAGTAATGAGCATAATAACATGTTCTCGATAAGTTCTTTTTCTTCAGAAGTTAAGAGTGGACGTGCTACTTTATTTTTTTCCTTAATAATCTCACGTATACCGTCAAATTGTTCTGTCATTGCAGCGAATGGCGTCCATTTCACCATTCCTCTTCCCTTTGGCATATTAGTGTCGTTCATGATTTGTGCCCTCCTAACAATGTGTTTCTGTATCTTGCTGTAGCACTATTTGTATAAGAAATTCCTCTTAATATGCTATTCTTACCAAACTTAGTGCGTATTTCATCCATCACCTTCGTTAATTTCATTTCTTTTTCTCGTTGTGTTACATTGTCAAAAAGAGATATTTGTTCTTCACCTTCATTGATTAAGTTGGTTAAAGAAACATTGATGGATCTAATTGGTTCCCCGGTATAAAACTTATGTAAAAAATATGTACAAATATGATAGATATCCATTGTTAAATTGGTTGGTCGATTCATAGTGTGAGTTTTTCTGAAACCGCCAGCGTAGTTTTTACTGTAACCAATGGAAAAATGGATTGTTTGAGCTAGTTTGTTTTGTCTTCTCATCCGATAACAAACTTCCTCGATATGTTCCAGTAGGATGATCGCGAATTCCTCTATCGTGTAATCACGCATGAGTATTTGACTTTTACCAATAGATGTTGTTGCGGGTATGTGTTTTTCTGCAATGCGGCTAAAATCAATACCGTTGCTATGCAAGTGTAATTCTTCACCAATAACCCCAAAGCTTTGTATTAAGTATTTGAGAGGATACACAGCTAGGTCACCGATTGAATGTATTCCTTTTCGGTTTAACTTCGCTTCTGTTTTACCCGAAATCCCCCAAAACTTGTTAAGTGGTCGTATCGGCCATAATTTTATAGGGACATCTTCGTAATTCCAGTATGCTATGCAATCTTTCGTTTTCTTCGCTTCCACATCTAATGCCACTTTGCTCATTAAAGGATTAGGTCCAATCCCAATCGTGCATTCAATTCTTGTTTTTTCATATATTTCACGTTTGAATTTTAATGCAAATTCATAGGGCTCATTCGCAAACAGATGAATGCTATTTGTAATATCCATAAAGAATTCATCGATGCTGTATTGATGGAAATCCTCAATCGGAACGTATTGTAGAGCTAATTTCGTTATGTAATTTGAGCATTTTATATAAGTTCCCATGATTGGGTTTACCACAAGAATGTCTTTACGCCGTGGTATTTCGTACAACCTTGCCATTTTCTTAATACCTAATGCCTTTAATGGTGGTGTTGCAGCCAAAACAATGGAGCCACTCCTGTTCACATCTCCTACTACAGCTAATTTAGTATGCAGTGGGTCTAAGCCCATCTTGATACAGGACACGCTTGCATAAAAGCTGCGAAGATCTACACATAAAACAATTCGATTTGGCAAAATTGAGTAGTCATACACCGTTATACCTCCTTAAATAAGAACGTCTGTTCTTATTATATGCGAATGTGCGTTCTGTTATAAAGGTTTTTTTATAAAAAAAAACTGACTCTAGTTAGCCAGTTTTTACATATCCCAAAAGTCGGTGGATTTAACGTTGGGTTTTATTTGCCTAATAACTTTTAAAATTTTTTTCATTACAGTTGGACTAGGTATGTATTCTTTATCATTGCACGCCTTTGAAACTGTAGGGCGACTTAATTTCGCGTTCTTTTCTAAATCATTTTGGGTGAAGCCATTCCGATCTAAAAAATTACCTAATTTCGTTCGGTTTTTACCTCCGAATTTCCAAAACACTTAAATCCCTCCTGAACCTATTTTCAACATTGTGGACATAAATGTAAAAAACTATTCGCATAGACGGAAAAAGTTTTTTACATAATGTACAAGCTGTCCACAATATGATGTATCAAAGCAGCTACCACGGTATTTATTAAGGTAGAAGAATAAGAGGTTACCAAAGTAAGTTGCGAATGATTACCACATTATTTATCAAGATTTCTACCAAGGTAAAACTACCACGGTATTAAGTAGATGAAGCTATGTAATATCTATATTCTAAATTCTGTTTATAAAGGGGGCATTTAAATGCGTGCTAGGAAAGAAACAATTCCTTTTCGCGAGTTTATGGATCGGTCATACAAAGATAAAGAAAAGAAAATACGTAAATACAATTCATTAAGTCCTTTCGCATTCCTTCATATGTCGGATCAGATATTACATACTTACATTGCATTAGGAGTAATGGGTACGGTTTTAATTGGGGCAGTCATGTTAGAAAAATACCTGGTACGAAATGACCATATATTTGCTGCGAAATTTGTGAGTGAAAGTATTTATTACGGTATGCGGATTGGTGGAGTTTGCTTGATTGGATATGTATTTGTTCGCATCGTAATCATGTTTTAGGGAGGTATACATTATATGAGGATTCTAAAGGAGTGGCTTCATAAACAAAGGTTAAGGAATCAACTTATAGAGGTATTTGGAAAAGCAGGTCTATATACGGAACATCAAACACGCGGAGGGAAAGTGCCTATTTATCCAAAGGTACATAATGTTTCTTCTTCAGCAGAAAGCGTGAGGTATGTTTTTACCATACCAAACGGATTAGATCCACAGAAGATTGAAAAGAAGTGGTTTTGTTTTCAGCAAATATTAGGACGGAATATTACGATTGAAGGTGATGTGAAAAGATTTGTCCTACATGTATTCCGTTCAAATGCTGGGCTAAAACCGTACACTTATTATTATAAAGAGTGGCAGCCACTATTAAAAGGTTACCGTTTACCTGTTGTGGTTGGCAGGGACCAATTCGGAAAAATGATTGCGTACGATATGATTGACTCCAATTCACCGCACTTATTAATTGCAGGGGAAACGGGAAGCGGGAAAAGTAGTATGGTACGTGTTGTACTATCCACACTCATTCAATATATGTCTCCTGATACGTTGCATTTGTATCTTGGAGATTTAAAAAACTCTGAATTTCATTTCTTGCGAAGAGTGAAGCATGTAAAAGAAGTTTGTATGGAAGAAATTGAAATGAAAATAATGCTTCAAAAGGTGTGGAAGGAAATTAGAGAACGAAGAAAACTTATGGAAGAATATGAGGTTGATCATATTGATGCGTACAACAAATTAAATCCAGATTATCAAAAACCATATATTCTACTTGCTATCGATGAAGTGGCTATGCTTAAAGATGAAAAAGAGTGTATGACTACAATTGAAAAGATTTCAGCAGTCGGTCGATCACTTGGAGTTTTTCTTATGCTTAGTATGCAGCGGCCAGATGCGAAAGTGTTAGATGGTAAGTTAAAACTAAATATGACCGTTAGAATCGGCTTTAAATGTGATAGTGCAATTAATAGTAATATCATGGGTACTCCTGGTTCAGAGCACTTAGAGCAATCTGGCCAAATGATTTTAAAACGAAATGGATTAAAGAAAGTGCAAGCTCCTTATTTGGAATTAAGTAAGACGAAACAAATTGTTGAACCATATCGCATGCCTAAAGAGGAGAAAATACTCCAGAATTCATCGCAAGAAGAAATTCCGTTATTTGGGGTGTTAGATGATGAAGAGTAGAGATAAAGGAATTTTGAATGATTTGAATCGATTTAGATGCATGTCCCGTGACGATATTATTGACTTGCATTTTCAAGGCTTAAAGAATGCGGTAACTTGCTGTAATACGGTTATGAAACGATTAAGAAGAGATGGCCATGTTGATGCAAATGTTTCGCAGCACCCATACATTTATTTTCCGCAACCGAGTTCTATCAGAAAGACAAGTCAAAAAACCCCTCATTTCCTTGGTATTGTGGACGTATACAAACAACTCGTTCATTATGAAAATCCTAAACTATTCAAAGTTGAACCAAAGTATGGGAAAGAATATATGGAGCCGGATGCTTTTACTATATGGCGTAGATCACCATTCTTTATTGAAGTTCAAAAGTCAGTGTACAGTAAAAAAATAATGCAAGATAAGATAAACAGATACGAATTATACTTCCGTAGCCAAGAATGGCACAATGAATCCTGGCAACCGAAAGGTTCTAAATTCTTTCCTTCAATCCTTATAATTACTGACAAACATTACGACGTTCAATCTCCCCATTTACGTATATTTCAGGCGAATTCTATAGAAAGTTTTATGAATAATTTAGCGGTGAAATCATAAAGAAAGCCTGCATAGTGCAGAGCTTTTTTCTTTATGATAATGTATTAAGCCGTGTGTGATGCGGATTGTTAGAAGGCGGTAAATGAGGGGAGTTAATTTGAAACAAGTCATGAAATAGTAAAAAACATGGAGAAGAAAGTAATCCTTCAAATGATTTTCAATGGTTAAGCAAATATTTCATTGTATAGCGTCTAGGATAATATCTCATTTGTAAGTATTTACGTAGTTAATTTTGTTATCTTACGAAAATGTAATGTAGACGTCATGTTTTTGAATTTCTCTTCAAACGAAAACAGAATAAGATTACAGTATAATAGAAAATCAAAGAGGTGAACAACATGAAAAGACATATTGCACTTTTTAGTATTTTAGTTATATTTGCAAGCTTATTAGTTGGTTGTGATATCAATCGTATGGTTAAAGATGAATATTACGTTAAAATTAAAATGGATGGAAAAGAGGGGGTTTCAAAATCTATGGATGGTGAAGTGATGGGAAAGGAGTATGAATATATATTATCGGGTTTTGATAAGGAAGGTAAAGAAAAGGAGTTAGAATTTACTGCGCAAAAGAATCTTCGTAAAGAAGCATTCCTACGAAAGTGGAAGGAAAATTAGATGTGAAATAATTAGTTATTTGTGATGGCTGATTCTCTTACGTGGAGGGTTAGCCGTTTTTTATTATATTTTATCTCTTAATTTTCTATATAAAGTATATTAAAAAGATAGGGTAAATCTTCTTCTAAAATGATATCTCCAAAATTAATAACTTGTACGATAACCTCTCGATTATCACTATATCCATTCATATCAACAAGTTGTCCCACATATTTGTTTGTACCAATACCTTTTTAAAGTACGCTAAAAAATATCCTTTATCTTAACTTTATCTTAACTTTATCTTATCTTTACCTTATCTTTAGATTTTTATATTAAACTTTAAACCTTAAAGAATTGATGTTTCAGTCTAAAAAGGAGCGGGGGATAGATGGTCACTACATATTTTATAAATAACCAAGCGCCATTGAAAAATAGAATTTCTTATACGAGGAGGAATATATGAAGAATACGAGTAAAATACGAATTATTATATTATTATTTATTAGTATTTTAGGTTTAGGAACAATGCTTGGAATACTATATTTTAATCATAAAACCAATATTCATAAAAATATAGTGCTTGCTACCGAAAAACGTTTATTGCAATATGAGCCCACCTTGAAAAAAGAATTAGAAAAATATGATTTAGGAGGGAAAACTGCAGTTTTGTTAGGAATTATGTACCAAGAGAGTAGAGGTGAGGGCAACGACCCTATGCAGTCTTCTGAGTCACTTGGATTAAAGCCAAATGAACTTCAAGAGATAAGCCTGAGTATTAAACAAGGGGTAAAACACTTTGCTCAAATGTACAAATATGGAACGGAAAAAGATGTTAGCATGGATACAATTATTCAAAGCTATAATATGGGACCAGGGTATATTGATTTTATTGCCAGCCAAGAAGATAAACAACACTCGGAAGATTCGGCTAAAAAGTTTTCTAAGATGAAAGTTGATCAAAATCCAGAGATGTACACTTGTGGTGGAAATCAAAATAATTTTAGGTATCCATATTGTTATGGTGATTTCACATATGCATCAAAGGTGAATGAAAAAACAAAACTTATTCAAGAACGTCTTCGAAATGTACATGACTCTTCTAAATAAGCTGTAGAAGTGAACTACTCGCCACTTAGTAAAGCTTGAAGTGGGAGCTTCTCAGTTCCACGACGAAAGTACCCTTTCGTCTCCCTGAGCGTTACTTCGGGGTGTTCCACCCCTAGATGTCCAACGCTTGGACGCTCTTTTGGTACGGTTGATATTTTACGCAGGAACCGAATGGCTTGGTTTTCGCACTCTATTTTCTTCCTGCAACCTCATATATCAAGTTATCAAAGAACTTCATATAGCTAGTTTATCAAAAGTTTTTGGCTATGCCAAACCGAAATTCATCTCCCACCTACCGTTGGGCTACGCCCTTCACAGGCTTGGGGAATTCGTTAAATATTATGATACCGTCAGTTATCAACAATAAATACACATAAACTCCTTATATCTCCAGATAAACTACGGAATAGCTCCATACAAACTCCAGATAGCGTATATACAATAACAACTATCAAGGAGGTTAGGAAAAATGAATTTTATAAAACGCGCAATTCTCAGTATGAAAAAAAGAATAGGAACATCATTAATTTTGATGGCGGTCTTTCTGATTGTTACAAACTTAGTGCTGGCAGGATTCACAATCCAAAATGCATCAAAAAAAGCTGCTGATTCAGCAAGAAAAAAACTGGGTGCTGATGTTACTTTAGGTCTTGATTTTGATAAATTAGGAAAACAAGCAAGGGAAACTGGAGAAGCGCCTAATCCGCCGCAGCTCAATACAAAAGAAACAGATCAATTAGCGAAGTCCAAGCATGTAAAAGACTATAATTATATAACCAGTAATTTCGGAATCGCAGATGGATTTAAATTAGTAGGAGCTTCAGAAGGAGAAGGAGAAGGAGAAGGAAAAGGAAATGCTAGAATGGCAACGGTGGGAGGATCAGGTTCAGGTTCAGACATAGATATGAATTCTTCTCTTATGATAGAAGGAGTTCGCAAGAGTTTATTACAAGAAAGCTTTAAAAATGGAAAAAGTAAAATCGTTGATGGAAAACCAATTACAGAACAGATGAAAGATCAGAATGTAGTTTTAATGGAAAAACGATTAGCAGAACAAAACAATTTGAAAGTAGGAGATAAGGTTAAAGTTCAATCAGGGGATAAGAAGGAAACTCTTGAAGTTGAAATTATCGGTATTTATGAAACGAATGAGCAACCAATGGGTCAAAATGCCCCTCCTATGATGAATCCAGCTAATAAACTATATATGCCTTACTCTACTTTAAAAAAATTAGAAACAGATGAAGGTATGAGTATTATGCAAGTTGTGTACTTATTGAACGATCCACAATACATTGATGCATTTAAAAAAGAAGCAAAAAAATCTGATATTGATTTTAATTATTTTAAGTTAGATGCACAAGATTCATTGTACAAACAAATGATTGGTCCTATCGAAAATATCGCTTCTACGTCTCAAATGATTATCTATATGGTATCTATCGCAGGTGCGATTATCTTAGGATTAATCATTATGTTATCGATTAAAGCACGTCGTAAAGAAATGGGGATTTTATTGTCCATTGGAGAGAAAAAATGGAAACTGATGGCGCAGTTCGTAGTAGAAGTAGTATGTATTGCTATTTTAGCATTTGGATTATCCATAACAACAGGAGCTAAAGTTTCTCAATTCGTAGGGGATAACTTACTTTCAAGTGAAATTGCTACAGCAAGTGAAGAAACAGACACCTCACAAAATAGTACTGTAATGGTGGCTGGACCTGGTGGTAGTCTACAAGACCAAAAAAAGGAGCCAATTGATAAAATTGATGTAAGTGTAACGGGAGAGGATGTAGGAAAAATGGGGGGAATTGGACTAGCTATTGCTATATTAGCAACGCTTCTTCCAGCATTATCTATTCTACGCTTAAATCCAAAACAAATCCTTTTAAAAGATGAATAAGGAGGCTCGACATGGAGACGATTTTACAATTTAAAAACTTAGATTATTACTATGAAAGTAACGGAAAAAAAGTAACGATACTAGATAATGTTAACTTTTCTTTTCAAAAAGGACATTTCTACACGATTTTAGGGCCATCTGGATCTGGTAAAACCACAACTCTTAGCTTAGGTTGTGGGCTAGATATACCTAAAAATGGTTATGTACTGTTTAATGGAAAGGATATTCGAAAAATTGGTTTGGATCGGTACCGTAATCAAAATGTATCGGTAATTTTCCAATCTTATAATTTGATTACCTATATGACTGCTCTTCAAAATGTACTAACGGCAATGGAAATTACAGGTGTGAAGGTACAGAATAAAAAAGCAAGAGCATTAGAATTATTAGAGAAGGTAGGACTCACAGAAGTAGAAGCGAAACGAAACGTCTTGCAACTAAGTGGTGGGCAGCAACAGCGTGTAGCAATTGCTAGGGCACTATCTTGCAATGTTGATTTACTTATTGCGGATGAACCAACAGGAAACCTTGATGGAGAAACAGCAAAAGAGATTATTGAGTTGTTTCAAAAGCTCGCTCATCAAGAGAATAAATGTGTAATTGTTGTTACGCATTCACAAGAAGTTGCAAAAAAATCGGATCGAGCAGTGTATTTAAGTAAAAAGAAGTTAGTAGTAAACGAAATTAATAATAGCTAAGAAAAAAGCTACTTTTGTTCCGAATTAACATAATTTTCAAAATTAAAATCTATAGATGTTAATATTTGTTATATAATATATTTTTCAAAGCATTACCCCTGTAGTTTCTATGATGAATCTGTAAGATAGTTTGTTTGTCCCGTATATTCACCTGAAAACAAAAAGAACTTGTAGAGATTCCTACAAGTTCTTTTTGTTTTAACGAATTCCTCGAAAGAATTCTCCTTCCTCAAGCGTGTGAAGGGCGTAGCCCAGCGGTAGGTGGGAGATGAATTTCGGTTTGGCGTAGCCAAAAGGCTTTGCTTTTTATTTTGCCTCTGATATAATCAGTCTTATAAAGTACAAAGGTTGGTATATCAATGAAATTAGATAGCAATAATCATTCAGTGTTCTTGTTATATTATCATCTTGTGTTGGTCGTGAAATACAGAAGAAATGTGTTTGATGATGATATGTCAGATTATGCAAAAGACATGTTTATCAGGTTATCCGAGAATTACAACATAACACTGGTAGAGTGGAATGAGGATGTAGACCATGTTCATATTTTGTTCAAGGCACATCCGAATACAGAAATGACAAAATTCATCAATGCTTATAAGAGTGCAAGTTCTCGACTAATCAAGAGAGACTTTCCACAAGTGAAAAAGAAACTTTGGAAAGAGATGTTTTGGTCAAGAAGTTTTTGCTTACTAACTACTGGTGGTTCTCCAATAGATGTAGTAAAGAAATATATTGAAAATCAAGATGAAAAGTGAGGTGAAATGATATGACAAAGCATAATAAAGCCTATAAATTCCGTTTGTATCCAACAGAAGAACAAGCATATCTTATGCGTAAAACCTTCGGTTGTGTACGTTTCGTGTATAACAGAATGCTAGCTGAACGGAAAGAAGCGTACGAAAAATACAAAGATGATAAGGAACAACTAAAGAAACAAAAGCTTCCAACTCCTGCGAAATATAAAGCAGAATTTGAGTGGTCAAAAGAAGTTGATTCATTAGCTTTGACAAATGCTCAACTACACTTGCAAACTGCCTATAAGAATTTCTTTAGTGGTCAAAATGACTTCCCAACATTCAAAAGTAAAAAAGACAGAAAGTCTTATACAACGAATGTAGTAAACGGAAATATTATGTTGCTTACTGGTCATATCAAATTGCCAAAACTGAAAATGGTACGTATCAAACAGCATAGAGAGATACCACAAGATTATATGATCAAGTCATGTACAATTTCTATGACACCTACTGGTAAATACTATGTGTCCATCTTGACTGAATACGAAAAAGAGATTGTACAAAAAGAAGTAGAGACAGTTGTTGGATTAGACTTTGCGATGGATGGATTATACGTTAGTTCTGAGGATGAGAAAGCCAATTATCCTAAGTTCTATTGTGAAATGTTAGACCGATTAGCAAAGGCACAACGAGTATTATCTAGAAGAACCAAAGGTTCTATTCGTCGGAATAAACAATGTATCCGTGTAGCTAAGTTACATGAAAAAGTAGCGAACCAACGTAAGAACTTCCTTCATCATAAGTCTAAAGAGTTAGCTACTCATTTTGATGTTGTAGCTATTGAAGACTTAAACATGAAAGGAGTGTCACGAGCACTTCATTTTGGAAAAAGTGTTGCTGATAATGGGTGGGGTATGTTCACTTCTTTCTTAGCTTATAAACTAAACGAACAAGGAAAACAACTTATGAAAATAGACAAATGGTTTCCTTCCACAAAAACATGTAGTAGTTGTGGAAATGTAAAAAACATGTCATTGTCTGAACGAGTATATTCTTGCATATGCGGTGTAAATCTCGATAGAGATTATAACGCAGCTATCAATACCAAAAATGAAGCAATACGCCTATTAGCGTTAGCATAAATAACAATAAAATATCCTTTGGAACAAGGGAGTTAGCTCGGCTGTCTTAGGACGAATTCGTTAGCTATCAAAAGTAACGACTAACCGAGAAGCCCCCACTTCAAACAGTCCGTTAGGACGTTAAGTGGCGGGTAGTTCACATAATACCCAAGAAGGAGTGGGTTGCAGTTATAGTAATACTCTATTTTTTGTATTTCTATAATAGATAATCTTTTAAAAAAACAGAATTATCTTGACAGTTATTGAATGGATTGATAAGGTTATAAAAAAATATTTCTTATCCAGAGAGGTGGAGGGACTGGCCTTATGAAACCTCAGCAACAGGTCTGCTTAAGTAGACACTGTGCTAATTCCAGCGGGTGATAATCCTGATAGATGAGAGCTTCCGTTTTTATTTGTCAGTAGCGCCCTCTTTTTTAGAGTGCGTTTTTATTTTTTCTGGATAGTAACTAAAGGAGAGTAGAAATGGAGAACAAAAATGGGCGAGAATTTCAAAGGAGAATGCAAGCACGTCATTTAGTCATGCTATCACTTGGTGGGGTGATTGGAACTGGCTTATTCTTAAGCTCGGGTTACACTATTCAACAAGCTGGCCCGTTTGGAACAATTCTATCCTATCTGATTGGTGCGCTAGTGGTTTATCTAGTTATGCTATGTTTAGGAGAGCTTTCCGTACATATGCCTGAAACGGGCGCATTTCATAGTTATGCAGTTAAATACATTGGACCGGGTACAGGGTATACAGTAGCCTGGTTGTATTGGTTAACTTGGACTGTTGCTTTAGGTTCTGAATTTACAGCCGCAGGATTACTTATGAAGCGATGGTTTCCATCGGTTAATGTTTGGGTATGGAGTGCTCTTTTTGCCATTTTGATCTTTGTATTAAATGTCCTGACTGTTAAATTTTTTGCCGAATCCGAATTTTGGTTTTCATCGATAAAGGTTATAGCTATTGTGTTTTTTATTGTTTTAGGAGTAGCGGCAATGCTAGGGTTTCTTCCGATGACTCATTCAAAAGCAGCACCATTCTTTTCTAATTTTACAAGTGGAGGTTTATTTCCTCATGGTGCTACGGCCATTATGATGACCATGCTTGCGGTTAATTTTGCTTTTTCGGGAACAGAATTAATAGGCATTGCAGCTGGAGAAACAGCGAACCCGGAAAAAATGATACCGAAGGCCATTCGAATTACTCTGTGGAGATTAATCATCTTTTTTGTAGGAACGATTGTTGTTTTATCTGCGTTATTGCCTATTTCCGATGCAGGGGTATTAGAGAGCCCTTTTGTTGCAGTTCTAGAACGAATTGGGGTGCCATATTCAGCTGACATAATGAATTTCGTTATCTTAACAGCCATTTTATCTGCGGCAAACTCAGGCCTTTATGCCTCTTCTAGAATGCTTTGGTCGCTTGCTAATAAGAAAACGATATCCCCGATTTTTGGGAAAATGACGAAGCAAGGTGTTCCAATCAACGCCGTCATTTTCAGCATGGTGGGTGGAGCGTTGGCTTTGCTCTCAAGTATTGTGGCACCAGATACTGTCTATATCGTACTTGTTTCCATTTCCGGTCTAGCAGTAGTTATAGTTTGGATGAGTATTAGTGCTTCCCAGTTCCTATTTCGCAGACAATTTTTGAAAGAAGGAAATTCTGAAAAGGACTTGATTTATCGCACACCACTATATCCATTAGTACCAATTGCTTCTTTTATCCTTTGTCTGGCATCGTGTATTGGAATTGCATTCGATCCAACACAGAGAATTGCCTTATATTGCGGCATACCGTTTATTTTATTTTGCTATGGAAGTTATTATCTAACAAAAAATCTAAAAAAGAGGGGCGTAGATTATGTCGAACAAAATCAACCCAATTGATGCTATTTTATCCCAACATTCCATTATGCTTCTTGACGGAGCATTAGCTACTGAATTGGAGGCGCATGGATGTAATTTGGACGATCCCCTGTGGTCGGCACGTGTGTTACTAGAAAATCCGGAACTAATCTATCAGGTTCATTCGGACTATTTTCGTGCTGGAGCGGACTGTGCCATAACAGCAAGCTATCAAGCTACTATTAGTGGTTTTTCCGCGCGTGGAATACAAGAACAGGAAGCTTTGGAATTAATTAAGAAAACGGTGTTACTTGCAAGAAGGGCAAGAGATGATTTTTGGAAGGAAAATACGCAAACGAATAGGCCTAAACCATTGGTTGTTGCATCAGTTGGACCGTATGGGGCTTACCTTGCAGATGGTTCAGAGTATGTAGGCAACTATGGTGTGACAGATAAAACATTAGCAGACTTTCACCGTTCGAGAATGTCTGCGTTAATTGAAGCAGGTGCAGATCTATTGGCATTTGAAACAATCCCTTCCCTGCAAGAAGCAAGAGTATTAGATACATTATTGCGTGAATTTCCAGCAACATATGCGTGGCTTTCCTTTTCGCTAAAAAATGAGAAAGAGGTTAGTGAAGGTATGAAACTCGTGGAGTGTGCACGAGTTTTTGAGAAAAGTGAACAAATTGTAGCGATAGGCATCAATTGTGCGCCAGTAACCGTTGTGACTGGTGCAATCCAAGAGTTGAGGGCAAACACCAAAAAACCGATTATTGTTTATCCAAACTCTGGTGAAACTTATAATCCAGAAACAAAAACATGGCATGGTCATGAACAATGTAACGCGTTGGATATTCAATCTGAAGAATGGTACCAAGCAGGTGCACGTTTAATAGGTGGATGCTGCAGAACGACACCTTATCACATTGAGGAGATATCGAACAAGTGGCGTTCTTCCGAGTTTTCCTATTCGAACGAAGCAAAACAGTAATGTAATGGATGATAATCTAACTTTGTGTGTATTTTCATGATTTTGCTTGTTCAGAAATCTACAGTTACGTCTAGTGGCACAAAATGTCTTTTCAGAGACACAAATGTGGATGGTAGCCTCGGGAATCCAGTGGACTTTTGGGTACCTTAGGTATGGAAAGGAATCAGGGAAAATAAAAACAGCTAGTTTAATAGATATGGTAGACAACACGCTGAATCTTTTAATGAAGATGTAGTTGATCCAATTGAAGGTGAAGGGGACCATTTATTCGTAATTAAAGTTAACGAAGAGGTTAATTTAGTTATTCAAAAAATAGTTCAGTAACTATATGAAAATTTGTTGTTGTAGTAGTAAATGTGGCCATATTGTTGTAAAAAAGGATAGATGTAAACAGGTATACTCTCCTGTTCATCTATCCTTTCCTTTTTACCTTATAAAATGTGTGACATTATATTCAATCACATAAATATAGGATTTCATTACTATTTCCTTGACTTTTAATAAAACGATAGGGTCTATTTGGTATGCGTATTATTAAGAGTATGCTTCTATTTTAGGAATGCTTTACCCAACAAAATGAAAGTACACTTTATTTCCATTCTTAAGTTGATGGGTATCGCCACATCGCTATCAAGCTAAGTTTTTGAAGTACCCCCTAAATGGAAATTTTGTGTTATTATAGCACCGAAGTTTATTTTTATCGTTTTGGAGAACAACAGATTTTTTTAACTTAATAGCGATGTGATCATGCCCTTTTTTAGAGTCATACTATTAGTATATCCAAGATTAGGAGATTACTTGCAAGAGTCTTGGCAGTATTGCAACCGTGCTGTGTTATACTTCTAAAGTACTAATATTTCATGTAGGACTTATAGATGTTGGTATGACATATGAAATGTAAAATCAATCTGTTATTTTGAGGGTTCAGGCTATCGTTATTTAAACTAACATTCACACTAAAAGAAGTACAAGGAGGAAGGTATATCTATTAAAATAGTGAGGTATACCAAATTAGAAATGAACATTAGATTTAATAAAAAAGTAGTAGCATTCACGGCAGGATTAACGGTATTATCTGCACCATTGGTATCGTTTGCAGAGGAACAACAATTAGTAAACAATAAGCAACCTACAAACGTTCAGGAACAAAGTAAAACAACATCAGATGAACAGGCTTTAAAAAGTATTGAAGCTAGTTTTGAAGAGGTAGACGGACGTGGTGGAGGTACTGTCGACAATAAGAAAGTAGATGGTCTTCAACGTTCAGAAGGTATTCATGAAGAAACAGGTACACTAACTGTTCCTAACAATTCAAACAGAACAAAACGTAGTCTGTCTCCCATATCACCTAGCACCTCTAGTACAATAAATGGTGTTCCATTCACTGAATGGATTGTTCCAGCAGGTAACGATAATATTCGTCCTCAAAACTATATGAGTCCAAAGTACATTACAATTCATGAGACTGATAATACAAGTGTAGGAGCAGGTGCTAGAAACCACGCCCAATACCTATATAACCAAGCAGTAGGCAACACAGACCGGGCTGCATCGTGGCATTTTACAGTAGACGATAAAGAGATTTATCAACATCTACCATTAAACGAGAACGGATGGCACGCAGGAGACGGTGATGGTCCAGGTAATAGAGAATCTATTGCAATTGAAATCGCAGTTAACAGTGACGGTAATTATAGTAAAGCGGTAGATAATGCTAAGAAACTTGTAGCTTATTTAATGAAAGAAACTGGTGTACCGTTAAATAACATTGTAAAACACCAAAGATGGAGTGGTAAAATATGTCCTGCTAATATGATTAATAATGGACAATGGGATGCATTCGTAAATGGTGTTGGTGGGTATTATAATAATCTTTATCAACCAAAAGATGACATTACTGGAGGTTGGTATGAAGAAGCTATACGAGAGCTAAATCGAAGGGGTATTATGATAGGGGAAGGAAACGGAGTTTTCGCACCTAATAGAGCGATAACAAGAGCCGAATTTGCTCAATTAATCTCTAAATCTCTAAACCTGCCAGCTGGAGATGCTTCATTTAAAGACCTAAACGATGCAAACTCAACTTTACGAGATGGTATTAAAAGTGCTGCAAGTGCAGGTATTATTCTAGGTAGAGGTGATGGATATTTTGACCCAAACACACCTATTACAAGAGAAGAATCAGCAATTATTGTAAACAAGGCTTTACAGTATAAAGGTATATGGGGACCAGTTGTAAACCTACCATTCTCAGACAAAGACCAAATTAGCTATAAAGAAGACGTACAAAGATTGTATGGCCTAGGTATTGTAAGAGGTAAGGGTGACAATCAATACGACCCTAAAGGAACAACAACTCGTGGTGAAACAGCAACATTCATTCTAAATATGCTACAAGTAATTGAAAATGGTAGTGTTGAAAAGGTAATTGGAACGGCTCAAATTAATGGTATTGGGGTAAATGTTCGAAGCGGATCAGGTACAAACTATTCTATTGTTAGAAAGACAAGTAAAGGCGAAAAAGTTACCGTATATGAAGAAAAGAATGGTTGGCTAAGAATTGGAACAGGTCAGTGGATTTATTATGACTCTAGTTATATCGACTATAACAGATTATAAAAGACTAAATAGTTAAAAGAACAGGTCATATTTGGATATATAACTTAATCTCAGGTTGTGGAGAAAGTCTTCTTCACAACCTGTTTTTGTGTCTGGCACCCTCTTTACCTACCAATACTGATAAAAAGAGGAAAAGGAGAGATTCATTATGATGGGTGCATCGAAAAATCACCGTGTATACAATTTAAACACTAATGTTTTTCTAATAATTAAGTAGGGATCACCGTACATGCCTATCCAACCCATATTTTAAAATACCTCAAAACGAAAAAATGGGCTTTTTTGTTACAAGTTAGCACAAAATTTCGTTCTGGGGGTACTATAAAATTTTAGCTTGATAGCGATGGGGTATCACCACATTAACTTAAAAAATTTATAACGCCCCTAAAACAAAAAATTGACATTTTCATCTGGAAATGTCAATTTTCTCGTTTGGGGGTATTTGCTTTTCTTATCTTATCTTAATAGCGATGTGGTGCTACACCATGCTGCCTATCAACTTAAGAATGGAAACAAAATGTACTTTCATTTTTTGGGGGTAAAGCATTCCTAAAATATAAGCATACTTTTAATCATACGCATACCAAATAAACCCTAACGGGTTTCAGTTTTTTTTAGATATTTTGAAGCTTTTGCACCAGAACTAGATTTACAACTCTTGATAAACTACTGATTATCTCCATGTACACTCCAGATTTAGGGCTTATAGTGAAAATATTAAGTTGGGAATATCCAGGTGACATAAAAGGAGAAAGGAGTGTTCATAATGGGACACTATGATACAAAACAAACAAGAAAGAACAAAAGTAGAGACGGTAAAAAAAATGGTTATTTTTTTATTGGAATAATTGGTGCAATGATCGGGTCAATTACTATTGGCTTGACCACTCCATATATAGATGAGATCAAAGGAGGTACAGGTCAATCCGCTAAAAATAACGAAGTGAATCAGGTTACTCCTGTCTCGCACAAACCAGAAGGTGTGAATAGTCTTCAAAATATGATTGAAGATGCAAAAGAAGTTGTAGTAGGTGTCATTAACTATCAAAAAAATTCAGATCCATTTGCAGTACAAAAACAATCAGAAGAGGCCGGTTCAGGATCAGGTGTCATATATAAAAAAACAGGCAATAAGGTTTTCATTGTCACAAATAATCATGTGATAGACGGTTCAAATAAAATAGAAGTAAAATTGAATAATGGTAAAAAGCTTACCGCTAAAGTAGTAGGGACAGATCCATTATTAGATCTAGCTATATTAGAAATTGACGGAACAGATGTGAAAAAAGTAGCAACTCTAGGAGATTCGGAAAAAATTCGTACAGGAGAATCTGTAATTGCTATTGGGAATCCATTAGGGTTAGAAGGAAGTGTAACAAAGGGGATTATTAGTAGTAAGGATAGAGTAATACCTGTTAGCACACTTGGAAATCAACAAGTGGATTGGCAGGCACAGGTGATTCAAACAGATGCAGCTATTAATCCTGGGAATAGCGGAGGGGCTTTATTTAATGAGCAAGGTGAGGTCATTGGAATTAATTCAAGTAAAATTGCACAACACGCAGTTGAAGGAATCGGATTCGCAATTCCAATTAATATAGCTAAAACAGTTCTAGAATCATTGGAAAAAGATGGTGTGGTTAAACGTCCAATGATAGGTGTACAGTTATTTAATGTGGAGGAAATTACAAATTCTGCACGTGATCAATTAAAACTGCCAAAACAGATAATAAATGGTGTCGTGTTGGGGAGTATATCGAATCAATCACCAGCAGAAAAAGGAGGATTACAGCAGCATGATGTTGTGATCGCATTGGATGAACAAAAAATAGAAAACGTTGTTCAATTCCGCAAGTATTTATATGAAAAGAAAAAATTGGGGGATACAATTAAAGTGACAGTTTATCGCAATGATGAAAAAATAACAAAAATGGTGAAATTAACAGAGCAAAAGTAGTCTGATTTTGAACAGGTCACTTCTGTAAATTGATTTAACTTTTTTTGATCATATACACACGAATTCAATTCTAGTTTAAACTATTTTAGGCTCATCTGGAACTGGTAAAGTCAAAACTCTTAGCTTGGTTTGTAGGTTGGATACATCTAATACTGGGTAAGTATTGTATAAGGGTATTTTAAAAAGTAATAATAAACAACCTCCCCAATTGTTAGGGGAGGCTGTTTATTGTTCAGATATTGGAATACTAACAACAAATTGTACACCTTGTTCTACATTATTAATACAGTACTCTATACCTAGTGCTTCAAAAATTTGTTTTACAATATATAATCCTAAGCCACTCCCACCAGTATTTCGATTTCTTGACTTTTCAATTCGATAAAATGGTTCGAAGACATGTTGTATATCATTTTCTTTAATTTGTACACCTGTATTGATAATTTGAATTAAGATACATTTTTGTTTTGAGTCCTGAGTTAGCTGTATATATATATTCTCGCTATTCGGAGAATACATAATTGCATTATGAATAATATTTTTACAGGCTTTTTCTAAAAGAGCCTGATCTGTATAGACAGAAAGGTTAGAATCAATCTGTTTTATGATTTGAATGTCTTTTTGAGAAGCAAAAAAACTGAGATCTTTTGTGATTATATCCATTAACTCGGAGAGATTTATTTCTTTTAATTGTAGTTTAAATGTATGTTGTTCTAATTTAGACATACTTAAAATCTCACGAACTAGATCTTCCATCTTTTCGATAATTTGGTGGTTTTTCTTTAAGTATTGGTCACGATCTTGATAAGGACCAATGTTATATATCATCCCCTCTAAGTATCCTTTCATAATAGTGAGAGGGGTTTTTAATTCATGTGATACAGTTGCAAAAAATTCTCTGCGTTTTGTTTCTATTTCTCTTTCTTTTTCAATATCACTTTTTAATTGCTGATTTGCTTTTTGTAAATCAAACATAGTTTGTTGTAAATTAATGGACATATCATTCAAGCTATTAGATAGTTCTCCTAATTCATCCATAGAACGAATCTCAATTTTTTCGGAAAAGTCTAAGTCCGCCATTTTTTGTGCCCCTCGATTAATATAAATGAGAGGCTTTGTAATGAACCTTGAAAATAAATAAGCACTTCCTATCCCAATAACAACTACAATAATACTGATATAGGGAAGGAAACGTACCAAAACTTTGGAAGCCTCATCAATAGGTTGAAATGTTGCGTATACTATGACGGTTTGGTTACCATCCTGAAATGGAATATCATATGATTTGTTCAGGCTATTTGAATTCCCTATTCGTGCTGCTTGAGTAACACTTCCTTGAATAAATGTATAAGGAGTAGAATAAACGTTTACTCTTTCGTAATCTGGAAATCTGAGTATTGCATTATTTTTTTGCATATACTCTTCAAAAAGCGGTTGTGCATTTTGAAAAGTAAGATTCTTAGATTTATCAATTATTTCTTCCATTCCGTTTTCAAGCTGCTCTGTTTTATATTGTTCATAAAATGTAGGAAGAAAAAAGTATAAAGTTAAATAAATCATGACTGCAAAGGCTAACAAAATGAGGGATGTAGTCATAAAAAGTTTATAAGTAATTCGCTTCATTTTCATGATTTTTACGATTCTATTCATCGATTTTATAACCAATGCCTTTTATTGTTTTAATGTATGGGATATCTAATTTTTTTCGTATGTTTTTCATATGTGTATCAATTATTCGTGATTCTCCAATATAATCGTATCCCCAAACTTTTTCTACGATGCTTTCTCTTGGGAGTACTCTTTTCTCATTTTGAAGTAGTAGTTGCAGAATTTCGAATTCTTTCGTTGTTAAGGAGATTTCAACCTCATTTACATATACTTTATAGGCGTCGACATCGACACGCAATTCTTTAAAGACGAAATGATTATCTAAGCTTTTATCATTGCTTCTTCTTAGTACTGCTTCGACTCGTCTAATCAAAACATGAAAAGAGAATGGTTTTGTAATATAATCATCGATTCCAAGATCAAATCCTTTCATTTGATCTTGTTCTTCTTCTAACGCAGTCAGCATAATAATTGGCACATTTGATTGACTTCGAATCATTTTCGCAACTTCAAATCCGTTAAGGTTTGGCATCATCACATCCAAAAGAATCAAATCAAAGGATTGCTTATTAAATTGTATCATTCCTTCTAATCCATCTGATGCAACTTCAACTGTATACTGTTGTGTCAATAAAAATTGTTTAATTAATTCCTGAATTTCTTGGTCGTCTTCTATTACAAGAATATGATGGTTGATCATTATATCACCTCTAGTAGCCATTATAACTTTACTATCTGGAGTTTGTATGGAGAATTACTAGAAAACAATATAAAGACTTCACAGGAAAACTATATATATTTCAAATCAGCTCTAGATTTAAGAGATATTATGTATACATAACACTTAAGAAAGAAGGAGGTAAGCAAAATGTCACTTGAAACAGACATAATTCTTTCTATATTAGATATAAAATTGTGGATAATCCATCATTCGGAACATGGTCTTATAAAAATAAAAAAACAAAAAAATAAAAAGTAAAATTATCATCGTATCTATATAAGTACGCAAGTGTAAATAAAAGAAACCTATATAAACCGAGTTAACAAAAATCCAGAAATTAGTTCCTTATCTCTATCAGATGTTAGTTAAACGTTAAAATACTTTTCAAGAGGAATGAAGCCAGAGTAAGAACAGATATCGTTTTTGTAAGATGGATAACTAAATTCAAATGGGTAAAGAAACTTTTGAAAGGTTAAAGAGGCATGTTAAGAATAAATAGAATTGCATGAAACAATTCTTTATAAAAAAGGACGATAATACTTGATTGAAGCTGAGGAGATAAAGATTCAACACCAATGATTATCAATAATTGAAATACTAATGATTAGAATAAAAAAGAACCTTCAGTAGGTTCTTTTTTAGAGTTGGTAAATATGTGATCAACAATAGATAGTAATTTAGATGCTTTTTATTAATCGGCTAAATTTTCTTAGGGAAGAAATCATTTTTTCATGACTTATTACTAGATATAACCAGACATTTCATTTGTTAATTTGGGTGGGTGATTTAGTTTTTTGGGTTTTCCACGCTAAAATGTAAATTTTGTTTAGGGACAAAATGTTAAAGGTGTAAATTCTGAATTAACAGAAAAATTAGGTGGTAAAAATCCCATTGAATATTTTAACATGTAGTTCATTTTTCTTTGGCCATATTTTCATGTTGTTACCGAACGTTTATATGTGTCTAATGGAAAGAAATATTTTAAGTTTGTTACTATCTATTGTTTGATTAAGATGGTAACACGAAAATAAAACGTTTACAATAAAAAAATAAAGAAAAAATATAAAAATCCGACTTTTTTCGACAAAATGATTGAGAGAGAAAAAATCTAAATTAAGTAAATCTTATATGTATAGAGATTCTTAATCTCATAAATAACGGTTATAACATATGTAAATGTTCTATAAGTAATTAAAACGTCGAATATAAAATTATATTGTGACAATTATAAACAAAACATACTTAATAATTCATACTTAGACTAACAAATCAATTCATAATAAGTTAAATACGCTATATTTAATAGATTACAATATGGAATATTTAACTAAAATATTCCATATTGTATATAATAATAAATCATTTAACATATTAGTTGCGGTGAATTTTGACATAAGATATTTTAAATATTAAGCACAGGAACATTTTAAAGAAAAAGAGCTATTTTAAAATGTACCCTAAAAACGTTTTTCCTAAAAGTAGTAAGAATTTTTAAATTGTTTCTGTGCCTAATTAGATCAAAATAATATAATAAATTGTTTGAAAAAGATGAAAATAAATTACTTTTACGGAGAAATATACACCCCACACCATTAGAATTATGTCAAATTATAGCATGCAAATTTCATTCTTCTATCTTACAATCTGCACAACTACCATTATAGGTAACATGTCTGAGTTTTAACTTCACATTCATCATTTTTTTGTCCAAAAAGATTAATAAGGTCAGAAAAACGTGCCGCCATCTACTATGAAAATGTAAGCAATATGAAGAATTATTTATAAGTGTATTTTTAATATTTTTGACGTTTTTCAAAGGATTTTCATTGTAGAATCCTAAATAATCTATAAATTTTTATATAAAGAAATAAGAATTGAGGTATTCATTATGAAATTTATAAAAGGGATATTCGTTTCTACGATTGCACTTACAGCCTTTACAGGATTAGAGTTAATTAAATTTCATGAAAATCCCGATGAAGTGTATGCGGATTCTGAATATTCCGTGAAAAATATAAGTCAATCTGAGGCAGATATTAAAGAAGAAGATCACATTATTGTAAAGTTTAAAAGTGAAGTGAATTTCCCGTATAAGGATGGACTTGAAAAACAAATAAAAAACGAAGATAGCGATCCGGAATTAGTAAAAATCTTTTCTGAATTTCCACAGCTAACATTAAAGCGTTTATTTACATCTGTGGACCCAATAGAGATTGAAAATATTGATAAAGATACGAGGGAAACTGAAAAGAAATCATCTTCTAATTTACTAGATTATTATAAGGTAGAAGTTCCTAATAAAGTAACAGCTGAATCGTTGATGGACAAGCTTAAGAAATCTCATCTTGTTGAAGAAGTATATATGCAAGAAAAACCAACTCTTTTACCAGAAATACAATTACCTACTTTAGCGCTTAACCCTTACGACGATCCAAGATTTTTAAACCAGGGATATCTTAAGGAAGCACCATATGGGATTAATGCATCTTATGCTTGGAGCATTAAAGGTGGAGATGGAAAAGGAACTACTTTTGTAGATATGGAGTATGGGTGGTTATTAGACCATGAAGATTTAGTAAATCAAAAAATTGAACTAATATCTGGTAGAAATATAGATCAACACGTTGGTCATGGAACCTCTGTTCTTGGAATTGTTTCTGCTGAAGATAATAAGGTTGGTAACATAGGAATTGCACCAAAGGCAAAGGTTAAAGTAGTATCCCAAATAAGAGGTGATGGGTCTTATAATACGGCTGATGCGATAATAAATGCTGTACATAATTTACAAGCTGGGGATATTTTATTATTAGAAGCACAAGCATCTTATGATGGATATGGAGATAAATATTTACCTGTTGAAGTACAGCCAGCTATTTTTGATGCAATACGAGCTGGAACTGATAAAGGAATTATTGTGATAGAAGCCGGGGCAAATGGTACTAATGACCTTGATCAATTTAGAGATAAGAATGGAAAACAGGTATTAAATCGCAATAGTCCGGACTTTAAAGATTCAGGAGCTATAATGATTGGAGCCGCATCGTCAACTGTTCCTCATAAACGTTTATGGTTTTCAAATTATGGTAGTAGAATTGATGTTTATGGTTGGGGAGAAAACGTAGATACAACTCGTGCTGAACCTAATAGAATTACTAAAAATCTCTATACAACTGGCTTTAGTGGTACATCTAGTGCTTCTCCAATTATTGCTGGAGCAGCGACTTCAATACAAGGTGTGGCTAAAGAACATTTAGGTCGCCCTTATAAACCAGCTGAATTAAGAAACATACTAAGTAATCCAACTACAGGTACCAAATCTCAGGATCCTTCAATAGATAAAATTGGTGTTTTACCAGATTTAAAGTCAATCTTGTCAAATTTGGGGTATAGTCCAGATATATCAAATACTGTTAATGTTTTAGAGGGAAACCAATTTGTATGGTCAATGAAAGGAATAGGAGATTTTGAGTTTGCAAAATTAGATTTTAATAAGACAAAAGAAGAAATGCAAATTCAATTAAAAGCAGGTGTACCACATCATTACTTTGATAGTACATATGCGAGTGTGAAAGTCCAAAATTCATCTGGAAAAGTGGTATATAATAAAGATATTTATGGAAACAGGCAACAGAATGCTGAAACACAAAAAGTTTCGGTGAAAGTCGGAGACTATATTGAGTTTACGCATTTAGAGGGTGGAAACCGTGCGACTCTTATAAATGTGGATAAAAATGTACAGGAGAGCTTTGGTAAGAAGATAGTGTATCAAGTTACAGTTAATGGTCTTAAGAAAGTTGATCAAATTATTAACCCTAACCCGGATACAGAAGCTCCTACACAGCCTCAAGGATTACAAGCAACCAACATTACTGCAAATAGCGTAGACCTAAAATGGAATCCATCAACAGATAACGTAGGTGTGAAAGAATATCAAGTATTACGTGACGGGAAATTCATTCAAACGGTACAGGGAACCACATTTACTGATAGCAAACTGACTGCTAACATAGAATACAAATATACTGTGAAGGCTATAGATGCAGTTGGAAATCAATCTATTCAAAGTAGTGCTCTTAGTATAAAAACAAAAGAGCAAAATACTTCTTATGAAAAATGGGATCCGAAGAAAGCATATACAAAAGGGGATAGAGTAGAGTATCAAGGGAAAATCTATGAAGCTGTTCAAAGTTACCAAGGAAATGGAGATTCAAATTGGATATTCTCGTTATCCTTATGGAGACCAATTACAGCAAGTTAAATATAGTCTATTTGATAGAATTGTTATTTCAGCATTAGCAAAATAATTTTTTTTATGAATTATATTATTACTTAATAGTGAAGTTTATCATTTTAATTAGTTCTTTAAGACATTTAGTCATTCAAGAATCCCACACGTTAATCCATAAGGATTCGGGCTTGCGACTTCAGTCGTGGGAGTCTCAAACAGCAATAAGTAAAGGTTCGTATTCCATTAAGCGAATTTATTGAAGTTACTGAAGGTGATACCTAAGATGGTATTGAAAAAACATATCCAATTCGAATAGGAGCTGCATACGGTACAATTAATCGTATTTTAAAAAGAGAAATTAGAATTAGTTAAGTAATAAAAAAGTGTAGAAAGGTTTTATTTCTACGCTTTTTTATTTTTGGGGAATTTGTTTTTCTTAGCTTGATAGTGATATGGTGCTCCCCTTAATAAGAGATTAGATGTATTAAAAAGGTTGGGGAATCCTCAGCTTTTTTTTAAACAATGAAATATTATTATATTTGTTTGAAAGAATTGCTTTATTCAAATTGTATCTACTTGAAACTAAACTCTTTTGTTCTATCAAATATGAAAAAGTTTTTGTTGATTTATTACATATAGTAATTAGAGATTGTGGTTTAAGCATTATAAAGCGTTAATATTAATGGTCATTTAGTATTTTGAAATGTCATTAGGACGAAAGTAATAAGTAGAAACCCTGTGTCATATTTTGTTCCTTGGTGTATAAAAATGATTAAAATAACAAATATAATAAATTAAAATCTATATATATTTATAAAAAAATCAATTAGAGTTGGATTTATCAATAAAATTCCGATTTTTCAGTCATGTATATAACATACATATATTTCAAACTAGAATTTGAAGAAATATGAAAAATAGCTTGGATTTACTAATAAATAAAAAAATGCTAAAAAATACATAATTATCGAAAAATGTAATAATTTGTAGTATTTTTTGCGTTCCAAAAAATAATTCCTGTGTATAAACTTTGGGTTGTAACGTTTATTACATAATTTAGTAATTATGGGGTTGGATGTGATGAAAAATAATATATGTATTGCATAGTTTAATTAAGTAAAAAGGAGAGGATCTTTAATTAATACTTTAATATTTTCAAAATTAGAGGAAACGACGGATTTTATCCCAAGTTTAGAAAAACAAAAATGGCAACTAGAAAGAATTAATGAAGTTTTATCTTTAGCTAAGGAATATTCACCATTTTATAAAACATTTTATAAAGAAGTGAAAGTCAATCTTAATAGTTTGGAGGAGTTCCAAAAAATTCCTATGATAAGTTCTAAAGATATTATTAAAACGACACCTCCCAGACATATGCTAACAGGTTTACCCCAGAATTCGTATGTATTTACAAGTGGAGGGACAACTGGAGAACCTAAAATTATTTATTTGACCTCAGATGAATTGAAAGAGAATATTTTCTTTCATGGAAAAGGTTATGCAATGGCTGGGATTAATGAAGATGATACAGTTGCTACATTTGGAGTGCCTGGATTTTTAACATCTGAATTTACTGTTTACCTAGGACTTGAAAGAACAGGATGTAAAATTGTTCCCATTGGTATTAGCTCAGATCTCGAAAGACTGTTTAATTATATTAAAATGTTTAATGTTACAACGCTATTGGTTATGCCATCTGATGTAATACCGTTAGCGCAATATATTGAGAAGTCAAACAAAACTCTTTCAATAAATCAGATTGTTTATGGTGGCGAAAAAATGTATTCTTCTACAAAGAATTATTTAGAGTCCATATTAGGAGTAAAAAATTTTAAATCTGTATTTCAAAGCATGGATGTGGGTACTATAGGTTTTCAGTGTGATTACTGTGAGCCAGGTATGTATCATATACATGATCAGCTGCAATATACTGAAGTTTTAAATGAAAAAGGTCAACCTATACAAGATGGGGATATTGGTGAACTTGTTATTACAAATTTAAAAAGAAAGTTAATGCCAGTTATTAGATACCAAACTAACGATTTAGCAATGAAAATAGATACTTTATGTCCATGTGGTAGAACAAATCCTAAAATTAAATTAGTAGGGAGAAAAGGGGAGATAATTAAATTAGGTGGGGAACAAATATTTCCACAAATATTCGCCCAAGCATGTAGTCATTTAGAAGAGCAAACTGGGGAATTTCAATTGTTAATAACTAAACATCAAAATAGAGATAAGATTCAAGTGTCCTTTGAAGTTTCAGGAAAAAATCTGGATGAGAAAATTGAAGAACATTTGATAAGTATAATTAAAAATCGAATATTAAACTTTACACCTAAATTAAAACAAATGATTCAATTACAAGTTATTGAGCCATTGGAAGTTAGCTTAGTAGGAAGAGAAAAAATGAAAATTTCCGAAAGTTCAGGAAAAGTCGTTCGTGTAATTGATAAAAGAAAATAAAAGGAGGAGTTTTATATGTTATTTAAAAAAATCGAATCAGAATTTCATTCTTTAGCAACAAAAAATGAAGTAGGTTTAAAAGAAACATTAAGGAAAGTAGATCAAATAATTCAGAATGAGGGTTTGGTTTTTAAAGGAAAGGTACTCCCTTTTTCTGTGCAACCTTTAGCAATTACAGATGAAGAAAACGATTATTTTAAGAGGGCTTCTGAAATATTATCTGATTCTCTAGAAATAGTATTAGATGCTTATGAGAAAGATACAGAGATTAGGGAATACTTTTCATATTATAGTAAATATGAAAAGCTAATTAATATCAATCCAGGTTATGAGAGGAAGATACGCATTTCAAGGTTTGACTGCATATGGAATGGTGGATATGAATTTAAAGTAGTTGAACCGAATGCTTGTTGTCCTGGAGGCGTTGTTGTATTGGGAAAATTGAAAGAGAAATGGTTTGATTTACCTATAATTAAAGAAATCACTAATTCTTATGAAAAGAAGCAATTTCTGTGTGATACACCTAATGGATTCCTTAATGAACTGGTCAGTGCTTATAGAGAAATGGGAGGTAATGAGGAAGAACCTCAAATTGCGCTTGTGAATTATGCTGAAAAATACTCGTATGAATTAGAGCACATTCAAAGATATGGGTGTGAAATGGGTTACAAAATTATTATTTGTGATTTGAGAGATTTAAAATTAGACTCACAAGGAAAACGGTTAATGTTTAATCAACAACCAATTGATATTATTTATAATAAAGTAGACCAATTAGAGTTGGGAAATGAAGATATGAAGGATGTAATTGAAGCATGTGAACGAGGATTAGTCTGTAACGTTAACTCGTATTCTTCTATGTTTATTGGAGAGAGTAAAATGACTTTAGCGTTACTTACAGATTCAAAATTCCAAGAAAAATATCTATCTAAAGAACAAATTGAAATGGTTAATAAGCATATTTTATGGACAAGGAAATTAGAAGACACAATTACTAGTTTCAAAGGAGAAGAAGTAAATTTAATTTCATATATTATTGAAAATAAAGATCTTTTTGTTTTAAAAGTAGACAATTCTACACGTGGAGAAAACGTATTTTTAGGTAAATATACAAATCATGAGACATGGTCCAAAATTATAAAGAATAATAAAAATGAAAACTGGATAGTCCAAGAGTATAATAAAATTCCAAGTGTGGAGATATTGGAATGTAAAGGCGAAAATATTATAAAAGAAAATAAAAAGTTTGGCATTGATATATTTATGTTTGGAGGTAAATATGCTGGGATTGTATCACGTATTTCAGATAAAGCTGTTATAAATTTAGGACAAGGTGGATACGAGCAGCCTGTAATAGCATTAAAAGCTATAAAAGAAGAGGTAGCGAGTATATGAAGGCACTTATTGATGATTTCAACTTAAAGGTTTTAGATATGCCTCAACTGGCAGTCGATTCATTTAAAAAGTTACAAAATAAAATGGTTGAAGACCGAATCCTTCAGTATTATTTGGACAAGGAAACAGAAATCATTCCAAAACCGGGGATTTTAGATGAAGTACAATTAAACCTTATTAGTGAAGATACTAAATCATTGTTAGATATTATTGTATCTTTACCGGAACGCATATTTAAGGGAAATATCTTAACTATGTGCACAGCTTTAGGGTTTTCGGAGAAACAATATGAATTAATGATATCGACATATCAGAATGATAATTTAATAGCTCGTAGTGATTTATATTTCACAAAAATTGGACATAAATTGTTAGAGTTAAATGTGGATAGTAGTGTCGGAGGAATCGATATAGGTCATTTAAATAAAATGATGACATCTTATGGGTTTTACAAATCATTAACTGGATCTGAAAGATGGAATTATATTGACCCGATGGATAAATTAATAAAGAGTATCCAGGATTTAGCTATAAAAATTGGAAAAGAAAATAGTGAAATAACAATTGCTGTTATGGATTGGGATGAATATTTGGATAGTTATTATGGGACTTTAAATTATATTAAATTAAGGTTAATAGAAGCTGGATATAAGGCAGTGATATGTTCTCAAAAAGATGTAGAATGTAATAATGATATGCTAGTGGTAGGAAATCATACAATTGATATTGTATATCGAGTATTTTTGTGTGATGATGCTCTTCATAATCCTGAAGAAGTAAAACCAATCGTTCAAGCTTACCAGGCAGGGAATTTGGAACTATTAACAGGATTTCATACAGAGCTTTATAGTAATAAAGGGAATTTTGCATTTCTTTCAGATCCAAAGTATAAACATTTATTTACAAAAAAAGAGTTGAATTTAATAGAAAGGTGTATCCCATGGACGCGATTTTTAAAAGACATTATAATTCCAGATAATAATTTGGACACTAATGGAATTGATTATATCATAAAAAACAAAGATAACCTTGTTATTAAACCTACAATTGGATATGGGGGAAATGAGGTACTATTAGGTTGGAAGTTTAATGAAAATGATTGGGAAAACAAAATTTCGAATTTATTAAAAACTGATTCCGTATATATTGTTCAAGAGAGAGTATATCCAATTGAAGAGGAGATTCCTTTTTTGATAAATAAATCAATCGAATTAAGGAAAGCTATTTTATGTTGGGGGCTTTATGTTATCAATGGAGAATTTGCAGGAGCAATGTTAAGAGGTTTACCATGTGAACAAAGCGATGTAGTAAATTTGGGAAATGGTGCAGCAGTGACATGTCTTTTTTATAGGAGTTGAAAATGAGTAAAAATAAGAAGATTTTAAAGATGACAATTCCTACCATAATTGAAATGAGTTCAACTAACTTTATGGGAGTAATAAACCTTATAATTATTGGCCATTTAGGCTATGAAGCCATTGCTGCAGTAGGTATTACAAATGTAATTATATTAAATTTGTTTGCTCTATTCAGTGGTATTGGTTTTGCTGTAAATTTCTTAGTATCCCAATCTTATGGAGCTAGAGAATTTAAAAAATGTAGTATATATACTTATACTGGAATCTATTCTGTTATTGTTCTGTTTCCATTCTTTATACTATTTGCATTCTTTGCGCCTAAATGGATCTTTGAAGTAATGGGAGTTTCATCTAGTATTGCAATGATAGGGATAGGATATTTAGGATTAAGAATAATCGCATTTTCTATAAATATGTTTCGTGTAGTATTAAATGGATTTTTTAGAGGTATAGGAAATACAAAAACTCCAATGTATTTTTCTATGCTGGGTAACACTTTAAATGTTTTATTAGCATTGTTACTAGTAAATGGTTATTTATATTTCCCTAAATTAGGTGTGCTAGGGGCAGGTTGGGCATTCATTGTTTCAGAAATTGTCCAGGTTACTTGTTTACTAGTTTGTTATTTAAAAGAAAATAATTGGTATGCTACAAAGAAATTAATAAGTTTTAAAGAGACGAAATTCAAATTAGTAAATTTCGAAGGTTTAAAAATCGGTCTAGAAGAACTTGGAATGAGTGGGGCGATGCTTCTCTTTACTGTGTTCATTTCTAGAGTTGGTGATATAGAATTGGCTGCCACGGAGATTGTGTTGAATGTAATATCACTTGCATACTTACCTGGTATAGGATTCGGCGTAACAGCAACTATATTAATAGGTCAACAGATTGGAAAAGGAAGTCCATTGATTGCAAAAAAAATCGGTATTGATGTTGTAAAAATAGGGTTATATTTTATAGTTCCTTTTACAATTATTTATTTTTTAGGTGCGGAATATATCGCAAAATTATTTACTACAGAAGAAATGGTACTGTCCTTAACTGTTGAGATATTACGGTTTGCTTCACTGTTTGTAATTTTTGACGGACTTCAGTTAATTTTGGCTGGGGGACTAAGAGGAATTGGAGATAATTATTATACAATGAAAGTCGCTTTGATTTTAGGGTGGTTCGTGTTTATACCATTATCTTTTATATTTACCTTTGTATTAGAATTGGGGATTTACGGTCCTTGGGTTGGATTTTATATTTACATTGCGGGACTATTTGTTGCTTTTGGTTATAGGTATTTGAAGCTAGATTGGTCTAGTATAGCAATAAAAGATGCTGCTGCGAGTGGTTAATGATATTAGTAAATTACTTAAGATAACTTTTGATTAACCGTTTTAAAATAGTGAAAGTAATAATGTATGTAACGTTATTTCCTTAATATGTTATTAAGAAGAAGCATTATATCGTCCGGGTTAGGGAATGAGCTTTAAGATTTATTAATTAATGAACTGCATGTAAATTGTAAGGAATTATAAACAATTTACATGCAGTTTTTTTGAAGTACATACTAATTCAATCTTGTTATCAGTTAACACTTGGTAGTTATTAAGTGGTTTAACTCGGAAGAAGACACCTTAGGGTGTCTTTTCTTTTAAAAAAATAATGTTTTATAACGATAAACGGATTAATTACAATAGGGGGCTTATCATTAGAAATAATCAAATAGAAAACAAAATATCAAGTGCCTTTTTATCCAGTTATTCATGGAAAGGAAAGGAAAAGAGAGGAAACAAATTATTGAGGAAATGGAACTTGAAGATTATGAACAAAAATATGTAGATCAAGTAATGAAAGAGTTAATTCAAGGAGAAAAAATATAATGGTTTTGAATTAGATAAGAGAATTCTTTTACTAATTGAAATGAATGAAGAAGGAGATGATGGATTTGATGAAAACGATGCTGAATATATGTGGTAAAAAAGTAGGTGAATAGATTAGGTGATATTTCTAAATGAGCACGAAGAACTTCTGTAATTATCCAAATAAAACACAAGCACCCCTAATTAATAAAAAGATTGGCTGTTCTCGTTTTGTATTCAATCATTTCCTATCTCTATGGGATAACGCATACAAAGAGACAGGGAAAGGTTTGACATATGGTACATGCTCTGCCAAAATTCCTGCCATGAAGAAAGAGTTTGTTTGGCTAAAAGAAGTGGATAGTATTGCGATTCAGTCGTCTGTTCGCAACCTTGCGGATGCTTATACACGCTTTTTCAAAAAACAAACTAGTGCCCCGCGTTTCAAATTTAAGAAAAACAACGTACAATCTTACACCACAAAACAAACAAACAAACAAACAAACAAACAAACAAACAAACAAATGAAAACATTGCCGTTGTAGGAAACAAAATGAAGTTGCCAAAACTCGTGAAGTAAAGGGACGTATTTTAAATGCTACGGTTAGATGGAACTCTTCTGGCAGATACTTTGTGTCATTGTTAGTTGAAACAGAAGTGCAAGAACTTCCGAAAACAAATTCTTACATTGGAATGGATGTGGGACTAAAAGATTTCGCCATTTTGTCAGATGGAACAACCTATAAAAATCCGAAGTTTTTTCGATCGTTAGAAGAGAAGTTGGTAAAAGCACAGCGTGTTCTTTCTAGAAGAATGAAAGGATCTTCTCGCTGGAATAAACAGCGAGTAAAAGTAGCTAGAATTCATGAATACATGACGAATGCTAGAAAAGATTACTTGGACAAAGTGTCAACTGAAATCATCAAAAACCACGATGTTATCGGTATAGAGGATTCTCAAGTATCGAATATGTTAAAGAATCATAAGTTAGCAAAAGCCATTAGTGAAGTATCATGGTCGCAATTTCGATCCATGTTGGAATACAAAGCAAAATGGTATGGCAAACAAGTCATTGTCGTATTGAAAACATGTGCTTCCAGCCAATTATGTTCTTGTTGTGGATATCAAAACAAAGACGTTAAAAATCTAAACCTACGTAAATGGGATTGTCCTTCTTGTCGTACACACCATGATAGGGATATTAACGCAAGTATTAATCTAAAGAATGAAGCGATAAGGCTTCTAACCACAAGGACTGTGGAGCTAGCCTAATCAATTAGAGTTCGTTAGAACTCTTTACTTGGGAATCCCTCACTTCTAAACGAAGTGAAAGTGGGGGTAGTTCAAACCGTTGTGAATGATAGCATTATGGTTTTTGGAGACAAACATTCGTATGATCCATTTTCGGAAATTGAATTAAAACGGAAATTTACACTGCCAAAAGAGTTATTAAATCCAAACCTGAAAGATGCATTGTTAGGATTGAATCTTACTTATGACGGCCAAGTGGTCTTTGTAACAGGAGGAGGTGTAGTTGGGGTTATTGATCGCTATTTCAAAGAGCAAGTACAGTATATTAAGCTGAGTGGGGAAACTATGTCAAACTCCTTTTCTCTTGATGAAAAAGGAGTAGAAAAATTCGAGTGGGATTTTAAGACAAATAAGTGGAAAAGAGCATGGGCGAATCCAGATGTGAGTTCTCCATCGGTAGTGCCTATGGTAAGTGCGGGTAATAATCAAGCTTATTTCAATGGTTACGTTGATGGAGATTGGGAGATTACTGGACTCGACTGGCATACAGGAAAGGTTAAAACGCGCCTAATCTTAGGAGACAGTCAAGCATATAATGGAGCTTATTCCTTGATTCAGGTTTTGCCAGATGGTGATATTGTTTACGGAGGTTTAACCGGATATCTGAGAATCAATGCCAAATAAATAAAATAAAAAATTATTGTGGAGTCGTTTATTTAATAAGTAAACAAAAAGGCTTACTCTTTATTATAAAAGGGTAAGCCTTTTTGTTGCTGCTGATAATGATGGATTATGTTGACTCGTTATGAATAAGATATTGGAGTATGACACCCAAAAGAACATAGGTATGTAAATTCTAAATTAGAATAATATATGTTTGTATTTGTAATCGATACATACTTCCTTAACGTATAATTTTCTTTTTTAGGTCGTGTGTCCCCATCTAGAATCCGAATACGACCAAAATATGCTGAAAAAGAAGAAGGAAATCACCATGTACCCATTAAGTTCGAAAGAACGTCCAATGATTGTAAAAGTGTCGTCTAAAGAACGAGCTGAAAAGATAGCTACCATTTGTGCTACGTATGATTTCGACTACATACAACTGGATATTAAATTAGCAAAAGATTGTTGAAAAAAGAAGATAAAAAGAGAAGGCATTCGAAATAAGGGGGCAATGTTTTGCTAATAGATTAGTGCTGGACTAGGATGAAGGTGGTCATGCATAGCGTACCATTTAGCAGTGATGGTTATTTATATTTTATAATTAAGAAATAACGATATGAATATTTACATTTGATTTAACACTTATTTTTTTCAATAATAAAAATATGGAGATAAAACATTCTACTAATAAAAGGTTAATATTTTACCTTTTTTAAAAATCAATTCTCGTTTATAAATATAAATATATATATATATATTTATACAGATGGATTAATCGACGTTATTTGAAAAGAATTTATTTGAATGATACATCTGACATTTTGGAGAGGACAAGCAAAAATGGGGAATAAAGAGAAAAAGCCTAGCGAGTCAGAATAAAAAACTAATTAAAATAAAATTTCATACAATTCTAATAAGTTTGCAGAAATTCTCTAATATGGTTTATACTGTAATAGGAGTTATTAATGACCAAATAATTAATAGATAGTTAATGTTGTGTATTAATTTAACATGTTATATTTAAGGTTATTGAACATATTACTCCTCAACCCATGCTTTATGCTGAATATACAGTAGGGAAAATATAATTTGAAAGTTTGAGGTGCTCTTATGCTAACAACAGTTTCTAATAAGACAAGCAGTTTTGACGTAGAACAAAAGGTACATGAATTCGAATCAAATGGATACATTCAAATCTCTAATGATATTTTTTTACAAGATCAAGAAGATCAAGCATTACTAACGAAAGCACAGTTAGACTACTACAGCTTACAAAACGACGCATATGGCGAATGTCGCGCTAGAGCCTATTCAAGATATATAAAATACGCGGGTTCTTCAGATTATGTTCTAGATACAGACAATGGATATTTCCAATCTGAAGAATATAATTATGACGATGGTGGGAAAATTAGAAATTTCAACAGTATAACAGATGAATTTTTACATAATTCATTAATTGAGAAAATTGTTCGCTTTGATAGTGAATTTGCATCTAATACAAATATACTTGATACAAGTAAGGATTTGGTTATAGGTCTACATCAAGTCAGATATAAGGCAACTAGAGAAAATCCTTCTTTTAGCTCTCCAATTTGGCTACATAAGGATGATGAGCCGATTGTCTTTTTACATCTCATGAATTTAAGTAATACAGCTCTTGGCGGAGACAATCTGATCGCAAACAGCCCTAGGGAAATTAACAAGCTTATTAGCTTGAAGGATCCCCTAGAAACTTTAGTATTTGGACAAAAGGTATTCCACGCTGTAACACCACTAGGAACAGAGTGTAATACAGAAGCCTTACGTGACATTTTATTAGTAACGTTTTCTTATAAGGAGCCAAAATGATAAAAAATAAGACTATTATGATCTCAGGTGCCAACAGTGGTATAGGAAATGCTTGTATTGAATATTTTTTAGAAAAATCATTTAATGTAATAGCTCTTGATATTAATACAAATAAATTAGTAGACTATACAAAAACACATACGTCTTTTAAGTTAGTACAAATAGATTTAAGTAACAGCAATGAGATTAATAATCTTTTTATACAATTGGATACAGATACCCTTTGTCCCGACATACTTATAAATGCGGCTGGTATCAGGGAAATAACACCTGTATTAGAACTCTCTGATGATCTATTTAAAAAAGTAATAGATGTTAATTTAGTAGCACCATTTATTCTTTCAAGGGAAGCAGCTAAGCGTTGGTACAAGTCTAAAACAAAAGGTTGCATAGTAAATATAGCATCTGTTTCAGGATTAATGGCTGAACCTGAAAGAGCAGCTTATGTTGCATCAAAACATGCTCTAATTGGACTTACTAAACAGATGGCTATGGAATTTGGTAAGCAGAACATACGAGTGAACAGTATTTCTCCCGGTGTCATTAGGACAGAGCTTACAGAAGAATATTTTAGTGATGAGCGTTTGGTATCCCTTATAAAAAGCAATCAATCCTTAGATACGTGGGGACTACCGCAGGATATTGTTTCGTGTATTGAATATTTAATTTCTGATCAGGCTCGCTTTGTTACAGGTTCCAACTTTGTCATAGATGGTGGTTGGACAGCTGGGAAAAATTTATAATGAAGGGTTTTTTGTAGATAAATTAAAAGCACCTGCCCTTTATAGAAGGACGGTGCTTTTCTTACTAAAAATTAGATATTTAACGGGGGGATTAAATTGATTCAACAAAATTCTATTGAGAGAAAATCATTACCGGCTCTGAAGATGATAATATCAATGGTTATTTTCGGTTCAGTCGGCTTTTTTTCCGTACAAACAAATTTACCTTCATTTGAGTTGGTATTTGTACGATGCATTTTTGCTACAATATTTTTAAGTCTATGCTGGCTAATTACTGGACAGTACAAACATGATAAATGGGAACGAAAAGAAGTTATTCAAGTCTTGATATGTGGATTTTTCCTTGTATTTAATTGGGTATTTTTATTTAAAGCGTTTGAAAATATGTCGGTCACAGTTGCTATATCAGTCTATCACCTTGCTCCAATAATTGTACTTATCATTGGAAGTATTGTTTTTAAAGAGAAATTAACAGTATTATCTGTTATCTCTATCATTATCTGCTTTGTAGGAGCGTTATTAATCGCTGGCATAAACAAAAACTTCTCTTTCGACTCGTTAATGTCTTCTGGCATGGTTTGGGGACTTCTCGCAGCTCTGTTTTATGCATTTACAACTTTATTTGGGAAAGGTATTAAGAACATGAGTGCTTATGCAATGACCTTTTTGCAAACACTTTTAGGGATTTTTCTTCTAATACCCTTTATAGATTTTGATGCATTCCATGGACTGACTCAAAGTAATTGGACGTATATTATAGCAACCGGCCTTATCCATACAGGATTGGTATACTACTTATTCTTTGATAGCTTACGTGATTTATCAACAAAATTAATCTCGATATTAGTTTTTTTAGATCCAGCTGTAGCAATTTTATTGGACACGGTGCTTACAGGATTCCGACCAACTTTAATGCAAGTATCAGGGATTACTCTAATTTTTGTTGGTATGGCTCTAACTTTTAAAAAATCTAAAAGTAAGACCCGAAAATTTAAAAAACAAACTATAGAAGACGACGCTCGTGTATTGTAAAACAATCAAATCATAAAAAAACACTTGCTACATAATTGGGGTAGCAGGACATGTCCATCAATCTAGTGAAAAGAAACACCCCAAAACAGTAAAAATTCACGAAATTCTTGTTTTGGGGGCATCATGAAAACTTAGCTTGATTGTCATGGGGGCACCATATCAAAAAAAGAAAATTGTACATTTAGACACATTTTAGATACAAAATAACCGATTCCTTATACGTTAAGGAATCGGTTATTTATTTTCCTGCTTTTTTAGGGAGTTTTTTCTTGTAATGGTCTTATATGATTG
The DNA here is from genome assembly GCF_019344915.1 of Bacillus sp. FDAARGOS_1420. NCBI lineage: Bacteria > Bacillati > Bacillota > Bacilli > Caryophanales > Bacillaceae > Bacillus > Bacillus sp. FDAARGOS_1420. The sequence goes on along the minus strand of NZ_JAHWJB010000003.1, from coordinate 438,643 downwards.
ATTTAAGGTTATAAACTTAAATCATAAATAAACGATAGAGTAAAAACTATATAAGAAATAAATGTAGCGAAAATAAGAAAACATATAAACTGAGCATTAGATACATATTGTTCTATTTTTTTTCATTTTAATTAGTATTATTTTTTAATGTGAAGTATCAATTTGAATTTCAACTTTCCAAGATCCAATTACTTTTCCAATTCTATTTATATTTACATCTAAAGTAAGGGGCTGTTTAAAATCGTCTTTTCCTCCAGTAACTATAACAAATATAGCAAGACCTTCAGGTTTATCATTATCACGAATGCCTACATCATTTAATTTTTTACCTGCTGCCATAATTTCAAAAGGAAGACTTGTATGAAATGGCACGTTTTTTAAAATCTTTATTTAATAAATATGATTATAGTTGTTATGGGTGCACTTGGCTTTCATAAGACTTTGCTCTTGGATGATCTTGTAGAGAATAGCATGCTCCTCTGAATACATAAATACATGACATATAAAAAACGTTACTATTCCCATTAAAATAAAAGAATAGTAACGTTTTTTCACTTCAAAAATAGTCTAAATCTTAAGGTTAATAGATGTGGGTTAACACTAAACATCCATTGATTAGTTACTGTAAACAAGTTGCTTTAATGGAAGTTTCACTTTATATGACAACATGAGATTTTCGGTATTTACCAGGTGTTTCGTTGGTGAATTTTTTAAAAATTTTAGTGAAGTAGCTTTGATCACTAAAATTGAGCGAAGCACATATGTCTGATAAGGAATAGGTTGTGAAAGTTAATAATTTCTTTGCTTCTTCAATTCGTTCACATTGAATATACTCACTTAATGAAATACCAACTTCTTTTTTAAATAATAAAGATAAATAATCCGAATTTACGTTTGCAACTTTTGCAAGTTGTTTAACAGATATTTGATTATAAATATTTTTGAAAATGTAGTTTTGGCAAATCGCAATAGTCTTTGAGTGTTGCTGTGTTTTTTGTGCCTTTACACGGTCTGCGAAAGTACAGAAAACGTTTTTTAATAATTCCCAAACGGACTCTGTCTCTTTTGAATTTTCTGTCTTTTGGATGTGTAGGTCATAAATCGTATAAGCAATCCCGGAAGGAAGACCTCCTTTTATCGCATATCTAGTAGCGAGTGTTATGGATGAAATACAAACATTTTTATGACGTCTCAATTGATGAAATGAAGATAAGGATGCAAGAGTCTCTTGTTGGAATACATGAAAATATTTGAGTACTGTTTCTTTATCTCCATTTTCTACTGCATCAAGTAGTTGTTGTTCTAGATACAAATTATGACAGTTAGATTCGTTTTTTTTTTGCATTGAAATATATACATCTTCGTTCAAGAAACCACTATGAGTTTCATGAAGTGAGTCGCTGTTATTTAAAAAGGTACTTACATCTAAATCTAAATCTTTTTTATAGAGAATGTTATAGAACAAGATCGCTATATTTACATAGGAATATTGATCTTTGACCGGCAATGAAAAGTAATAATCACTTAGTTTTTTATAATTTGGAATGAAGTGCAAGCTTCTACCCGTTCTCTTTTTAGAAAAGCTTACATGTGTTGCAGGTCCAATAATAACAGTACCGTTAACCATATAATCATGTTTTATGTGAATTAAAATGAAGTGCTCTAGATGTTGGTGAGTTCTAAAGATAGGGAAATTATATGGATCGTTTTTCTGATAAAGCGCATGTAACTTTTCTTCTTTTGATGTATAAAATGGAGGTGCATCATTATGTGATGTGAAATCTAAAAGAATATTTTTGTTGCAATCTAAAAAACAAACTGGAATTTCAAAAGACTGGAAAAACATATTGCAAATGTACTCTATATCTACTTGACTGAGTGTTTTATTCATATTCTTCCTCCTTACAGTTGCGTGTAATAGTTGAATAATTACATATCCTTTTCTCCGAAAGTAAATAGAAACAGAAAGCCTTTACATAAAAAAATTCTAAAAAAAATTCTAAACTTCTAAGAATAATACCATAATTTAACATGATTAGCACATATTATTTGAATATACAGGTAACGGTTTTTGAGGATAGCGGAACATATGAACCACCACACTTATTTGCTAGTAGTTGCTGGAAATTATTAAAAGATGATTAAGATTGGATTTTAAATAGGGATAAGAGGGGAGAGATTAATAGATTGCCTTCTAAGTGATTAGTGAAAATTATCGATGAAATCTAATATGTAACAATTGTAATGATTTTTGAAGTAGAGATATAAGTGTAATTTAGGGGAGAAAATTACACTTATATCATATGGGGAGACAACATAAAGGTAGAAAATGAGAAGAGTGAATAAGTGATTATAAACAATGGGGTATTGAGACAACTGTGTTTTATGTTATTCGTTCAATGCTGATACTTGGTACACTATTGCTATTTAGATAAAAATAGTAATAAATAGGTTTTTAAAATGATAGAAGTAGTAAAGGGGATAAGAGAAATGAAAAAATTATTTAGTGTGCTTTTAGTCTTTTTCCTAACGTTCTCTACGTGGTCTAGTATATTGGTAAAGGCAGCTTCACCAACCAAAGGTTCTTTAACGATTCATAAGTATGAACAAGAAAAAGATGGAGCACCAGGGGTAGAAGGTGATGGTTCTGCAAATCAAGAGGTACCAAAAGATGCGAAACCATTAAAAAGTGTAACGTTTGAAGTGAAACAGGTTGCGTCGTTCGAAAAAATTTCAAATGATGGGAAGATTGCGAAAGAAGATGCGAAGCCTGTAATGGGGGCAACTCCAACTCAAGTAGTAACAGATGATAACGGACAAGCTGTATTGAAAGATCTTCCGTTAGGACGTTATGAAGTGAAAGAAGTGGCAGGTCCTCCTCATGTTAACCTAAATCCAAATACGTATACAGTGGATATTCCATTAACAAATAAAGAGGGTAAGGTATTAAACTATGATGTTCATATGTATCCGAAAAATGAGATTAAACACGGTGCAGTAGATTTAATAAAAACAGGTGCAAACGATAAAGCGTTAGCAGGTGCAGAATTCTCTTTATTTAAAAAAGATGGCACAGAAGTTAGAAAAAAGTTAGTAACAGATGGTAAGGGTCATATTCGCGTGCAAGGATTAGAGTATGGAGAATACTATTTCCAAGAGACAAAAGCTCCGAAAGGCTATTTGTTAGATTCAACTAAACGCGAATTTTTTATTAAGAACTCTGGAACAATTAACGAAGATGGCACAATTACTTCTGGTGCAATAGTAAAAGTAGAAGTGAAAAACTATGAAGAACCAACTATTGACAAAAAGATTAATGGAAACCTAGGAACGTTACCAATTAATCCATTAACTACTTACAATTATGATATTAAAACATTAATTCCAGAAGACATTAAAGAATACAAAAAATATGTGGTAACAGATACTTTGGACAATCGTTTAGTAATTCAAGGAAAGCCAGTCGTAAAGATTGACGGAACGGAAGTAAATGCAAGCGTTGTAGAAATAGCTGTAGAAGGTCAAAAAGTAACAGCTACGGTAAAAGATTTCACAAAGTTAGATGGTAAAAAAGAATTTCATTTACAAATTAAATCGCAAGTAAAAGAAGGGGTGCCATCTGGTACAGAAATTCTAAATATAGCAAAAATTGATTTTACAAATAAAAATGAAATAATTGAGGAAAAGGAATCTAAACCCGTAGTTGTTGTGCCGACAACTGGGATTATTGAGTTAGCAAAAATTGATGGTGCTGATAAGAAGAAATTAAAAGGTGCAGAGTTTGTACTTAAAGATAAAAATGGAAAAATAGTTGTTGTAGCAGGAAAAGAAGTAACAGGTGTATCAGATGAAAATGGTGTTATTACGTGGACTAACATTCCATACGGAGACTATCAAATTTTTGAAACGAAAGCACCAACATATACAAAAGAAGATGGTACAACAGCTTCTTATCAATTATTAAAGGACCCAATTGATGTAAAGATTAGCGAAAATAATCAATCGGTTAAATTAACGGTAGAAAATAATAAAAGTGGCTGGATCCTTCCAGTGACAGGTGGTATAGGAACGACTCTATTTACTACACTAGGTGTTACGTTAATGGTTACAGCGGCATTTGTATTCTTTAGAAAAAAGTTTGCAAATAATTAAGGTTTTAGGAGCATGTAACCATATGATGTGAAAAGAGGAGAAGCAAAATGCTTTCCTCTTTTCGATATTTCAGTATATATAGAGGTGGGAATATGAAACGAAATCTTGTTTTGGGAGGGATTTTTTTATTAGGATTAGGCATTTTTTTATATCCTACTATTAGTAATTGGTTGGCGACTAGGGTTCATTATTCTGAGATTAGCTCTTACGATAAGAAAATCAAAGCACTAAAAAAGAAAGAAATCGAGCGTAGGGAAAAAGAAGCAGCGGAATATAATAAACAAGTTCAAACAACCAAGAAAACATTTGCAGATCCATTTGCTGAAGAAAAAAATAATCAAGAAGCGTATGCCGATGCGTTAAATTTAGGTGATGCAATGGGGTATATTGAAATATCGAAAATTAATATAAAACTGCCAATCTATAAAGGGACTTCTGAGGAAGTATTAAGTCGCGGGGTAGGTCATTTAGATCATTCTTCACTCCCGGTGGGTGGGAAAAATACACACGCTATTTTAACAGGACATCGTGGTTTACCATCAGCAAAATTATTTACAGATTTAGATAAGTTAAGTGAAGGAGATTTTTTCTATATTCATTCTTTAGACAAAGTTCTTGCCTATAGAGTAGATCAAATAAAAGTAGTGTTACCCCATGAAACGGATGATCTACAAATTGTGGAAAATCAAGATTATACCACATTAATTACATGTACGCCGTATGGAGTAAACACAAATAGATTACTGGTTCGAGGTGAGCGTGTAGCGTTTAACCAGAAAGAAAAACAAGAAATAAGTACAGAGTTATTTATGTTTAATAAGTGGACGATAATTGTTCCAATTCTATTGTTAAGTGTGTTTCTAGGCGTAATTTATAAGGAAAAAATAACTAGATAGAATGTATTTAGTTATCCCGTATTAACGGGCAGCTGGCCCAAAAATTTAGAGAGAAGTAAAGAAGATATGTGGGGGATGAAAAAAATCCCGAATAATAAAGATTTCACTTTATTCGACTGTAGAAAAGAATAGGGTAAAGGTGGGGACAGGGGAATTGAGGTTACGATTACAGCTGGTAAGTATTCATTTTATGGTTTTGTTAATGATATGTGGAAGTTTTGTCGTATATTTACCAAAAGAAGCATATGGATCCACGATAAACTTAGAAGGTTTAGGTGATATATCGCGTTATAATGCAGTTGTATTTGGTGACCATAGGGCTGTAGGTGGCGACATTGAAGGGGCAATCGCAGTTCAAGGTCATATGGATGCATCAGGTTATACGATTGTAGGTGCAGCAGCGGGAACATCTAATATAGTTGGTGAAAAATGGATTGATGAGGGATATCCGTCCTTGTTATTGGCTGGAAAATTTGAAAAATCAAGAGAGGAATCTTTTATCATTCAAAATGGGATAGTCGTAATGACAAAAGAGAGTGATCCAGATCGTATCATACAATCTTTTTATGATTGTATTGTTTATAAAGACAAACAAGAAATTGACGCCAAATTTAATGAATTCCGTAATATGGTGAACCAAGTCAGTAAAAATGCAGTTCAATATAAAACTAATACCCCAATTCCAAATATGAGTTTTGGTATCGGAAAAGATATAAACAATCCTAATATTTATGTTTCATCAGAATTGACAGGAAAAACAAATTTAGATGTAAGAGATGTATTTTTACCCAATGCTAAGGACATAGATTTTATTGTTATGTATTCGGATGCAAAAGAGGTTACATTTAAAAATGGGTCTATTCTATATGACACAAATAATATTGGAAGGGCTACGGATATTATTCCTACTTCTCAACCATACTCTACCGATTCACCATTTACTGAGCTATATGGGAAAGTGATTTGGATTTTTCCTAATGCGAAAAAGATCACAACAGAGGGGTATGGTGTTGTTGGAAGTGTATTTGCTCCAAATGCTGTGTTAGAAACAAAAGGCGGTTCAATTAATGGACAAGCATTTGTCGGTGCAGTGGAACAAACTGGTGGATTTGAATTTCACAATTTCAAATTTAACTGGCAACATTGGAACAAGCATAGTACAGGGAAAATAAAAATTAAAAAAGTAGATAGTAATAATAATGATAAAAAATTAGTAGGAGCTAAGTTTAATATTGAAGATTTAAATGGAAAAGTAATTGGAGAGTTAGTAACAGATGAAAAAGGAGAAGCGATATCTAAAGATTTACCAATAGGTAACTATAACCTAGTGGAAGTAGAGGCGCCTAAAGATTACGAATTATTGAAAGGTAAGATGGCTGTAAAAGTAGAAAAAGATGCGGTAGTAGAAATGAAAATAGGAAATAAGAAGTTGCCAGATCCAATAGGGAAAATCAAGCTGATGAAAGTAGATACGAGCAATAAAAATAAAAAGCTACCAGGAGCAAAGTTTAATATTGAAGATTCAAATGGAAAAGTAGTTGGAGAGTTAGTAACAGATGAAAAAGGAGAGGCAATATCTAAAGATTTACCAATAGGTAACTATATCCTTGTGGAAGTAGAAGCACCTAAAGATTATGAATTATTGAAAGATAAAGTAGCTGTAAAGGTAGAAAAAGATGCAGTAGTAGAAATGAAAATAGGAAATAAGAAGTTGCCAGATCCAATAGGGAAAATCAAGCTGATGAAAGTAGATACGAGCAATAAAAATAAAAAGCTACTAGGAGCAAAGTTTAATATTGAAGATTCAAATGGAAAAGTAGTTGGAGAGTTAGTAACAGATGAAAAAGGAGAGGCAATATCTAAAGATTTACCAATAGGTAACTATACCCTTGTGGAAGTAGAAGCACCTAAAGATTATGAATTATTGAAAGATAAAGTAGCTGTAAAGGTAGAAAAAGATGCAGTAGTAGAAATGAAGATAGGAAATAAGAAATTGTCAGATCCGGGTGGAAAAATTGAAATTGAGAAAGTTGATGACAAGGATATCAATTTAAAACTAAAAGGTGCTGTATTTCAAGTCTTAGATAAAGAAGGTAAAGAAGTTGCTAGATTAACAACAGATGAAAAAGGAAAGGTGATTTCCAAGCAATTAGTACTTGGGAAATATACGATTAAAGAAATAAAAGCACCAAATGGCTATATGTTAATTAGAGATCCAATAGATGTAGAAATTACAGAGACAGTAAGGACACAAAAAATAACAGTGAAAAATACGAAGAATAATTGGGTGATTCCTAATACTGGTGGCAGCGGCACAACAATGTTTTATGTGATTGGTGTTATACTAATGTTTGGTGTGTTATGTTTCTATAAGAAAAATCGTGTATAAATAGTTAAAAAACAGCTGTGTATAATGATGCTGTTTTAGATATTAAGAGTTTCATGATGAGGAAAAGAGGGAGAACAACTTGCTTCCTCCAATTACTACTGATTAAGGTAAGGAACAAGATGATTTAACAGGTGAATTTAACTATATAGTTTCTATTTAAAATAATTTACCACTAAAAATAAAAGAAAAGGTACCCCTGCTGCAAGGTACCTTTTCTAAGGGGTATAACTCATTAGCTAAGCGGCCGTTGGTCAAGTATACCGCCTAAACTATTACATGAGTTATGTTTTTATTATACATTGATCATATCAAAAATATTATCATTAGTGAAATTAACATTCATTATTTTTTAATTTTAAAGCTGCCACCATAATAAGAATTTTCTCCAAGTTTCATAACAGCTACATATGATCCTGGCTTATAAACTGATGTAATAGGTGTTACAAATCTACCATAATTATGCGCAGTACCAGTATCATAAATTGTTTTATATCTTTGCATATTTACTACTTCATTCTCATCTTCACTTAATCGGTATATCTTTACAATACCTGTATCTTTACCACCTGTATAAATTGTAATGTCAAAAGTATCTCCATGCTTCAAATCACCAACAGCTAATTCTTGTAGAAAGTCTGCATTATGGTGGAGTAAAAAATAGTTTTGCCATTGCCAGTTATCAAAAACCGGTGATGCTTTCTGTATAAATTGAGATTCAGCAGAAGCAGGTGTACTGCCTCCTACAGTATAGGAAAATACACTTCCTCCAATAGTTAATGCTCCAATAATAGCTACTTTTCCTAAAAGTTTCATTTTTAAGCCTCCTAGTTTATTAAGAACTTTAAAATCTTACTCATGAAAAACAGCTGTCTAATCATCATATGGGAATATTTTCTATTTGAATTTTAACATATACAGATTTTCCTGACAATCAATCGATAAAAAAGAATTTTTAACTCAAATACCTTTTGTTCCAGAAGCAGTAAAAGAAATGAAAGCCATCGCAATATTTCTTTCTCCAAACTTTGCTAAAGACTTGTCCAACTTATCAGGAAATTTTTGTATTAGAGAATATGATTCTTTAGAGGAACTAGTACCGGATGAGATGTCACTTAAGTTTCCGAATCTAAAACCTTTTCCCTTAATACCTAGATTAGTAACTGATGAGTTTCCACAATGGGATACGGAAGATTTTCCAAACAACATGCAAGATGGAATTTTAGAACTTGAAAACACAATTGATATTGACTACTACGAGGATATTTTTGAAGAAAATCATTACATACATAAATTAGGTGGCTATGCTAGTTTTGCCAAATCAGGCATTCAATGGCCCGCGGGTTATGAATTTATTTTTCAAATAACAGACGATCCAAAAGCACATTTAAAGATTATTCATGGTGGCGGAATTTATTTTGCTAAAAATAGTAAAACAAATGATTGGATCGCACATTGTGATTTCTTATAGGGGTCCCGCAAACATAACGAGATTATCTTAACTAGTCATTACGTATGACTTTACAGTATTCATTGTAAGGTCATACGTTTTTTTTATCGAGACGCCCTTTGAACACATTTGGAATTGGAACCTAACTATTGCTATCATATTGCCAATTTAATTAGAAATTTTAAAATGCCAGGTGCTGTCATACCTGATTTTGAAAATAGAATGGTTGTGATTGCAAAAGAAGGGAATTATGGACCATTACATCAAGTACTTGATGTAGTGGTTGATTATTGGGGGTTAAAAGACTTACGACCAATTGCACCTTTAGCTGAAAAAGCAAGAATTGAGATTATGGAGTACCACACAAGATTGAAAAAAATACGGGAGCGATTTGGTCGTTTTCAAGGGAAAACTAATCCATGTTAATGAGTAGAGATTTCAGAATATAAGCAGGGAAATTCCCCTTCCCTTTATGGGGAATTTGACACACTCCCTATTGTTTTTGGGGTGTTTTTTACTAAATTTAATTTTTGCTAAAAAAGTAGTTGACTGCAAAAATGATTTTATGATATTATAAAATATTTGATAAAAAACAACATGTGTGTTAAGGTTAAGAAGGTTACCATATATGGAGGTGGATTATATGTTTCAAATTGGCGATAACATTGTTTATCCAATGCACGGAGCAGGTATAATTGAAGCCATAGAAGAAAAAGAATTCTCAGGAAAAAAACAACAGTATTATGTTATAAAAATGTCAATCAGTAATATGCAAGTCATGATTCCTATGGGGAAAATATTAAGTTCGAGTATACGCCCAGTTACTGATATACTTGCATTAAAAAACATTATACACATTTTTCAGCATGGAGAATCAGATAGATTATTACCGTGGAAACAAAGGTATAAAGTGAACACGGACAAAATAAAAACGGGTGAAATACAAGAAGGTGCCGAAGTTGTACGTGATTTAATGCGTATGAAGAAAGAAAAAGCACTGAATACAAGCGAAAAAAAATGTTGGATAACGCACATGGATTTTTGATTAGTGAACTAGGATTAATTAAAGGGATCACTGAAAATCAAATAAAAAGTTTCTGTTAAGATTCATTATAGATAATGTATTACATACCCCGAAAATATCCTGAATTTTTCGGGAATATGATTATTATTAAAAGTAAATCATTTCAAAGACATTCAACTTCTTCAACTCACTTTTTGAGTAGGAACCTCTTTTATTATTACTTCAATCTAATCCATTTTTATTTTTAAATTTCTTTTACGAGCGTTCGAAGTTTCATCAAATAACGCGATCAAATAGTCACTTGATTTTTGAAATCCTGATTCACACTGGCACGGACAAGGATTCGTAAAGATGAAAGAGAGGTAGGGCTTTCATTGTTTTAGGTAATATATTATCTAAGTCATTATTTCTAGAAGAAAAAACAATCGATCTCACCGCTATCTCTTTAAGAGTTCCTTACATCTATTGAGACAGTGAATAGGCAATTGTTTATCTCTTCTTTACGTAAAATTGATAAACGAACTGGTAACACCATATGGTCAACTACAAAAAATGGTTTCCAGACCAGGAAACCATTTTAAATTTCATTTACATAACAATAATAAATTAAGCAGCAAGAAGGAGTGCACACATGAAAAAAATGTTAACAAAAGAATTAAGTAATGAATTAAAGAAGCGGGAAGGGGTCATTTCTATTACAGTTGAGCCTTATGAAAAAATCGAAGTTGGTGGAATTCGTGTAGATGGACCAGCTGTTATTCTAATTAATCAAGAATAGTTGAATGCATGAAGAAAAGGATCAGCCTTTAAAAGAAGGGAGGATCCTTTTTGTTTGCTACTTTTATCTGATGTGTTGGAGCTAAAACGGAAGGAGAGGGTCGGGATTATCATGTTGGAAAGCTTAATATTGGTAGGATTTCTTTTTACGTTATATAAATTAGTTGATAAAAAAACAAGCTAATTATTTAAAAAGATATATTCTTTCCCTTTTAAGGGCGAGATTTATTTGATCGTGGAATGGATAATGTAAAGGAGGAATTTAGATGGATGCAAGGAAAGAACGCATAAAATACGAGAAGATGTCAAAGAACTATGAACATATTTATTTAGTTTCGTTACTCCTACTAATTGTACTTGTTTGTAGTAGTGTGGTTATCATAGGAGCTACAGGGGGAACATATGGAGTGTTTTTGTTGTTAGCAATTTTACTTAACGCACGTATTACGAAAGAATCTCAAAAAAAGTATGAACACTATTCTAATAAAGGGCGTATTTAAAATGATACATAGCCTGAAAGGAACAACCTAGATGTACATGCAAAGTATCCCTATATCATTACCTATTAATTAGTAAAAAAGAATCGTATATAAATAATTTTTTAGTAATTTAGGAATAGAAAACGTAACTTAGTGAACTACTCGCCACTTAGCAAAGCTTGAAGTGGGAGCTTCTCAGTTCCACGACGAAAGTACCCTTTCGTCTCCCTGAGCGTTACTTCGGGGCGTTCCACCCCTAGATGTCCAACGCTTGGACGCTCTTTTGGTACGGTTGATATTTTACGCAGGAACCGAATGGCTTGGTTTTCGCACTCTATTTTCTTCCTGCAACCTCATATATCAAGTTATCAAAGAACTTCATATAGCTAGTTTATCAAAAGTTTTTGGCTATGCCAAACCGAAATTCATCTCCCACCTATCGTTGGGCTACGCCCTTCACACGCTTGAGGAAGGAGAATTCTTTCGGGGAATTAGTTAAAATGTTATTTTCGTTCATATAATGAATTATCCTTCTAGCATATTTATAGGATTTATATCATATAGTGAGAGAAAGAAAGAATGTAAGTTAGAAAGGAGTCTTATAGAATGAGTTGTTTGGAGGGAAATGACTTTAGTGAACAAAAATATGGTAAGTGTACCTAATCCCTTAATTTGATTTATAATAGATTGGCGTCATAGACGACCAAATAAAAACACAGGGTTTTATCGCTGTGTTTCTTCAAATTTTCGTTTTTGAATATATGCTTGCGCATGAATAATTTCTTCCTGAAGCTCTTTTAATTCTTTCATAGATTCTGATTCAATAGCCATGTAAGTAGTAACTAAACTGATCATCATATCCATCTTCTCTACTATATTTTGAATGACCTGTTCAGATTGCTCTTTTTTAGGGTGTTGTATGGCTATTAATACATTTTCTATATAATTGTTCTTTCTTTGCTGGATATCATAAATAAACTGTTTTGTGTTTGAGTTCATTTGTTGTTCCTCCGTTTTGGATATACTTCTATTCTATCATATTTGAATAGAAAATATTGGATTCCCCTAAATTCACACCTGTCTCGTACACCTCCTCAAACAAACTTAGCTTGATGGCCATGGGGTACCGCCACATCGCTATCAAGCTAAGATGATACAACGTCAATTATAGTAGAGGTTGTTTCTTTTTTCTAAAGGCTACGTGTAGGGAATTTAAAGATTTGCATACGAAATAACCCCTAACGGTTTTCATTTTTTTGAATTAAGCGGCTTGATTATCAGATGTGCCACAATTTTAAACGACACCTAATATATCAAAGACTGTTTTCTTCTCATATCGATGAGATTTTCGCCCGTTTTTCTGTAGGAGGATAAACAGGAAAAGCAGAATCACTTGAGTTGGAAGCTTTTGATACAATCCGATAGAGGCTTCGTGAATTTCGTGGGTTTGTCCTGGTTGTAGCTGGAATGGATTTGGAAATTGTTGCAGAAAAAAGACCCGCCATTCTTACAAATCTGGAAAATCGAAAATGGCTGTTTATGAAACTTTCTATATTTATACTTAAAGTTGGTGCTACTTCTTTATTGCATTAGATAGTAATGTAATTTATAATACGTTTAAATGATTAAATTCTTAAACGGAAGGTAATGTTAGCGAAATGAACTGTAATGATAAAGTAATGCATATTTTAGAAAATTTAAGACCATGCTTTCAAGGGTTGGGAGATCCAACTCGTCAGCAAATTGTATCACTTTTAATTGATAAAGATAGCTTGAATGTGACGCAAATTGCGGAGAATATTCCCATGTCAAGACCTACTGTATCTCATCATTTGAAAATATTGAAACAATCAGGGTTACTTCAAGTTCAGAAAAAAGGCACTGAAATGTATTATTGTCTTGAATTTAATGAAACAATAAATCTTTTAAAAGAACTTGTTTCTTTAGTTGAAGATGAATGTAAGAACTAGGTACTCATTTATAGTTTAGGGACACCTTTTGTCCCTTTTTTTAGCGATTATATGTTAAAAGGTTTAAGTTTTTAATCATTTAAACTTATAATCTCACACTAATTAAAATGGAGGTTTCAGATGAATAAAAAAACAGTATTAATTGTTGGTGGGTATGGAGTTGTTGGTAGTCAAATTGCTCGAATTTTACATGATCGACATCCTGATTTGGAAATTAGATTAGGAGGAAGAACCTTAGGGAAAGCGTTACCTTTTGAATCAGAGAGAGTAAAAATAGTCAAGGTAGACAACACAACAGATGATCCCTTAAGAAATTTGGATGATAATTTCACATTAGTTGTTAATGCGGTTAATGACCCTCAAGATAGACTACTCCTATCTGCAGTTCGAAAAAAAATTCCATTGGTTGACATTACTCGTTGGACTGAAAGCTTTAAGAGTTCTATTGATCGATTAAAAAATGTTGAGGTGCAATCCCCTGTTGTATTAGCTTCAGGGTGGATGGGGGGGACAGCAGCCCTTTTTTCTAAAATTTATTCAAAAGATCTTCAAGAGGTTACGGTTGATATCAACGCACTATATTCTCTTCAAGACAAAGCAGGACCAAATTCAACAGCGTATATGGACCGGTTAACTATTCCGTTTGAAGTCAAAGATCGAGAGGGAATGCGACAGGCTTATCCAATGACGAATCCAATCAAAGTCCGCTTTCCCAACGGTTATATAACCAAATGTTATCGTTTGGATACTCCCGATCACGTAACCCTGCCAGAATCAATTCATGCTGTTTCGACTAACTTTCGTATTGCTTTTGATAGTAAAATCTCTACATATGGACTGGTTTCTCTGGTGAATTCAGGGATTTGGAAAATGATTAGTGGAGAAAAATTTACCAATTTACGGAAAAATATTCTCTATAAACCCGGAAGGGGAAGTGCACATAACATAGTTATTCACCTTAAAGGTTATGATGCTACTGGTGTATTGCATAGACGATGTGTGAACATATCAGATCCGTTAGGACAGACACATCTTACTGCTTTAGGGGCAGCTGTCCAAGCAGAGAACATTTTACAAACATCTGATATTGTGGTTCCGGATTCTGAAATTTACTTTCCGGAAAATCTATTAGATTTGGGTGTGAATGCATCTGCAATTATAGATTTTTATAAAGAATATGGGGTTAATATTACGAAAGAAAATATATAGAAGGTACCGTCCTATACTTGGTAGTACACATATGGCTATCAAGCTAAGAAATACAAATATCTCCAAAAAGAGAGAATATGCATCTTCATGAGAAAATGTACATTCTCTCTTTTTGCGGTGTTATAAAATTCTTAAGTTGATGGACATGGGGTACAGCCGAGATACGTGTAAAAATAGGACATAGAATTACTTTTATTTCCAATAAGTTTTGAAATCGGATTTTTTCTTTTTTGGCTTTGTTAAATTATATTGTTAGTAATTGAGATATAAAAATGACTTATCAATAGATAAGTCATTTTTTAATTGCCAGTTCGGCTATTTATTATTCCCAAGGACCTTTTGGCTTCATTTCTTATAATCGGCTGATCATCATTTTTTTCGATATCCAAAAGAGTGTGAATAACATTGATATCATTAAAACTTTCAAAAGCTCTAACTAATTTCCAACGAGTAACCTCATCTTTGAAATTGGTCTTTAAATATAGTAAAAGTGCATCAATAATTTGATGACTTGAATGTAGTTTTTGGTAAAAACACATAAACCCTATTGCATCAATGACTTCTCTAATTGCAAGAATATTATCTGTCTTTAGTACATCCAATAAAACTGGTAGAATCTCTTTTTTCATATGAGCTAGAGTTCTGGCGATAGTATCCTCGGCAAAGGATAACTTTTCTTATTGAAACCATTAGTAGGTAATACTTTATGTTGATTATTGCCTATCTGCCCTAAATATTCGACCATAATCTTAGCAGACTGAACATTATCTTTTGAAAGTACGTCACATAATTCGATTTTTGTATAAAGTTTGTTTTCTTGTGTAAGAGTTTGAAGAAACAAACGAATCAAATCATCATTTAAATCTTTTTTCTCTGTTAGTAATTTTATAGCGATAGTTCTTTTATATGCTTCTTTTGATTTAATCATTTCTAATAATTCAAGCTTTGAGTGATTATTATAGTGTTGTAAATCTTCAAATGTAATTTTTCCACGACTTTTTAATTGAGAATCCGAACTCTTGAGTACCATCTACACAATATTTTCCTTTCGGGCCCTTTTTATTGCTTCTTCGCGGTTGTTGACGCTGAGCTTTGAGTAGAGAGTCGAGCAATAATTGCGGATCGTTCCCTCCGATAAAAATAACTTGGCGGCGATCGACTTATAACGCAGTCCACCTGACAGATGCTCCAGAATCTCCATTTCACGTTTCGTAAGCCCGTACGGGAAGTTTTCCTGACTTGAGCCGAGCTTCTCCAATTGCTCGCGTTGACCTTTCATCTCTTCGAAAATTCGCGTAGCGACCAATTGATCGATCCAGATTCCTCCGTTATAAATTAATTTCAAGGCCTCCTTCATCTCTCGCGGATGAATCGACTTCAGCATGTAGCCCTCCGCCCCGTGCTCCAATGCAGTTGCTGCCTGCAAGGAATCCTCAAACGTTGTCATGAACACAACCTTCATATCAGGCCATCGTTGTTTCATCTCAAGTAAAGTTTCAATCCCGCCCATTCCCTGCATACTAATATCCATTAGCACGATATCCGGTTGGGACCGCTCACAATGTTCTAATGCTTCGCCACCGTCCTTGGCTGTACCAACTACGTTAAAATCAGTATGCTGATCCAAAATTTGCTTCAAACTGTCGGTAATGATCACCTGGTCGTTAACGAGCAGCAGGCGGATTGTATCATGTGCAGGCTCTGTCTGCAACGGAATATTACATATGACGAAAGTTCCTTGTTCTGGCTCGGAATGCACGGACACCGTGCCGTGAAATAGCTTAAGTCGTTCCTTCATCCCATTAAGTTCAAATCCAAATTGGATTTCTTCCATTCCGATGCCGTTATCTTCGATCTGTAACCTGAGCTGCTGACTCTCGAAATACAACTGAACGGATATCAAGCTCGCCGAACCCTGCCGAACCGCATTGTTCAGAGACTCTTGAAGGCAACGATATAGACAAAAGTTTATTTTTTGCATTACGAGAGTCTCGCTGCCGATCACACGGAATTTGACCATTATACCTGTTGACTTCATAAAATCTTCGGTAAATTGCCGTAGAGATTCACTTAACGAATGGTTCAATGGAGTATGAGAGAGCTGATGCAGATGTTTTCGGATATCAACCAGACCGTGTTGGGCGATTCCGACAAGCGAATCGATCCTCTCTATCTGTGAATTCGGTACGGACGATCGCAGCGATTCAACGCCGACGATGAGTGAGGTAAGCGTATGGCCAATCGTGTCATGCAGCTCATGTGACAGCCGGCTGCGCTCCTCCATCAGTGTAAGTTCCTCAATCCGCTCAATATGCTGTTCCAGCAATAGCTTTTGCTCATGAATAATTAGGGCTTGCTTATGGGACTGAATTAATATATTAAACGTGAAGCCGATGGCGAATCCAAAACCGTTGCTAACGATAAATTCATACGGGAGACGACCAGCGATCCAACCGTTCAATGCCGGCAATATGATTCCACAGAGGAGACCTGTCCATACATAGGTTCTTCGATTGCTCGCCAAGCCGATATTCATCACAAGTAAAACGAAAGACCAAAGTAACTCCGGTGCTGTATAGGCTAAATAAAGATGAAATACCCCCGCTGCCATGACGTCGACTGCAAGATACCAATCTGCATTTCTACACCAGGCGATTAATGGAACGAGATAAACGACGAAAGCAAAAGAAAATAAGACCCAAAAAGACGCATCGATTAATGACGGTTTGATAAAACTAGCGCTTATGATAATGACCATCCAAAGCGTTCGTATGGCCACAAATATCCAATCATACCAGAACCATTTTTTTATTATAGAGAACACGGATTATGCACACCTACTTGTATTTTTGAAAATTAATTCTGAATAAATCAAATCTATCATGCACCATAAACTTCTGATCCGTCAAGCGGAAGAGAGGGTAAACAGTTAGAATTTACTGTAACAAGCACGTCACATGAGATATTTGACAGTTTGTCATATGGTATATGTGACAAGTCCAATTCCGAGTGTCAACAAAAGTTTGGCGGTTTCATCACTATCCGATTTAACAATTTTGGGGATAAGGTGAGGATGTAAAGCAACACAACATTCCAAAATAATAGGAGCGATACGTTATGAAATTACTCAAGATTCAAAAAGGAGCTGTACTTGCATTAACAGCTATATCGGCGAGTACACTGGTATTTTCTGCTTATGGGTCTGTAAACCCGGTACAGACTGAAGGCGCGGTACAAGTGAAGACAGAGAAGGAAAAGAAAAGCAAGCATCGGGATGAAGTCAAACGCGTCATTGATGAGGTGGTAACCATCAAAGGAGTCCCAAGTGTCATAGCTGGCGGGTTACAGAATGGGAAACGCTGGTCTTACGCTACAGGTACAGCCAGTTATGAAGTACCACACCCGGTGGAGTCCAATTTTTCATTCCGTATTGGAAGTATTTCAAAGACTTTCACAGCGTCCGTTGTATTACAGTTGGCTGACGAGAAAAAATTGAATCTGGATGATTCGGTTGAAAAATGGCTGCCAGGTGTCATATAAGGTGAAGGGTATGATGGCAACAAAATTACGATCCGTCAGTTATTGAATCATACAAGTGGGCTTGCTAGCTATACAGATTTGGATTTCCGGGATATTACTTTGCCTCGAAATCCATACCGTTACTATTCCGTCGATGAGCTTATCGACCTTGGACTTTCAAAGCCACCTGTATTTGCACCAGGGAAGGGCTGGAATTATTCCAATATGAATACTGTACTATCCGGTCAAATTATTCAAAAGGTAACAGGAGAAACGTATGCGGAGCAGATCAGGAAACGGTTTATCATACCGCTTGGAATGAAAGGGACATTTGTGATGGGGAATAGTCACGAAATTCCGGGTAAGCATGCCACAGGATATAATATGGATAGATCGGGTCATTTGTATGATTTAACAGAAATGAATCAATCATGGGCAAATGCGGCGGGAGATATAGTCTCAACAGTTAATGATTTGACTACCTTCTTCAGTGCGTTGTTGGGCGGGAAGCTTCTGACTCAAGAGATGATGGACCAGATGCACACAACAGTAGATGGACCTTTTGGTAAAGTCGGACTAGGGATTTATGAATTTAAAACAGCGGATGGGCAATCTTACTGGGGGCATGCCGGAGGTACTTTCGGATATGAATCGAGAGCCGTCGGATCTCTAGACGGGAAACATATTCTGGTAACGTGCATCAACTCGGTAGGTCCACAAGTAGCGCCAGCTCACGATAAAATAATCAATAAGGAATTTAGCCATTACGCAAGTCTAAACAGACAGTGAATTATATATGTTTGACCTGCTTGGAAAACGAAAACATACCGATCTATACATGGTTACGAGTGCCGGATCATATCTATCACTCCTCATGGGATTTATACACAAAAGGACCGTCAGGATGTTTTCCTAGCGGTTTTTCTTATGAGATGGATGTATATTTTATTCATAGAAGTTAAAATAAAGTCCTATTATCGGTAGCAAGGACAAAGAGGAGCCCCTAATCTCATAAGGGAACCTCCTTTTTTGCTCTAGGGATCTATGCATTTTTTTATACACTCCTATCCTGGTGCGATTTTAGGGTTCTTGTTTGTTATTTAATTAGCTGAAAAACTGTATAAAATCTTGCATGCTCTTAGCGTGTTTTTTTTCCGAAATGCTGGCGGTACCCCATGCCCATCAACCTAACAGAACAGGTTGCCCCCAAAACGATAAAAATGAACTTCATTGCTATAAAAGACTCTAATTTTTCGTTTTGGGGCATTACAAAATTTCAACTTGATGGTGATGGGCGATACCCCTTCAAAGGAATCCCTCCTTTAATGTCGAAATATTTTGTTAAAATGAGAATCAAGGAGAGAGGAAAATGGATAAGGAATTTTTCAGCAAACATTTTAGTCTTGAAAAAGTTAGTGAAGGGATATACGTTGCAATAGCAAGAGAAGGCAGTGGTGCCGTAGCAAATGCAGGCTTTATTGATTTAGGAGATAAAACAATAGTTTTTGATACATTTAACACACAACAAGCTGCTGAAGATTTAAAATATATTGCAGAAAAAATAACAAATCGACCCGTAACATGGGTTGTAAATAGTCATTGGCATGGCGATCATATTCGAGGTAACCAAGCATTTAAGGAAAGTAATATTATTTCAAGTCAAGTTACATATGAAAAAATGAAGGATATTCATCCATCGAGAATCAATAAGCAGAAAAATGATATACAAGGTCTAAGAAATTATATTCATTCTTTAAAAGATCAAATAAATCAAACCAATGACCCTAAGTTAAAACATCAAATAAACTTTCTAAGCGAATTGGAAGTTTCATTACCAACTTTGAAATTAGTTTTACCTCAAAAAACATTTTGTGATGCAATAACGTTTCATGGAATTGAACGCAGTGCACAGCTTTTCACATTAGGTGGTGGGCATTCATTTTGTGATGCAGTTCTCTATATTCCAGAAGAGAAAGTAATATTCATGGGTGATTTATTATTTGTTGATTGCCATCCAACATTTTTTGAAGAATCGAATCCTGAGAATTGGATTCGCATTTTGGAAAAGGTTAGCGATATGGATGTTGAGATAGCGATTCCAGGACATGGTTCAATTGGAACGAAAATCCACATTGTAGAATTAATAGACTATATAACTGATTTAACTGTAATTGCACGAGAAAAAGACCATATCGAAGATATTAAAGTACCTAACAACTACAAAAATTGGGGTTCTCCGGAGGTTTATCAACAGAATTTTAAAATGCTAAAAGGAATATTGGAATGTTAAATCATATAGAAATCCCTTTTACATTCCACAATATGGGGTCCCGCCCATCGCTATTAAGCTAATAAAAAGAAATACCCTCAACATTTGGAGAGAGGTACGATCCGTTCTCAATATTTTTTCTTTTTAAGTCGGTAAAGTCCTGTCAGACTAGCTCCTGCTGCAATGACAATCATAATAATAAAGATGCTTAGAGAATCAACTTTATTTGGAATCAACTTAGCAAAGTTTGTCCAAAGTAATGCAATGGTTGCTAACCAGACTAATCCTATTAGACTAGTCCAACCCGTTTTTTTTGTCATATTTCACTTACCTCCTATTTCTTAATTGTATCATTTAAAATAAGCGATTTTCTTTGTGTTTTTGTATGTTAACCGTATTCATGTCCGGTTAACATAACATCCTATTATCGGTAGTTAGGAATGAGTTTAGTAAATTAGTAAATAAATCCCTGAAAAACATTTACAAATAATCCTATAAAAGGTATTGTTTATAACATAAGTAGACTTTATTTTCAGAATATTTTCATATTTTAAATTTCAATTCTCTTATAATAATTATGATTGGGGGGATGTCTTGTGAATGCAATGTTAACTTCTTATCAAGTGTTTCTCATGACAAAAGCAAATTAGATAGGTTTCCTAATGATATTCGTTTAATGAGGCATGGAACACTTACTTCTTTTAAAGGAACGACTAATGAATTAACTAATTTAATTAGACGGGAAGGAATATCCATTTCTTTGTTTAATAGCATTTCTTATTATCACAATTTATAGTCTTCTTCTAATTAAATTAGACAAAGAATGTTGAAAAACCGAAGTATGTTGTTATCGGCCAAAAACGATAATTTGCAAACACTGGGGAGGAAATACATTGAAAAAGAAAAAGAAATTAAAACCTTTAGCAGTATTAACAACAGCGGCAGTGCTAAGTAGTATTTTTGCTTTTGGAAGTCATGCAACGTATGCTGAGACATCAACCTCATCTATACTAATGGATGAGCATTTAATACCGGAGGAGCGTTTGGCAGAAGCACTAAAACAACGGGGAGTAATTGATCAATCTGCGTCACAAGCTGAGACATCAAAGGCTGTCGAAAAATATGTTGAGAAAAAGAAAGGGGAAAACCCTGGGAAAGAAATCTTGACAGGAGATAGTCTTACGCAAGAAGCTTCTGATTTTATGAAAAAAGTAAAAGATGCAAAAATGAAGGAAAATGAGCAGCCCGCAGTAGGACCAGTAGCTGGACAAGATGCAGGGGTGAATCCTGGAAAATTAAATGGAAAAGTACCTACTACACCAGCTAAGCAAGAAGAGTATAATGGGGCTGTTCGAAAAGATAAAGTACTTGTTTTACTTGTAGAATTTAGTGATTTTAAGCATAACAATATTGATCAAGTGCCAGGATATATGTATTCTAAGGACTTTAATCGCGAACATTATCAAAAAATGTTATTTGGTGATGAACCATTTACGTTATTTGATGGATCGAAGGTTAACACATTTAAACAATATTATGAAGAACAATCTGGTGGTAGCTACACAGTTGATGGAACTGTAACGGAATGGCTTACTGTTCCAGGAAAAGCTTCAGATTATGGCGCGGATGCGGGAACTGGTCGTGATAACAAAGGTCCTTTAGGGCCACGTGATCTTGTGAAAGAAGCATTAAAAGCAGCGGTAGCGAAAGGGATCAATTTAACAGACTTTGATCAATATGATCAGTACGATCAAAATGGTGATGGAAATAAAAATGAGCCAGATGGCATTATTGATCATTTAATGGTTGTACATGCTGGCGTGGGTCAAGAAGCTGGCGGCGGTAAATTAAAAGATGATGCGATTTGGTCTCATCGTTCAGCACTTGGTGATGAACCATATAAGCCATATGAAATTGATGGCACAAAATCTTCTGTTTCGAATTGGGGCGGAAAGATGGCTGCATACGATTATACAATCGAGCCTGAAGATGGAGCGGTTGGCGTGTTTGCGCATGAGTATGGTCATGATTTAGGCTTACCAGATGAATACGATACGAATAACTCAGGACAAGGTGAACCTGTTGGGGCATGGTCTATTATGAGCGGCGGCAGCTGGGCTGGAAAAATTGCAGGAACAGAGCCAACTAGTTTCTCGCCACAAAATAAAGAGTTTTTCCAAAAGAATATGAAGGGTAACTGGGCGAATATCGTCGAGATAGATTATGATAAACTTCGCACGGGAGTCGGTGTTGCAACATATTTAGATCAAAGTGTTACAAAATCAAAACGACCAGGAATCGTTCGTGTCAACTTGCCGGACGAGTATATTAAAAATATCGAATCGGCATTTGGTAAGAAGTTTTATTACAGTACACAAGGAAATAACATTCATACAACACTTGAAACGCCAGTATTTGACTTAACAAATGCAAAAGATGCTAAGTTTGATTATAAGGCATTCTATGAAATTGAAGCGAAGTATGATTTCCTTGATGTAAATGCGATCATAGAAGATGGAATGAAGATACGTATTGATAGAATGGGCGAAAAAGATGTAAAAGGCGGTATGGATACAACTGACGGTAAGTGGGTTGATAAATCATACGATTTAAGCAAATTCAAAGGGGAAAAAGTTAAACTGCAATTTGAGTATGTAACAGATAAAGCAGTAGCTTACAAAGGATTTGCATTAGATAATGCCGCATTAACTGTAGATGGAAAAGTTGTTTTCTCAGATGATGCAGAAGGCCAATCAGCAATGACGTTAAAAGGATTTACTGTGTCTAACGGATTTGAACAGAAGAAACATAACTACTATGTAGAGTGGAGAAATTACGCTGGTTCTGACACGGCGTTGCAATATGCGAGTGGCCCAGTATTTAATACAGGAATGGTTGTATGGTATGCGGATCAAAGCTTTACAGATAACTGGGTAGGTGTTCATCCAGGTGAAGGATTCTTAGGAGTAGTAGATTCTCATCCAGAGGCAATTGTAGGGACATTAAACGGACAACCGACTGTGAAAAGCAGTACGCGTTATCAAATTGCTGATGCAGCATTCTCATTTAATCAAACGCCAGCATGGAGAGTAGATTCGCCAATTCGCGGTATTTTTGACTATAAAGGATTACCAGGAGTTGCGAAATTTGATGATTCTAAGCAGTACATCAACAGTGCAATTCCAGATGCAGGACGTAAGTTGCCGAAATTAGGATTAAAGTTTGAAGTAGTAGGCCAATCAGAAGACAAGTCTGCAGGTACAGTTTGGATCCATCGATAAAATAAGGTGAAATGAAGAGGAGCTGTCTCATAAGTCGTTGAAACGGCTTATGGACAGCTCTCTTCTTATTGTGAAACGAGTTTGCTATATAAATATAAATTGAAAAAACACTCGGAAATTCTGCTACATCTACTTCTCGCATTTTAGGAATATGAAGACAGTCAGTTTCTACTTACGTTCATACTTTCAATTCCGATGGAACAAATACATGATTTTTACTCTCTTCGCTGGCAAATCGAAATCATTTTTTCAAATCCATCATTGGCAAAATATCAAACAAGAGCGATTAGAATGTCACATTTATGGAAAAATTATTGCTATTTTTCTATGTTCTTCTACTATGTTTAAGATGCGACAGTTGATTTTACAAAAGAAACAAAAAGAATTAAGCGAATATAAAATCATTGGAATGATACAAGATCATCTATACATCTTGTATCAGGCTATACAACACAACATTCAAGAAATAACAAAAATCTTGTGCCGTCTATTCAGCCTCTTACTGAAAAATGGACGAAAATCTCACAGATATGAGAAGAAAACAGTCTTTGATATCTTAGGCGTCGTATATAACTTTTCTATGTCCCACAATCATGTAGCGTAATCAAAAAAATTGAAACCCGATAGGGTTTATTTGGTATGCAAATCTTTAAAGAACTTACACTGGATCTTTAGAAAAAAGAAAAAATCTCATGTGAAATTAAACTTATATAATCTTAGCTTGATGGGCTGTACCCCATTTCGGCCCGGGAATTTTTAGATAGCCTCCAAAAAAGGAATCGCGCACAGGACCCTTTTAGTTTTTATAACGCTACACATTGTTAAATAGCTATTTCAATATAAACTTTCTAAAGTAGCAATTATAGAAACCAAAAAAGAAGGCTGTAGCATACTTCATATTCCTTATACAGATTTAATAATTTATATATATTTCCTTTATTTGTGACAAAAATGTTAAATATTTGAATGCAAAAAGGTTTCTGCACTACTACAAAAGAAATATACAAATGTACGGATAAGTAAATATATTATAAAGGGGATAATTTAGTATGTTTACCAAAAAATTAGTGAACGTAGCAACTATAGTAGCATTAGGATTTGGATTAACTGTCGGCATTACACCAGCTTTCGCAGATTTTAATGAGGTTCTTGCAAGTCACACAACATATCCTACTGTCCAGAAACAAGAACAAATACCCTTTACTGGGTATGTTATTTCAGTGGATGATAATTATCTAGTTGTTGCGAATACAACTACAAAAGAAGAAGCACTCTCATATCAAAATGATTGGTGGGAAGTGGCTTCTCAAAATGAAATTTTAAGAGTTCCTATTTCTTCTGGGGATCATTACCTACCAGGTGAAAAACTAAATATATATTCAGTAGGTTGGACTTTCTCCATTCCGCCAATTGCTGTAATGCCTAATATTGAAACAGTAATTGAGTAAGTAATCGTAGGAAACAGAATTGTATTCACTTTGTATTTTTGTGGATTCAAGCTTTGTATTACCTTGAAAAATGAATAAAAATTGTCGTGGTCTAACAGGAGTGAGCTCTCTTTTCAGGGATTGAGAAAGGCTGACGATTTCGTATGCCTCTTTTGGTATTTTAAATGGAAAAATTTAGATAGGGGATGATTTTTAGAATGGAACAGACATTGAAGAATTAGCCATATCCATTTTATTACAGGATATGGCTAAGTTAATGAGCTTACTATTACTCCATTGTTGCAAGTGAAATAAATGTTTTGTTTGTTGATGCGCATACGCGGGATTAATGTTGAGAATATTCAGTACGAATAATATCAATTTACTATAGTTTACAATTATGTAAAACTATAGTGGATATTAATTTTACTTTAAAACTTACCCCTAATAAAGATTTAAAGAGATTTTTTTCCAGTCATCATTAAGAAGGAAGCCAATTTCTTTACAAATTGGCCTCTTTTGAATCCATACTCTTTTTCATTTATAATTTTACCACATCAACAACATTTGTATAATTATTAATTCTTAAATTTCTGACTAAACGACTCGTTTTGATGAGGGGAACTGTAGGATTGTTTAGGTGTAGGTTCAAAAAGGATAGACTAATTCAAATCTACCAATTTTCGAAAGCGTTGTCATTAACGGTATAATACAGACAAATATATATACCGAGAAGAGTGGAATTATGAATAAAAGAGAAACGCGAATTCGCATTTTAGATTTGCAAGATCAGCATTGTATGGGGTGTCATTACCATAATAGTTTACGCACATATTGTATTGATGATTGTAAGATTGGAAAAGAAATATATCAATTAGAAACTGGATTAATTTTTGATGAAAAGGACTTGAAAAGAAAAGTAAAACGGAAGTGGAATCATATTTGTCAGCAAGCGCTCGAGTTAAGAGGCAAAGGATATACATATAAAAAAATTGCACACCAATTAGGATGTCATGTAAGTAGTTTGCGTAAACAGCTAAATCAGCGCGGATTGTAAATAGTAGGATAAAAGCTGTCATAGAAGGGATAAGAAATGAGAGCATCAATGGCCTTCTTTTAAGAATTATCTGAGAAACTAGCAGGGATTGCAGATAATTTAGTAGGATGCGAACACTTGTGGAATGTATCAAACGAAATGAGGTGAATGTAGCATGAGAGCAATTGCGAAAAAAGTACAAATGATACGCTTACAGGAGGAGCATTGTGAGCGTCAATTAGAAGCAGAACAGTATTGTGCCAAACGGTGTAAAATAGAAAGAGAGTGTATCAAACTAGAAAAAAATAAAGCTAAAAAACGAACCCAAAAAGTACAAATGCCAGAAGGAAAATGGGATGAAAAATGCCAACAAGCAGTACAATTATTTAATCAAGGAACGGAATACCCAACTATTGCAAAAATGGTGGGATGTAATGTGAGTAGCTTGTATAGAGAGCTCAAGAAACGTGGTGTATTACAAATGCCAAAGCAAGTAGCACCATCTAAATCAGTAAAGTCATCCAGAATACCACCACAAACAAAAAAATCGAAGTTCGAACGATATAAAGAATATTATATGTATAAATAGGAGAATTAATGGCTATAAGATGATTTATCTAAATTTGGAATACTATTACTAGATACATATTTTTCCTATGACCAAAGGGATTTTAACAAATGTTTGATTAAAAAAATACACTTGAATAGTAATTACATCTACAACGCGTTATTTTTAGATGTACAACAAAATACACTTTTGAGCATTGTATTTGAATTTTTATGAATTAGGCTTATTCTCTTTTTATCATTTTAGCCAAGCAAAGACTCCTTCCTCAAGGAACGTGAAGGGCCACAGCCTAGTGAGTAGGTGGGAGATGAATTGGCTTCGGACAAGGGATGGCAAGAGCCATCTTAATTGTTCGACGGGTAGTAAAGTGTTACTTGACAAATTGTCATGATCATTTCACTATATGACGAATGTACGTTCGGTGTGCGATAGATATATATTGAAATGGAGGTGAAACTTATGATTATCAATAAAGCATATAAATTTCGTATATATCCAAATAAAGCACAAGCAACTCTAATCAATAAAACGATTGGTTGTTCTCGTTTTGTATTCAATCATTTCCTATCTCTATGGGATAATGCATACAAAGAAACAGGAAAAGGTTTGACATATGGTACATGCTCTGCCAAACTCCCTGCCATGAAGAAAGAGTTTGTTTGGCTAAAAGAAGTGGATAGTATTGCGATTCAGTCGTCTGTTCGCAACCTTGCGGATGCTTATACACGCTTTTTCAAAAAACAAAACAGCTCCCCGTGTTTCAAATCTAAGAAGAACAACGTACAATCTTATACCACAAAACAAACAAATGAAAACATTGCCGTTGTAGGAAACAAAATGAAATTGCCAAAACTAGGTCTTGTTCGATTTGCCAAAAGTCGTGAAGCAACCGGACGTATTTTAAATGCTACGGTTAGAAGGAACCCTTCTGGTAGATACTTTGTGTCATTGTTAGTGGAAACAGAAGTGCAAGAACTCCCGAAAACACTTTCTTACATTGGAATGGATGTAGGGCTAAAAGACTTCGCGATTTTGTCAGATGGAACAACCTATAAAAACCCGAAGTTTTTTCGATCGTTAGAAGAGAAGTTGGCAAAAGTACAGCGTGTTCTTTCTAGAAGAATGAAAGGATCTTCTCGCTGGAATAAACAAAGAATTAAGGTAGCTAGAATTCATGAATATATAATGAATTCTAGAAAAGATTACTTGGACAAAATCTCAACTGAAATCATCAAAAACCACGATGTTATCGGTATAGAAGATTTGCAAGTATCGAATATGTTAAAAAATCATAAGTTAGCAAAAGCAATTAGTGAGGTATCATGGTCACAGTTTCGGACCATGTTGGAATATAAAGCAAAATGGTACGGCAAACAAGTCAGTGTCGTATCGAAAACATTTGCTTCAAGCCAATTATGTTCTTGTTGTGGATATCAAAACAAAGACGTTAAAAATCTAAACCTACGTAAATGGGGATGCCCTTCTTGTCGTACACATCATGATAGGGATATTAACGCAAGTATCAATCTAAAGAATGAAGCGATAAGGCTTCTAACCGCAAGGACTGCGGAGATAGCCTAATAAATTAGAGTTCGATAGAACTCTTTACTTAGGAATCCCCCATTTCTAAACGAAGTGAAGGTGGGGGTAGTTCAAGAGGATGAGTAAAGGTACCAAAATACCCAAAAACACATTTGAAAAAAATCTTAAGAGATTTTGTAACATTTGCTCCTTATTGTCCGCTAATGTTTATTGATACAAAGTCTCTGAAATGTTTTATTCAAGCCATAAACTTAATGGGTCGTAATAGCATTAAACGAATACATTTTCTGTGAATGGAAGGGGATATATCATGTTAACTGAATTACAAAAAAAGTTTTTCTTAAAATTAAAAATTCCACCAAAAGAAAATGTGAATTTCGAAGATTTACATACAATTCTTTTACAGATGGGGTACTTATTACCGTATGAAAATATAGACATCATGGAAGGAAATACGAAAGAATTTTCTAGGGGAAATATTGAAGAAAAGCTGCTTTTAAAGAATCGTGGCGGATTATGCTATGAAATTAATTCTTTATTATATTATTTTTTGTGTGATTGTGGATTTAAAGTATATCGAATAGCTGGAACTCTTTATGATCCGAAAATAAGAAAGTGGAACCCTGATGATGGTCACGCACTTATAGTTTTACAGCACAAAAATGACAACTATATAATAGATGCTGGCTTCGCATCCTATCTTCCTTTACATCCAGTTCCTTTTCATGGTGACAGCGTGACTTCTGTAACGGGCGAATATCGTGTTCGTAAACAAAATACGAAGAAAGGAACCCATGTATTCGAAATGAAAAAAGGAAAAAATGGAGAAACTTCGCATTATTTTGATTCGAATCTTACTGATACCTGGTCTATCGGTTATGCTTTTTATTTAAATGCAATTAATGAAAAAAAAGTGAATGATATACAAAATATGGTTATAGAGCATCCAGAATCGCCAGTGAATAAGGGGAATATTATTTGTAAATTGATTGAACACGGTCATATTGCACTTACTAAGCAAAGTTTTACAGAAACCCGACATGGAAAAAAATCTAAAAAAGAAATAACAGAGAAACAATATCATCAAATACTTAAAGATCAATTTAATATTTTTTAGACAGGTAACATGAAGGTAGTTAGCTATAAGCTGTAATAACTCGTTGTTCTCTTTTTTGTATGTGGATTCTGACTATTATATCCTTTTATGATATTTTAAGGATGGGCGAGATAAGAATCGAAACAATTCATGCGATATACAAGAAATTACAGCAATTATACATAGCTATTTAAACTATAATCGTATTTTTTAAGCAGACGTATACTTTTTTTGAACTTTGCAACAGAATCCAAATTAGCACAAAATCTTGTTCTGGGGTAGTTGTATTTTCTTAGCTTGATAGCGATGTGACTCTATCCCTATTAGGCAAAATAAAAATGGATATCATGCTAGAATTAATGTGAGATTGTAAAAAATTGTACCTAAACCAAAGGTCAAGTTTGGTCAAGGTGATAAAGTGGGATAATCTGTGAATAGTTCAAGAAACAGGCTTGAAAGTATTCGTGTACTTGTTAATGAAATACTTGATTTGGACAGCTTAGTTAACAGACAAGAAGCTTATGCTACTTAATGGAGTATCATCTTTCGCTTCGATGTTTGCAATGAAGAGAGGATTAGAGACAGAGATTGCGGCTATCACAGGTTTGCTTCACAACTACTATTTCTATAAAACTGGTATTAGTTATTTTCTCGGTATTAATAGTGCTAAAACCGTTAGACCTATCATAAGAGATTTAAATATTTTTTCTAAGGATGAACAACTTACCATTCTTCGGGCAATATTCTACCAGAATCAGCGTGGGAAAGTCCACGGTCCATACGATGAATTAATCAAAGATGCTATTATGTTCAATAATTTCTTTCAGGACTTGGATCACACCGTATCCCATATGGATGTTCAAAGATTTCATAATGTATTTGGCGACTTATCCATTCCAAAGGATCAATTTGAAGAAGTAGTTCCAACCAATCATAATGAAAAGATTACCAAAAATAGAAAAGATAATCGAAGTTTGTTGGCCGATATTTCCGAAGAACTAGCAAGTCAAAACATTATTGGAATTCCAGAAGATAAACTGTATACGGAAATTTCCCATTATTGGCCTAATCCCGATATATATAAAGTACTCCAAGGGAATTGGTGTGCAGCATTCGTATACCATTGCTGTATGCAGGCAGGAATGGTATACGAATGCTGTATGCAGGCAGGAATTTTGCTGCCGATACGTTATCCAAACGGTAATTATCGACTAGCTGGTGTAGGTGCTATATTTGAGTGGGCTCAACTAACCGAAACTGGATTTTTTTATTATGATGACCAGAACTTTAGACCACAACGCGGAGATATAGTTATTTATGAAAAACTTTTATCAAATAATTCTCACGACCATATTGGAATTGTCCTTGACTGCGAAGACCAAGAAATTCTTGTCGCAGAAGGGAACAAAGATAATGAGAACTATTCAAGCGTTTTTCGTAGGTATAGGGAACGCAATATTCTAGGGATTGTGTATAAAACGACGGTGAAGCATAGACAAGCTGTCTAGCGAAAAAATCACGTTTTAATAGGCTTCTTTAGCATGCCTACTTTTCTATAAATTGCTAGTTTTGAAACAAGGATCGTTTCATATCTAGTAATTTACTTGGTTAGCTTGATGGGCATGCGGCTGTACCCCTATTTGTTAAAACTTATATCTTAATGAGACACGATGTAGGAATTATGAGAGAGAAAAGACCTAAAAATAAGATATATATTAGACCTCGTTTACGCATTCATGGATCTACAGATATCTTGGAACATTTAAATGAGTTTATGTTTGAGGAGTTAGACATTAAAAAGAAAAAGTTGCAGACTGATGGGAAAATACAAAAAGCAAAAACGGTATATTTCCAATCATATAAAGATATTGAGAATATTTTTATATGATTGGAGCTTCAGAAACATTAGAAACGTTGTATTCATTTGATATTGGTTTTCATGATGCTGATGAATTTGCAGAGACCCACCTTCGGGAATAGGTGGATCATTAGGGTACTACTATCTCATTGCACAAAAGGGAATTTGCATTTAAATAATAGCATACTCTTAAAGTTCTTATATTGAGAAATAAAGAAAAGACACCCTAAGGTGCCTTCCTCCGACTTGAACCACTTAACTTTTAATAATATGTATTGGACATCAAGTAAACACGACCTATAAAAAAGAATCATTTATTTTCACCAGATTGTTAGTGTACAAATACAAGAGAATCGAGATCGTTTGTTTGGCTAGATTAAAGCAACGCCACATCTATATGGTTGAGATGTGTTACGCCTTCTAATCGGAGAATCTGCTTTATAGAACGTGTCCACGAATTATATTTTACTACATATAATATTTATTTGGTGTAATTTTTCTGAATATGTATAATTGCATTAAGTTTACGAGAAAAAGAGAGTATACTTTGGTATTGTGTAATAAAGAAAAAGCCCACCTACGGAAATAGGTGGGCTTTTTAACGCATAAAGAAAAGACACCCAAAGGTGCCTTTTCCAATAGTTTTTTAGCAGAAGCAACTGCATCCGATAATGATTAATAAAATAAATAATACAACTAATAAAGCGAATCCTCCAGCAAAACCGCAGCCTTCGCCGCAACTACCACCATATCCCATAATAATAGTTCCTCCTTTAGATAAGAGGGTGAAACTAGGGTTCATTCCATGTATTTTAACGGGTTCACTTTACCTTATGTTTTTACGCCTGAATTGAGCAGGTCCTAAAAAAAAGACGCCATAAGGCGTCCCCCACAATTGGGTAGATAGGGTTTAGTTTTCCAATTTGAAGAAATTATGTATCACACCTTGAGAGTATATCATAATATCTGGTTGATTTATTATGCATTACTACATACTCTTCTAAAACCCTCTATTTTCCAGTTGAAAAAATAGAATCCCAATATTATCAAAATTTAAATAAATATTTCTACATATTCAAAATATTTACAAAAATTAAAAAGGTGATACATTTAAGTTGTAAGCTATAAAAATTATTATAGGGGGATTTATTATGTTCAAGAAATTAGTAGTAGGAACATTAGCAACTGGTATTGCATTAACAGGAGGAATTGGAGCAGCTTCAGCTGATACGCAACAATCTGTGAGCTCTCCGAAGCAAGCAACATGCTCAATTCCTTATGAGTATTCTAATGGTAAATTCAAAAGAACTCTTTATTACTCAAATGGAGTATATGCTAATAGTTTTAATGAAAATGTTTGTGGCGGGACGATTACGTGGTATTTAAAACATGTTCAAAATGGAGTTGCTTTTTACGAAGGTAATTTAAAATAGTAAATTTTTTGAACCTCATTTATTGAGGTTCTTTTATTTAAAATTTTTAAATGGATTCTCCATAAAAAAGACACCCAAAGGTGCCTTCCTCAAACTTGAACCATCCCAATTTTAATAATATGTATTGAACTCCTATCCAAATCTTTTTTTACATGTTAAGTAATATTGTACATTGAGAAATCTGGTATACCTCTTTATTTAAACGTAAAAAGCCCTAGAGGGGACTAGGGCTTTTTGACAGAATGAATATGATTCAAAAAAGGACTTGTATAACGTAACATATAAATGTTTCATAAATGTATCGTAAAAGTGAACAAAATCTATAATTGATTAGAAAAATTAGCTTAATAAAAAGTCGAACAAAATAGTTATTTGAAACTATTCGCGAAAAAAGAGCACTAAAGAAAGTGCTCTTAGAAAATACATTTTATATTCTGTTTTGAGCTACGATCTTAATATTCTCTGGTGGAATGATAGCTTGAATTTTTTCTTTTAAATCTACTTGGACCATTTCTTCAAGATGTTCAAGTGAAACATCAAAGTTTATGCATTCCGCAGTTGCGATGTTTAATAAAGAATAATTTTCATTCTTTTTAACAACAAGATATTGTGATTGATCTGTTAGTACTATGCATCCTTGTTGAATTCCTAATTTACGATTATCTTCAAAAGTCATAAATAAATCTCCTAACATTTTTCTGATAAGAATTGTACTACATAAAAATGTTAGTGTCTAGTCGGTCTTATGTAAGAACTAAAGTCAAACAAAATCCTTATTTTAAATGAAAAAGCCCTAGAGTTAGGGCTCTAGGGCTTTTTGTGTTGGTATATCTCACACGATTTTATAAAAAGAATAGAACGTACTGAAGATAACACATGAATGTTTCATAAATGTATCGAAAAAGTGAAAAAAATCAAAATGTGAATAAAAAAATAGCTCTTACAATTATGTAAGAGCCCCCTAAACAGAGAAAAAGTCGTATGTGAAACCATATGGGAATCACAATAACATTTTAACACCTAAATATATAGTTGTCTATATGTCTCGGCGTGATAGAACTAAACAAAAACGCTATTTGGTGGAAAAGGATGTGCAGTTTGAAATCTGAAGAAGTTAAACAGCTCATTACTGATTTAGAACGTAGAAAATCAGTTTAAAACGAATCAAAATGGCTTTTTGAGAATCCATAGTGAGGAATATTGCGATGGTGTTAATAATCAAATAGGTATCCTGGACCACGTACTTATGAAGTTGAATTGGATTATGAGAGATGAAAGTAATTAGTATAAAAATTTCATTTGGTAGAAATAAAAAACCTAGTTTCCTAGGGTAATGGTATAACAGCTCAATATATTTTATTCTTTTATTTTTTAACGTAATATTACGTTAAAAAAATCAGATAAATGTAACCAATTACAGAAAATAAGAGCAGCTAACAAAAGCTAACTGCTCATATAAGGAAAACAGAGAAAGGATAACCATGTGTCTACAGTATTGACGGAATATTTATTTTTAATCAAGGGAGATTATATTTTACAAATTAGATTATGATAGCCGATATTCTCCATATTGACCAAAAAAGAACCAAAAATTCTATTGAAATTCCAAGTGTTCTTTTCCTAGTTTTTTGAAATTCTTTTATTAAATAGCCAACAGCACTAATTGCTATAAGAATGAAAAGAATAAGTTCTAGTGTAACTGGCATGTGATCTACTCCTAATCCATTGAATAATTTAGTATATAACGATTATAAGATATTTTTGTGGTTAATGGTGAAAAATTAAACAAAACTATTTCTATATGAAAAAAGGCCCCGTTGTCTCCAACAGGACCTTTCCTAAAATGGCAAAGAGTAACTCTTACCTTACTCTTTGTTCATATACTACAAGATTATTAACGAAAATCCAAGGCTCTTTATATTGAGAAATAAAGAAGAATCATTATAAAGGATTTTATCTTTTTTCATAAATAAAAGAGCAGCTAGCAAAAACTAACTGCTCGGCTGGTTCTCCAAAAGGGGGAAAGGAGAAAGGTTAGGGACTTCATTAAATGAGTTATGGCCATCGCCTATCTATATTATTGACGAAATATTAAGTTTTATTCAGGGAGGAAATCATAATCTATAAATTAGATTATGATATTCACTATTACCCATATCGCCCAGAAAAGAACTAAAAATTCAATTGTAATCCAAAGTGCTTTTTTCTCAGGTTTTTTAAACTCTTTTATTAAAGAGAAAACAGCACTAATTGCTATAAGGATGAAAAGAACGAGTCTTATTGTATCTGGAATTTTAACCACTCCTAATTTCAAATTAAATTCATTATATAACGTTTTTAAAATTTTTAGATAATTATTGGTGAGAATTAAGCAAAATTTAAACAAAATAATCCTTTAAATAGAAAGCGAGGAATAACAATGGGACTAGGAAACCGCAGAATGGCATTTGAAATGCTTATCAATCTGGCGAATGAAATGTATCAAAGAGGAGGAGTGGCACTTATAAACAAGCGTCCGACTCCTGTGAAGGTGTTAAAGAGTA
Organism: Bacillus sp. FDAARGOS_1420; assembly: GCF_019344915.1. NCBI lineage: Bacteria > Bacillati > Bacillota > Bacilli > Caryophanales > Bacillaceae > Bacillus > Bacillus sp. FDAARGOS_1420. The sequence continues at coordinate 403,728 of NZ_JAHWJB010000003.1, read as the reverse complement.
AAGGTGGCCGTGTACTAAATGGATTCTATGAAGCTAAGAGTACAGTAGACTATGATGGCGTGTATAAGGGACGGGCTATTGCATTTGAAGCGAAGAAGTCTACACGATTTGATTTAAAGAACATTGCGCAGCACCAATTGGATTATCTGGAGAAAGCAGAGAAGATGGGAGCGATTTGTTTCTTCCTTATGAATTTTATTCAGGGAATAAATACCTTTGATATCCTAAGCTAGTTTATCTAAAGTGTAAATGGGTATATTGATGGCACTAGTATTTTTATACTGCATAATTCATTAATTCAAAGCTACAAAGAGATAAAATTTCTTTGTAGCTTTTTTAATTACTAAACACATCTAAAAAACTTCACGACAAACACATATTAACTTCGCACATAGCACAAGTTGAAAATATATAATTAACTTATATTTAAACGTGCAAATAATTTTAATATAATAATATTAGGAATATACATTGAAAAATTCGAATAAAATATAAATTGAATGCGAGGTTGTATTATGAACAAATTTAATAATGGTAATGTACAAGGTTTAGTTTCTGAAGAAAACGTTGAACTATTAAAAGTTATGGCTCATCCAATACGTCTACAAATTGTTAGTGAATTGGCTAAGAGCAAGAAATTAAATGTAACACAATTAACTAATATTTTGGATATTCCACAATCAACAGTATCGCAACATTTATCCAAAATGAAAGGGAAAGCGCTGAAAGCTGAAAGAAAAGGGTTAGAGATGTACTATCATATTCAAAACTCCAAAGCTGATAAAATCATACAAATACTAGGCCATGCTAATTAAATAAAAAAATAGGTGGATGTATACCCAATCACGGTTTACAATTCACCTATTTTTTATTTTATAAAAACATAAAAACGTTATAGTATAATGTCTATAATTATAGTCCTTGTTCTATGTATTAAAGGTTTTAAAGCGTATGTTATAGAATTTAAGTCTTTTAAAAATGAAAGAATGAGCGTACTTTATAGTGTGAAATGCTGAATTATCAACGGAGACAGTTTATTTAGTACCCATTTTCTTGTCTGAAAAGTATCCAGTTTTATATCTTTTTACATCTTAGATAGAAAGTGGGATATAATACTAATATGATATACGAATTGAGTAGATAAGTTTAGAGACAGCTATTGAATTAGGTGGCATTGGGCTTAGAGAAATCCTCACGTGAAAATAGTTCTGCAGGTGGAGAAATTAAGAGATATTTATTTCGAATTAGAAATAAATAATTATCAGATGAAAGGACCTGGAACTGTCTTCCATATAGCAATAATAAAGATGTTTAATTTCTAATATAGAAAACAATAGGGTTACTACATTCAATATGTAGTAACCCTGTTTTTAAAAAATTATCTATCAAAAATGATACTCAATTAAATTCGTAAGTTTATCCTTTATTGTATCTTGTAACTACATTTTCCCTTGCTGTAAAGAAACAAAAAAACATTTTTTTATTCAATAATTCCAATTTCTAGAGCCTTGTGGACAGCTTCTTCCTTGTTTCGCACTCCGGTTCTGGTGCAAAAATTTAAGGACAATTGCAAGGAATCTATAAATCTTGGACATACTGTTACTATTACTTTAAAAAGGGTGCGTGATTTGGTGGAAATGCTAGAAGAACGGGGTTTATCCATTTCTCATACAACGATTATGCGTTGGTTTCATCAGTATGGTCCTGAATTGGACAAACGGATCCGCCGTCACCTCAAACAAACAAATGACTCTTGGAGAGTCGATGAAACATATATCAAAGTAAAAGGTCAATGGATGTATCTGTATCGTGCTGTTGATTCGAAAGGAAACACAATTGATTTTTTCCTAAACAAAACAAGAGACCAAAAGGCTGCAAAGCGCTTTTTCAAGAAAGCTTTGCGGTCTTTTCATGTTTCAAAGCCACGTGTTATAACAGTCGATAAGAACCCGGCTTATCCTATAGCAGTTGAACAGTTAAAAAAAACATACTAAGATTAGTAGTGCAGGCCAAGGCATTGGTTCGCACTACTATTTTTTATATAGTAGAAGTGAAGAAAGGGTCGTGTATGCTTTAGGATTCTGAATCCGTAAAAAAAACTGACCTTCTTCACTTACCTTATTTGAATCAGTTTTTAGTATGTTGGTCCTCGAGATCGTGTATAAGAAATGGGAATCGATAAGTGTAAGATGAAGACTTCAACTTTACGTCAGGAGGAACCTTATGAGACACGTAATTGCATTTGATATCAGTATGGGTAAAAGTTATATGGTCATTTATAATGCACAAAAACAATGTATCTTTGAAAAAGAAATCAAACATTCAAAGTCTGAATTTGAAGAGCTACAAAAAAAGATACATGAGCTTACCAATGAAACTGGCAAATCACCTGAAATTGTGTTCGAAGCAACAGGCATTTATTCCAGGCAGCTAGAACGATTTATGCAAGATAACCAATATACATATTGTCTATTAAACCCCTTAGAAGCAAAATTACAATGTGATTCCTTACGGATTCATAAAACGGACCGAAGTGATGCACATCGACTAGCCATTACTCATTTTACAGTTACCCGAAGGGTATCTCATAGAACGGACCACTTATTCCATCAGTTAAAGTCTCTTTCGAGATTTTATAGCGAACTGGATGGAGAATTATCGATGATTCGTAGTCGTATGCACAAAGTAATTCAATTAACATTTCCTGAATTAGAAAAAATGTTCACTAGTAAATCGGATCTATTTTTAAATTTTGTTCAACTATTTCCCCATCCAGATTGTGTTTTAAATCTTTCTAAAACAATCATAAAAAATCGTATTCGTGCCAATACCAATAAAAAAATATCAACTATCATGGCAGAGAAAAAGGCAATTCAAATACTTGAAATAGCGAAAAATTCCTATCCAGCCGTTTCACAAAATGATGTCCTATGTGATCAACTCAAGGTATACGCAAGGCGTTATCAAGAACTTCTTCATCAAAAGGAACATTGCATTAACAAGATGGTACATCTTGCCGAACAACGTGCAGAATATAGTATCATTTTGAGCCTTCCTGGAATTGGGCCAAATACAGCTGTACGTTTAATGGCTGAAATAGGAGATATTACTCGTTTTGCGAATAACAAGCAATTGAATGCATATGCCGGTATTGATATACGTCGCTTTCAATCCGGTAAAACTTTTTATAAAGATAAAATTAATAAACGTGGAAATAAACATTTACGAAAACTACTTTTCCTGATTATCCAAAACATGATTAAACAACGGCGTTACGGGCGAAATCACATTATAGGGTACTACGATAAATTAAAAACGCAACCCTATAACAAATGTCATAAAGTTGCGTCCATTGCGTGTGTGAATAAGTTACTGAAGCTTCTCTTTCATCTTATTACACACGATATACACTATGATTATCGGTTAACGGCCTAATATCATAGTTTTATTCATCATATCATATCTCCCCCTAGTAAAAAAACGAATCATATTAGGGGTATTTAGTATGCGTTATACGTGGATACATGTGTGATATAGATTTTTGGTACTCAATCCATCAAAAATCTATAAATACAGGTTGACTAATCGTAAGAAAAGCATACCTGATGGTATGCAACTTAGACAACAAAAATACTTGAATAACATAGTAGAACAAGATCATCGCTTTATAAAGAAGCGATGATCTTGTTCTATGCTAGGGTTCAAATGTTTTGACACAGCTACATCCATTCTTTCTGGAGTAGAAGCCATGCATATGATTAAAAAAGAGCAGCTTGATTTACGGGACCAGTCTGTCCAAAATCAGAAAGAATTCATCCATCAATTGTTTGGACTTGCAGCATAAGATACGATTCCGTTAGGAATATATGTGCTTTATTCTCCTATATTTTATTTTTGCACCAGAATCCTTATGAATCAACCCTTAAATTTTAAGATTAGTATGTATATAAAAAGAGGATAACCAGCCTCTTTAATAGACCAATTATCCTCTATTCTTATACCCTTATATAATGTTAAGCTACGCCTCCTTTTTTTAAGTGAATTTTAGATGCTATATTTTGCGACCAAAATTATCATCATCTTTTGGGGCAACAACGGTTTTAATGAAGAACAATGGATAGATAAGTAAATATCCGTTAAATACCCACCAAGTAATATCAAAATCATTGTTATAAGCCCAAAATGCAATGGCTTGTAAACCAGAACAAAATGTTAAAATCAACGATATTAAAGCAAGGGAACTCCAAGAAGAACGTTTTTTGTTATATAGGTATATGCTGGTAAGGCCGGTAATAGAGATTAATATATCCAGAGGGAAAAACGACCAATTCCATGCCACGATGATTGGATTATCATAATCCTTAAACGCCCAACTCTCCGGTATAAGGTGGAAAATAGTAACTAGCCAATAAATAATAAACCCAATATCAGTTACGAAGAAAAACGGTTTTAAATAGTTCATTCGTTCCTCCTATACAAATTTAGTATAAAGTGTGCCTTATCTAGGATGTAAATTATATTATTTTGTTTATTCTAGGAATCCGAAGCAATAACATGCTTATTCCTAGTGATAAAACAAAGGTTAATATTGTTACTAATATTGTTTTTAAAATAACATTCAATTCAAATGGACTAAACATAAGTTGCAAACCAACAATAATAGGGCCCTGAATTATATATATAGAATAACTAGAACGGCTAATTTTACTAAGAAGGGGAGTCGTGTAGTTTAATTTCTTCTTGAACAGAACTAACAGTTTTAAAATTATGCCTACAAAAGTAAATGGTTCCCAAAAAGAATAACATAGCGATTCCATAGTAACTCCGCCGAAAAAGTAATTTATGCGATCCCCATCTAAAAAGAATACAATAGGCATTGTTAAGAAAGAAACTATTGAAATTCTAAAATAGATGGAAGCAGCTCTTTCGTTTATTTGATTCAGCCAATTATTTCTGTATGCAATGATTCCAATTATAAATAATACGATGTACTGAGGAAAATATCCAAGTGTGAAGTCATGTATGTATAGTCGATCAGTTGGAAACAGTAATCGAACAACAAAGTTACAGATACCCATAAATATAATAAAGACGAATATTTTCTTTATGCTTGGGAAACTAATCTGTGGTATTTTTATTGCCGTAGTTTTTCTTATAATGGCATACATTACAGTAAAGTAGAATAACGCCATAACAAACCATAAATTATAAAAGCCTAATGACGAGAGATAACTTTGTTTCTTTACAAGGTTGATACTCAAGGGGTTTAAAACAAAGAAATAAACAAAAGCAGGGATAAGTAGTTTAGGAACTCTATCTCTCAAAAAATTGAAAAAGCCTTTGTCGTCAAAAGACCTAGGTGAAAAATATGCTGCGATAAAAAAGAAAAGGCCCATAAAAAAGCTTTGGCATAGAGCGTTTATTAGAGTAAGGACAGATGTGGAAATGGTATCATCCGACGGTTCTATATAATACCATCCTCCAGCTCCCCCGTAGGCACTACTCGTATGAAATAAGACAACTAAAACAGCAAGAAATGCTTTTAAGTTGTTTATATAATGGAGTTTCTCATTGCCCATTTACTCGTCTTCCGCCTTTCATATACTACTACCTTTAGATGCCACCCCAGCAACAAATGTATGGCTTAATTTAAATTCATTGCCCTGTTGAATAAATAGATTTATTTGTTCTTTAATTTTATGTAATATTTCTTCTTCTCTATCTCTATCGAGTACATCTAAGAAGCCAGCTGCGGCACCAGAACGAAAAACCCATTCCATCGCATCTTCTGCATCTTTACAAGGAAGGATTTGTTCCCCTTCCCAGCGATCAATTGTATTTAAATTCCCTTTATTAAACCATTTTTGTAGGGTAAGAGAATTCGGTGGCAAGTTAATACTGATGTAACGTTTTAAATATGTAGGGTCATTACTAAGAACCCGTTCAAATGCGTTCATAAGAATTTCTTCTGAATCACATCTTGTTTCTATTATTCCAACTTGGCCATTAGATTTTAGAACACGATGGACCTCTTTGAGAAAAATAGCTGGATTTGTATAGCAAATAGCCCAACCGCACACCACCGTATCAATGCTTGAGCTAGGGATTTGTTTTAAAAATTCCACCATATCTCCTTGGTGCATATTGAATTTCAATCCAGAATATTTAGATATTTTATTCCGTGCAACGTCTAGCATACCAGCAGATTGATCGACAGTTGAAATTGTACCTTCACCATTTAGACGATTGGCTACCTCCGCAGTAATAAAACCAGTTCCACAAGCTAGTTCTAATACGTGTTGTCCAGGTTGTATATTCATTTTATTTAGTAAACCTAGTGAATGTATTCCCATTGTACTAGAAAAGAAAGAATCATAATCATCACTAGCTTTATCGTAATCTTTGGAGCTATCTGCATATTGATTCGAAACTTTAAACCATGCTACTCGTGCTGCTAATTTGACTTTGTTTAACATGAATTTCCCTCCGTAAATAGTTAATTAGTAATTAAAACGGCTACCTACCAACAATACTAGAGTGACCTAATGAGATGTCATTTGTAAAAAAACGGAATTTGCAAACCCAGAATTCATGCTATCACTGAGAAAAAATTTCGTCAAGTTATATTTTATGTACATGATATACAAATTATATAAATAAAATTAAGCGGAGTTTCTCAGGATAAGGTTGCAAAATTTACTAAGATGTTAATAGAAAGTGGCAAGTAATCAGAATTATTTAGCACAAAATGACATAGAATCATATCCTAATTTTCAGATAAATTAATTAGAAGTATTTGACAGAAGGTACCATATTGTCATATCATAATTTTCAGACGAGTTAAAATCGTCAATCATTTCCGGAATCTAAACGGAAAGGAGGATAATACTGAGTGACAAGATTTCAAAGTCTGAAAAAAAATCCGCTAACTGGATTACTTGTAATTTCTATGGCTGTATTTATCGATATGTTGCTATATAGTTTAGTGGTTCCTATCGTCCCTTTATATGTTACGAAATTTGGAGCTTCTCAGACTACTGTTGGGATTTTAATAAGTTGCTATGCTTTTACTTTTATAGTTTTTACCCCGATTTTAGGTGTAGTATCTGACAAGTTCGGAAGACGTGGCTCAATGCTTTGGGGAATGGTAGTACTAATAGCAAGCACTTTAATGTTCGCTTTCGCAAGTAATATGTACATATTAATTCTAGCAAGGCTATTACAGGGGATTGCCGCCGCTGCCACATGGACCGCTGGCTTAGCCCTTATTACCGACCTATACCCAGCAAATAAAAGAGGTAAGGCTTTAGGGACCGTTATTACTTTCATGTCAGCTGGAACACTTCTAGGGGCGCCTGTTGGTGGATTATTATATGAATGGGGAGGATATCAACTACCTTTTCTACTTGCAGCCTGTATTGCGTTATTAGATGGTTTAGCAAGGATGTTTTTATTAGAAGATCCACCGAAAGATAAAGAAGCAAGTAGTATAGACATCCTGAAAATATTTAAAGACTTTGAAGTGTTAAAAATCTTTGGAGTTGTTTTACTTGGGTCATCCGCAATAAGCATTCTAGAACCAACATTGCCTATTTATCTTATGGAACATCTAGGCGCAAATACTGTACATATAGGTTTTCTGTTCGGGATTACAACTCTTGCATATGGATTGGCAAGTCCAATTGCCGGTTGGTTATCAGATAAAAGTGGGACTTTTTCTATTATGATGATTGGTTTAATCATTCTGGCTGCATTCTTACCTTTAGTAACGATTCCAAATTCATTGGTATTAGAAGGAGTTATATTGTTCTTTTTAGGGGCAGCGGCTGGTTTGGTTTTGACACCTACACTTCCAGAACTAGCGAATTCTGTTGATCGCTTAGGAGGGGGAGCATATGCTACTGCATTTGCCGTTTTCAATGTTGCGTACTCTGTCGGAATGATGATTGGTCCAATATTCGGTGGCTTTTTTGCAGATATGTTTAATGTATCAGCAGCTCTTTATATTCTAAGTGCTATTTTGGTATGTTACAGCATTGCATTAAGATTTTTGAAGGGCGAAACAAAAAAGACCGAACATAAAAATTATTTATAGAATAATAGCCTTATAACTTAGTTTTTATTGTGCTTAAGGAAATTGGAATTAGCAATTATAAAATAAATGATATCAGGGATATTTGGAGGAAAACAATGGACATATTTAAAAAGTGTTATGATTGGGATTTTGTTAAGGGGTTACGAGAAAATAATATGTATCCTTATTTCAAAAAGATACAAAATAAATTCGGAACAGAGATAGTTGTGGATTCCAATAAAATGTTGATGGTCGGTTCTAATGATTATTTAGGCCTATCTAACGATGTACGTTTAATAGAAGCTTCTGCGGAAGCAGCCGCAAAGTTTGGAACTTCTTCATCTGGTTCAAGGTTTTTAAACGGAACTTTATCCATTCATGAAGAACTAGAGGAACGGTTAGCAAGATTTTTACATAAAGATAGAGCATTGGTATTTTCAACAGGATTTCAGACAAATTTAGGTGCGATTTCCCCTCTCTTAGGACGACATGATATCGCAATTATTGACCGAACAGTTCACGCTTCTATTGTAGATGGTATACGTCTAGGATACGGAAAAATGAAACGTTTCCGCCATAATGATATGGAAGACCTTGAAAAACAACTTAAAAGTTGCCCGGAAAACGTAGGGAAACTAATTATCGTTGACGGTGTTTTCAGTATGGAAGGCGATTTAGCAAAACTCAAGGAAATAGTAGAATTGAAAAAGAAATATGGTGCACGAGTGTTAGTTGATGATGCACATGGAATTGGGGTTCTTGGAAAAAATGGCCGTGGTACATGTGAGCATTTTGATGTCGAGCCTGATATTGACCTGATTACTGGTACGTTTAGTAAATCATTTGGTAGTTTAGGAGGATTTGTTGCTGGTGATGCCGATGTTATTGATTACATTCAGCACCAGGGAAGAAGCATGATTTTTAGCGCGAGTATGACTCCTTCAAGTGTAGCTGCTACAATAAAAGCATTGGATATCATAGAAAGTGAGCCAGAAAGACGCGATAGATTGTCTCAAACTACCCAAAAAGTGTGTGGTGAATTAACAAGATTAGGTTTCAACATAGGTGAAACAGAAACACCAATTATACCGATCATTATAGGTGATACTACAAAAGCATTTTCATTTTGGCAGGGCTTAATGCAAAACGGTTTATTTACAAATCCAGTTATTTCTCCAGCAGTACCGGAAGGAAGCGAATTACTTCGCACATCATTTATGGCTACGCACACGGATGAGCAAATTGATGAAATACTAAATATTTTCGAGAAGGTTGGCCGTGAGTTTAACATAATTAAAAATGAAGTAGGTGTATTATCTACTAACTAAGTTAATGTTAATCGTTCTGTTATTTATTGAGTTTACTGCCTCTATTTTTCTTTTAAAAAAAGCATTGCAAAATATGTAAAATCTTGGTAATATATATATTAACTTGTCCTACTACTTACACAGTAGTAGAAAAAAACTAGAGAACTTTTCTCTAGTTTTTTTGTGTGAAGCTATTCTATATTTGGTTCTGGTGCAAAGATTGTATTTATTTGAAAGAGGTATATAGATTCCTAATGGAATCTATTCTTATGCAGCCATTCCGAATAGTTGATGAATAAACTTCACTTCATTTTTGACAGACTTGTCCCGTAAAATAAGTTGACCTTTTTTAATGATATGCATCGCTTCTATTCCTGAAAGAATAGATTTAGCTGTACGAAAAGATTTCAATCCTAGCATTGAACGAACTCTCTTTTTAATAAAACGATGATCTTGCTCTACAATGTTATTAAGGTATTTCACCTGCCTTATTTGGATGCCCACAGGCATCTTTTTCTCTGTCTTCAACTCTTCAGTCGCTATAGGATAGGCCGGGTTTTTGTCCACTGTAATCACACAGGGCTTTGAAACATGAAAAGACTGCAAAGCTTTCTTGAAAAAACGCTTTGCAGCCCTATGATTTCTTGTTTTGCTTAAATGAAAATCAATTGTATATCCTTTTGAATCAACAGCACGATATAGGTACATCCATTGACCTTTGACTTTCACATACGTCTCATCGACTCGCCAAGAATCATTGGTTGACTTAAGATGACGTCGTACTCGCTTATCTAATTCGGGACCATATTGATGAACCCATCGCATGATAGTTGTATGAGCAAGGGATAGCCCGCATTCTTCCATCATTTCGACTAAATCACGAAAACTGAGGTTGTACTGTAGGTACCATCTCACAGTTAATAAAATAACATCCGGTTGATAATGTTTCCACTTGAATAGATTTTGCTTTTTCATACCAATCACATCCTTTTTTAGAGTAATAGTATCAGTATGTCCAAGTCTGAAAGACTTTTTTTAGACATTTTGAAGTTTTTGCACCAGAACCCTCTATATTATCCTATTAAACTTTGAAATATTGGTAAGAAATGCTAAAGTTAAGTAGGTTAAAAAACATATAAAGTGAGGCGATATTCTTGAAGAAGTTAAGCTTGTTACTAACAGCATTTGTAATGGTTTTATCATTGTTCATCCCTAATCTTGCAAGTGCTAAATCTTTCCCTGATGTCCAAGCTGGCCATTGGGCAATTAAAGAGATTAACTATTTATCAGAAAAAGGCATTATTAATGGTACTCCAGAAGGACATTTTAAGCCAAGTGACAATGTAACTCGCGGACAAATGGCATTAATGCTAGATTTATCGTTAAAATTAGAAAAACCATCTAGCTATGATCATATCTTTTCTGATGTAACCAAAGGTATCTATTACTATGATTCTGTACATAAGTTAGCACATAATAACATTGTACAACGTGAGAAAAACTACTTCCCTGACCGCTCATTATCTCGTGCAGAAATGGCAGTAGTTCTTGTTAAAACTTTTGATTTGAAGCCTACAGGTGCGGACGTCAATTTCCCTGATGTTCCATCTACTCATTGGGGTTACCAATATATCAAAACGTTAGCTCAAAACAATATTACTGCTGGATTCCCTGACGGTACATTTGGTCCAGACGTAAAAGTAACTCGTGAACAATTCGCTGCATTCTTGGCTCGTGTATTAGAACCAAGTTTCCGTCCGTCTCTTCCTAAGCCTCAGGGTAACTTAGAGGTTCATTATATTGATGTGGGACAAGGTGATGCTACATTTATTAAGTCACCAAGTGGAGAAACAATCCTCATTGACGCAGGTAACAATGGAAAAGGTAAAGTAGTGGTGAATTATCTAAAAGGATTAGGATTCAACACAATTGATTATATGATTGCTACTCATCCTGATGCCGATCATGTAGGCGGGTTAGATGAGGTCCTTTATTCTATGAATGTAAAAAATGTTTACGCTCCTAAAGTAAGTCATACGACACAAACGTATAAAGACTTTTTAACTGCAGTAGCTAACAAAGGATTAACAATTAAAGAAGCAAAAACTGGTGTGACTTTACCAATCAATGGTTTAAACTCACAATTCTTAGCTCCTGTTAAAGAATATGGTGACGACTTAAACGAATGGAGTGCTGTGTTAAAAGTAACGCATGGTAGCAAATCATTCTTATTTACTGGCGACGCTGAGACAAAAAGTGAAAAAGATATGGTTGCAGCGCATGGTTCTAACCTAAAATCTGATGTATTAAAACCTGGTCATCATGGAAGTAAGACTTCTTCTTCTCAACCATTTTTAGATGCAGTTAAGCCAAGCATTGCTGTAATCAGTGCCGGTGCAGGTAACCGATATGGACATCCAACACAAGAAACTTTAGCTAAGTTATCTGCAATGTCTGTTACGGTCTATAGAACTGATTTAAATGGAACAGTAGTTGTTAACAGCGATGGTTCGAATATTTCTGTAAGAACGGAGAGATAATTATGAAAAGAGGTATTATTGACCGTTTTGAGGGAGAACTAGCAGTTATTGAAATTAATAACTCCACAATTGATGTACCTAAATCGAAACTCCCTTCTACTGCAAAAGAAGGTGACGTTCTTATTATTGAGGATGATAAGTATACAATCGATAAGAATGGAACAGATAAAAAAAGACGTGAAGTCCAAGATTTAATGGATAAACTATTTGAATAGCAAAATTAAATATTAAAATGAGAAGAGCCGCCCGACAGGACGGCTCTTCTTTCACATATACATAGGCTTTATTTACAATTAAGCAAATTATAAATGTTAAAAATCTGAATCTACGTAAATGGGACTGCCCTTCTTATCGTACACATCATGATAGGGATATTAACGCAAGTATTAATTTAAAGAATGAAGCGATAAGGCTTCTAACCGTAAGGAATCCCCCAATTCTAAACGAAGTGAATGTGGAGGTAGTTCAAACTGTTTCTTTTTAGTCATATTGAACACCCTCTAACTTATTCATAGTTATATAATAACCTTAATTAATTTCTGTAAATTTATATACAAGGTTTTTGATATTGATGCATAAGAACTATTACTATAAAATGAAGATGCTGTGACTATCGGAATTTTATCTCTTATCATGTTTATCCTCATCTTTTCTACAACTGTCATAGTGATGAGTATTGTCTTATGGCTAAAAACTAACCAGCTTTATACTCCCGACATCATAAGATTAACCGGCGCAATTATATGTTTAATTAGTTCTGTAATTTTACTTATTTTTAAGAATAAATTCGAAGTCACTTATAACAAATTCACTGAAATATTTAGTCAGTATACAGGGGTCTCGTTGCATGTAATAGTTTTAAGTTTATTTGATTATTTCTGGTGTTTGCTATTGTTAAAGTGATTAGGCCATAAATAAATTTAATACGTTGTTAGGCGAAATTGTGGCGTACTAGCATAGTAAGGTAACTTATGAAAAACGAGCATTTAGCAAATGGACCTTTGTAAACTATTTAAAAGGAGATTATACATGTTAGAGACTCTTGAAATGAGAAAAAAGCAACACGAAATAAAAATATAAAAATATACAAAAATACTACAATCCATTTTTGTGGGTAATCTCAATTATTTATTTTCTCTATTTCATGTTCATTAATAATTCTCTCTCAGTATATCTATTACTTTCTTTCATTATCGGTTTAACCCTATGGAGCATCGGCATAGCTATAAATTTAAAACTCATACATGAGCTAAAAGGAAAAGAAAAAATCTTAAATATAGAAACAATAAACGAAATGAAAAAAAATAAATATATGAGTCCAGGAAGAAAAGAACGTTATATCAAAGATTATAATGCGAAGAAAGATGAACTAGAAAAGATAATGATTTACGCTAAATTTATGTTAGAGGCTAAAGAAAGAGAAAACGAAATAAAAGATGATAATAGCAATTTAGATATATAATTGTAGTGAGAGGAGAATAAAAATATGTCGATAGAACCGTATATAAATCTTCGTAAAACAGGGAAAGAAATTGATGAAATTCAAAAACAATATCTGTTAAGTGAGGCTACGGTTTTAACTTTGGAACTAGGCTATAAATGTTATGAAAAAAATATTTCGTTGGATAAAGCTATTAATCTTGTAGATAAAATTGTAGTATTAAACGCAAATGATACTAAGCATACATCATTTAGTCCATCTGTTCATATATGATTTATAGCTAACATGAAAATTTATTAAAAGAATTGGATCATTTAAAAAATAAATAAAAGGGTGGTATAATATGAAATCAACAGGTGTGACACGTAAAATAGATGGATTAGGACGTATTGTTCTTCCCAAAGAGTTAAGAAGAACATTAGGAATTGCAGAAAAAGATCCTATAGAAATATTTGTTGACGGTGAGATGATAATATTACAAAAATACAAGTCATATGATGCTTGTACAATAACTAGTGATATTTCAGAAAAAAATATTTCATTAGGTAATGGACAAATTGTTCTTAGTCCTGAAGGGGCTGCACTTTTAATTAAGGAGATTCAGCAACACTTAGTGAAGTAAGATCATTTTACTTAGCATTAAACCATTATTAAACTATGTTATCAAAATAAACCATATTAAAAGTGTTTCACGACACAATTTAATATGGTTTATTTAAAAGAGGGGAACACTATGAAGCGAAACAAGAAAATGCGAAAAAGAAATTTTCTTCAATTAACATTAATAGTTCTATATTTAATGGTTGTATTGAACATAATATTAAAAGCTGACGTTAGAACTCTCATACAAATGGCTGAAGAACAATCTTTCTTACTTCAGAAAATAATTCTGGTATTTGTCTTTATCGGAACTATATTTATATCTCTTTACAATATCACTCTTCATAAAAAACAAGCAGATGAGAGAAAAAAAGCAAAATCTTTATTACCTATGTATATAATCGTTACATTTATGGCATTGTTTTCTAGTGACATAGCTAATTACATTAAAAATTTTATTTAACCTAATTATATATATTCATCCACAAAAAGAAAAAAGACATCTTTAACGATAAGATGTCTTTTTTCTTCAACTTGAACCACCATAACTTTACTAACATTACTTTCACAATAACAAATATATCAGCAATCTTTCATATCACAATCATTCTAACATTATAAATCATGCTTTCGTTATATATAAATTCAAATGCAATAAAAGTTCACAAGTCATATAAAAGGTGCTATATGAAAACCTTAAATTCATTTAGTGAAATGTTTTTTAATGAAATTAGTATAATCAATAAGAACATCAAAAACTTCCTGTTGTTTTTAAGGGGATAGATCTGACACTGCTACTTTAATTGATTCTAATTTACTTTCTAGAGGTGCGTTTCGTCCAAATAATTCATCAATGGATACATTGTATAAGTCTGCAATACTCATGATTGAATCTACGTCTGGGTCAGTTTTTCCATATTCCCAATTGGCATATGTGGTACGTGCGATATTCAGGCGATATGCTACATCGAATTGAGTATATCCCTGTTTTTTTCTCAACTCAGCAAGTCGCTTACTTAGTTGAGACATATCATCACATTTCCTTTCTGATTTATAACGTCAGTGTAAAACAGAAAAGTTAAATTGCATCCTTATGACTTATAATAAGTCATAAATTATTTTTATTTGTAATAGTTAGTCTTGATGTTGTGATAATAGAAAGCCATTAATAATTCTATACGCGAAAAAACAGGAAGAAATCGATACATCAAATCGAGAATCTTCCTATTATATATGTTTACTAAAACAATGAATTTCCTATATCTATTGTGGCCAAGTTTTGACGTCTTGTACGTTCCCTTAAATAGCGTTCCGTCGTCATAATAGATTCGTGTCCTAGATAGTCACGTATTTTCTTAAGTTCGACACCTTTTCCCATCAAATGATTCGCAAAGAAATGTCTGCAGGTATGGGGGGTAATTCTATCCTTTCGGTAACGTAAAAATGGTAAGTTTGTTTCTTCAATCTTTTCTGCTACATATTTTGATAAGTAGTCGGCCCTATAGTAAGAGCCATCGGCTTTAGGTAGAAAAGCCGATGTACTAGAGGCGTCCAATTCACTTGTTTGTTTCCGCAATTGACGAAGGCGACAGATATCGTCGAGTACATCTTCAAAAATACGAACTTCCCTGGCTTTATTTCCTTTCCCAACTACACGCAAGAGATAAGCATTTAATGAGGAATGGAATACAAGATCTGCCCATTTTGCGTTTGCAACTTCCTCAATCCGGAGTCCAGTAGTCGTAAGAAGGAAAAACAATGTATACATAAAGAAATTTGTTTTCTTCAGTGCATCTAGTATTTCATTTACTTCTTCAGGAAAGAGGTCACGATTGACCAGCTCTTCTTTTTTTACAGATACTTTTTTGAGACGACTACTATAGTCATCTGAGAGACCATTGTTATCATAAACGTATTTTAGAAACTGCTGGACTACCGTTTTCTTTCGACGTAATGTAGTGGCAGCATACTTCTTACTTAGTTGATAGAAGTAGATTTCCATCTCATTATGCGATAAATCGTGAATAGTTCCGATTGTTTCTTTTATGTAGCGAAGAAAATGAGACAGATCATGCAGATAAATCTTTTTTGTTCGTTCACTTCTTTTTTTCGTTAAAGAAGGTTCATCGTGTAGAAATAAATAAACCAATGATTCTTCACTTAATTTAGAATAGTCAATATTTCTGATGCCCATACCCATAATTTTTTCAAAATGACTGCTATCAAAAAAATCTGATTTTGATTTTAAAAGTTGGTTACTATGTTCGTAATTTATAATATTCAAATTTAAACACAACCTTTAGTAGAATGAAATATTAATCAAATGTTTTTTATATAAATTTTTATGATTCTAATTATACCACAATAAATGCGTTATTTATTGTGGTATAAAATGAAATGTTTAAATATATATATTTACCTTAATATTTAACGTTTCTGTTTAGATTATGTATAATGGAAATGTTTAATTTGTTTTTTTGTACATTTCAATCCAAGTGCGGTAGGAGGAGATTTTTTTGACTAATCTTCGTCGGAAAATTTTACATGAAATCTATAATTTAGAAGATACCCATTGTTCAATTTGCCCTCTGAACAACCTATCAGTGAATTGTACAGATGAGCAAGAACAGGCAAAACAAAGAAACTACAAACAATGCAAAGGTTGTCCCATTTTCGATTCAATCCGAGAGAAAGGAGAGAAATGGAATTCTTTATCGAAAAAGAGTACATTTAATAAGGTACGAGAACGTTATATGGAAAATCCATTTAAGTATCTGCAGTATAAGGAGTACTCAATCACAGATGTAGTAAAAGAAACAGGTTTAACAAAGTATCAACTAAGAAAATGTAAACAACAGCTAGAATGAAAGTTTCGGATGAGGTGAGAAATGGACTATTTATCTTTAGAAGAGGTATGCGATAGGGTAGGTTTAACAAAAAATCAATTAGGCTATTTAATTAAGTATACACACATCGAACCTATCAATCTGGATACCTGGAAAGCAGATGGTGGATATCGTTTTGAGCAAGAAGATGTAAAAAGGTTAGAGGAATTATACAAAGACTCTTTAACATTAAAAGAAGCGGCTGAATTTCTAAATAAATCTAAGACTTACGTTCATAATGCAGCTAAAGATGGGATATTACCCTTTAAAGAGATTGCTAAAGGGAAATCTACTGAACGATTGTACTTAAAAAACGATCTGGAAATTTTCAAAGAAAGAATTGAAAATAGATCAAAAGAGGAGTCGAAAGAAAAAAAGCAACATTTAAGTCTATATCTTGATGAAAAGGTAGTAGAAGCAATAAAGAAAAAGGCTGCAAAGAAAGGATATAATGGCTACAAGAAGTTTGCTGAAGAAATTTTATCCGCAGAAGTAAAAGAAGACATAGAATAATAGAAATCCTAGTGAGAATAGACCCCTAAAAAATATAAAAACGTTCTAATGGGCCTATTTTTATTTCCAAGAGACTTTTTAACAATCAGGTATAAATGCATTACATTAGATAGTAATGTTGTTTACGGGCTGATTTGAGAGGTCATTTTTTCGGGTCCGTTCCGGGAAAAATTCATTGTAATTACAAAAAAAGGGTTTATATATATAATATAGAAAATAGAGGGAAAGATAACAGGTAATTTTAAGAGCGTTTTATTTAAGTTGAGAAAAGTGTAAAGAAAGAAATGAGAGGTAAGGATCCCAGTATTATAAATACAAAGACTTCATTTGGAATTTGGTATGCCTATGAGAATGCTAGAGAGTTCGGGCTGACATATATCACGGAATACATCAAAAAGCATACAAGCTTTATTTGAAATTTACATAATAAAAAACAGCATATCAAACTATAATAAATTATGACAAAACAAGAAATATAGTATACATATTTAGATTATAGTAAACTAAAATCTTTTCAAAATTCTAAACTAATAGACTATGAAAAGACTGAATTGGCTTTATAATTTACGAATGAAGAAATTCAATTATTTAAAATAGAAAAATTCCAGAGCATTATACATGGCATCATCATCAAGACACTGGAAGGATGCAAATTGTAGATTATTAGACTCATCATGATACTGGTCATACAGGTGGATATAAAATTTGGGGTAAAGATAACGATAAATAGGGAGGTACTTGGTCATGAATCACATTACATGGATTAATGTAAGTGAAAAAAGAGTAACAGATGGCCAAATAAAATAATTAGAACAATACTTTAATATTAAATTTCCTAATGATTTTATTGAGTGTGTACAAAAATATGATGGTGGATATCCAACGCCAGATACATTTAATATTCCAGATCAAGATGAAAATTCACTTAATAATCTATTAACCTTAGATTCTGATAGAAAATATTCCATTCTAAAAACAAATAATACTACGAAAGATAGATTACCTGACAAAATATATCCTTTTGCTAGAGATCCATCCGGCAATCTTCTATGCTTTGATTATCGAAACAACACTGATTCACCAAAAATCGTATTCTGGGATCATGAGGAAGAAGACATAGAGGAAGCGATATATCCTGTTTGCTCAACATTTACAGAATTGCTTGCTAGTCTACGTGATTTCGAAGAAGAAGATTGAGGGCACTAAAAAGCGGCCTAGAATTCTAGACCGTTTTTTTATGATTTACTAATTTTCCAACCATCATCCGGTGTGAAAAGTATCAACAGTCAATTGCTCTTCATAACCCAGAAATAGCAAAAGAATGGCATCCTACAAAGAATAAAGAAGTATATGGTGTAACAACACCTGAGGAGACATCTACCAGATGTAACGAAAGAGCATGGTGGGTTTGTGGTAAGTGTGGACATGAATATAAAGCAATGGTCAAAGATAGACATGAAGGGGCTGCAAAATGTCCGTCATGTTACCCTCCAGAACCAAGGGTAAGAAAAAAGAAAAGAGAAGCTTTATTTCAAACTTATAATAAAATGGAGGATAATAGGGTTATCTTTGAGAAGAATTTAAGAGGAAAATTTAAAGAGAGTGAAGGATAGCTTGAAATCTTTTTTCAAATTTGTGCTTGGAAGCTAGTAAAACTAAAAAAGTGTCCTTTTTGCTTTTTTAGTTTCTTTACATGTTATTTTGTGGAAATGAATTTAAATAAAAGTACCTATAAATATCAAAGGTGCTCATTTTACTATATCTAGACCTTGCTATTTTGTGTAGCAAGGTCTTTTATTTTATGTTCTATTTATGAGAGAATCAATTGCTGGCAGGCTAACCTATCTATCTTGTTTATTTTTTATGTACTATGTATTTAAATTTGTTACCGAATAGATAGGCATCTTAGGATGCCTTTTTTACAAATAAAAGTAACGTAGTATTTAAACCTATACGTTCACGCAAGATTACATGTATTTAGTTCTGTAAATCTATAAAATTTTAATTTGGATTTTCTTGGCCCAAGCAAGTCCTAAAAATGAAGGTTTAGACTTTCATGTCTTTGTACATGTAAAAAGACATGAAAGTAGGAACTAATTGTATAGTGTAAAATGCTTAACTATTAACGGATACAGTTCATTTAGTACCCATTTTCTTGTCCACATATCAAGACAAGAAAATGGGTACTTTTTTAAACTAAGACACCAAAGTGGGTACTTTTTAAAAATAGCAAAACAGGCAACTAAATTTGTTATAATTGATAAATATTACATTTGAATATTTGGAGGAATTGAATTTTGAATAAGAAATTATTAGTAGCTCTAACATGTAGTACTTTATTTATGGGGATGACAGCGTGTGAATCTAATGATACTGCTAGCACAGCGGAAAAATCAAAGCAAGAGAGCACAAAAAAAACAAACGACAAACAGAAAAAAGATACAAAAGGAGATGTACCGGTAAAAGAAATAAATACAACTATTAATGCGGGTTCCTATAGATATAGTCCTAATGGTCATAATGCCACAAATAATGAGCATTTCATAATTTATGATAATGCAAAATTCGAAGATAACTTTGACGGACTTAAAGTATCAATGAACCAACTATTTTTAAGTAATAAGAAAGGCGTTTATAATGAGAAGGATGTTGGCTCTATTAGTATAGCCTTTACAATTGAGAACACATCAAATTCCACTTTTATTCTTAAGACTAATAAGATGCAGGCCACAACTGATCAAGGGCATCAAATAACACCAGATAAACCTATGAAAAGTGTTTTGTTAAATCCAACTATGAAAATAGAGAGTCCACAAGAGGGTACACCCGAACTTGCACAGGAGAATAGGGTTATTTATGAGGCTAACGACTCAAATTTTGAAGCTATAAACTGGGTTGATTTTACTTTTGAAATCCATAGACAAAGCCCAGAAATGACAATTGCAAAAACTCGAAAATATAAAATTAGATTTAATATAGATCAGCATTATACAGGGACTACAACTAAACAAGAACAGCCTCAATCTTCTTCAAATACGGATGCTGTTACATACAAAAATGAAATTAAACCTAAAATTGATTCCATGATAAAAGAGTTTAATGATATATGGAATCAAGAAGTAAAATCAGTTTTCAACAAAGAGGGGGAAACTCCAGCAACTGTAAACCAAAATACTTTACAAGAACAGATGGAGCTTGTATCTACCAAATACAGGGAATTATCAAAAGAGAATATTAACTTTAATGCCTCTGATAAAATAAATGACCCAACTTTAAAAGAGAAAATAAATAAATTTAGAGAAGAGTTTGGTGCTGCGGCAAATTATAGAGAAAATGCAGCAAATGCTATATTGCAAGGAATACGAGGTGTAGCTCCAATGGAAGACAGAATGAAAGAAGCACGAAAATCCATTGAAATTTCTGAACAAAAGTTTAATAACGCTTCAACTCATTTAACTGAATTTGAAACAAAACTAAATAGTAAATAGTATAACAAGAGAGCCATACTCTCTTGTTTAGTTCTCAGTAAAACCTAATTAAATGTGAAGTTCAACTAAATTTTTATTCTACATAAGTAACAAAAGACATTCATGAAGTATCTACTTTCATGTCTAAAAAGTATCCATTTTCATGTCCTTGTTGTACAACGACATAAAAGTCTAAACTAAAATCTCATGAACAATCGTTGATAAATAGTCATTATCATAAATTTTGTAGGGACTTTCATGTCTCAATAACGGGACATGAAAGTCTGAACCTTTTGAACATAGGACAAGAAACTCTAAACTACTTAGCCAGTAATAATAAAAAAGATGAAAGTAAACTTTTGGCTATTAGTTTACTTTCATTTCATTGCAAATACTGAATTTCTTCTATTTGAGCTTAAATAGGATTTGGCATAAAATTAGGATTTAGGTTGATTGCTCTATATAAAAACATAGCCATTTGTTCTCTTGTGACAGAAGCGTAAGGACTGAAATTTTTACCACCTGTACCACTAGCTATCCCGTTACTATAAAGAGCCTTTACATATTCATTTGCCCAATGCCCTTTCATATCATCAAATTCGTAGGGAGCCTTTACTTCCAAATCAAATGATTTTGTTAATACAGATGCTATTTCAGCTCTTGTTGTTGTATTTTTGGGGTTGAATTTTTTTTCTGGATTTACACTAAATATCCCCATCTTTGTTAATGCTAAAATCTCCTTTTTAAAAGGAGTATCATTTATGTCAGTAAACGGATTATTAGTTGTATCTTGTGGTTTTAGATATCTATACAGAACAGCTGCTAATTGTTCTCTCGTAATATTATCAGTTGGACCAAAATAACCATTTCCATACCCACTCATAAATTTCTTCTGAATCATATAAGTAATTTCGTTATAAGCCCAATGATTTTTAGGAACATCAAGTAAAGAAAATGGTGTAACAGTAATATAACTAGTAAAATATTTTGCAGATTTATCATAATTTACATATGCATCTGTTGGTGAATCACTCCATGTATCGTGCACTACTATGTCACGAAAGTTTTCATTTGATTCAGGAAGATATAGTTGCATATAACCGATTCCAGTCATTGTATGATTCCCATAATAAGGTTCCGCAAGGGTGTTTATTATTATCGGTCTATCCGAATCAATTTCTTTTATGTATTTTTCATAAGTAGGTTTCTCATCATACACAATTACAGGATTATACCCGCGACTCTGAAAATACTGTTCAAGCCCTGGCTTCATTCTAGATTCAAAAGTGCCACCAGCTGAATCTGTACCCATTGCGGCTCCTAAATTATCAATTAATTGATTAGAATTTTCATTACTTCGAAATAAATTATTGTATCCATTTTGTCCCCAATAAGCCACTAGGTTTGCAATTGCTGTTGGAGAACAGCCATGATACCAGGTGTAATCAGGCACATTACTAATATTGTGTTCTTTATAATCCGGTTCTTGTGAGTTTAATTTCATCTGGGGTGCATTGTATGTGTGAGGTTGAAGTTGATGTTGTTTTTCTTTATCTATTTGCATACTTTTCGCCTGATCTATATCTATGGCTTGATCAGTATGGATATTGAGTACCTTGTCTTTTTCTTTTTTTAGATGATAAAGTGGTCCAGTATATATAGCTTTTCCTTCTTCAATATTTTTGTAAGGATTAGAACCTTCTCTAGTAGATTCTAAGATAGAAGAACTATCGTTCTTACTATCCGTAATGATGTAACCGAGATCTTCATTATTTTTTTGTACTTGAAATAAGTATCCAGTAACATGTCCTTCTAGATCGTACAGTGTTTTACTTTCACTAAAATGAGTATCTTGCCACTTTGAGTTGGGTTGTTTACTCACTCCTTTAAGATATTTTTCAGCTTTACTTTGTGCTTCTTGTTTCGAAATGGTGTGGGTATCTGTTTCTGCAGCGTACGTATTGCTAGGTTGGTTTAGAGATAAACTTATAAAAATTGCAGCCACAGATGATAATAAGTACTTTATTTTCATTCAAATTCCTCCTGTGTATTTTTTCCATAAAGCAACAATGTTTATAACATAGCATACTTTTCTAAATATTTACATATTTTATTTCGAATTTTGTAAAATTTTAGAAAGTTTTAGGGTTTTAAAAGGGGATTTCATATATTGCTAATTTAATAGATGATCAAAAAGTTAGAAGTTAATCGTCTTGATATTGCTATGTAATAATTAAATCTAAATTAATTAATTTTTTTATTCTAGAAGTTATACGTATGTTTAAAACTAGAGATGAAAAAATTGATGTATACAAAATTTAAGACATTATATTTGTGGTTCTTATTTTATTATCAGCTCTTGTTAACTTGTTGATTTAGTGAATATTTGCATATAACTTATTTTTTACTAGACATCATGTTTGGGTATAGAGGAATAAGAGACTTGAAGTTAAAGAAGCCTTTTCTAGTAATTACTAGTTAATTATTATTTGGTTTTGTTTTGAGTGTATATGTAGTCGTAAATGATTTAATTTTCAAAAATATATTTACAATTTTTAGTTCACGTGTATATAATTTACATCGAATACACTGAATAATATGTTTAGTGTAAAAATACAGAATAATCGGAGGGTATTATGAATAAAAAAATTGTAACTAGTTCGTTAGCGGCTATCATGTTATTATCGGCTGCACCTATTTCTTCTTCGGCAGCAATTCAATCTACCAACTACCAAGATATTCAAGAAAACATAATCCAAGAAAGTACATTAGGAAATGTGAATTTTAATGTGTTAGAAACAACAGAATTTAGAACTATTAAAGTTCAGGAAAACGGAAAGGATAGTATTGTTAAGTTTAATAAAATAACTAACAAATTAACTATCGATGGTGAATTAATCGAAGACTTGAATATGAATAGTATGTTACAAGGACAACCCCGTACACTTAATGGATTGGACAAGGGTCCTCAGTATAATCGAGGAGGGCAGGAGTTTACATATATGGGTAAATTGTATGGCAGTACAAGACCATTAAGAGACTCTGTAGCAGTAACAGCTGCGGGTATTTCTGCAGTAACCAAATGTCCAGTTGCAGCCATAATACTTGCTATGGGAGGCACAAAGGCAGGTTTACTTGATATTTATTACTATGAATATGAATTATATGAAGCAAATCCTTTAACTACAAATTGGTTACAATTTACTATTACACGTTTATATAAAGATGAAGCAAGAAGCCAACAGCTTGGAGGAGAAATGACAGGTTCTGTTTATAAAATCGCTTTACCAAATAGTTAATATAATCCAAGTTTCTTTTTTTACTAGTATAAACACGGCTTTCATCTTTAATTATGGAGGCTGTGTTTATTACCGTCTAAAATTAATTAATGATTTTCACGCCTAAATAGTTTGCGATGATTTAAGAGTCTTTATCCAAATATCTTAAAGTTAATTTAAAACACTTAAGATGATGTCTATTTCTTTATAATAATTTTGAGGCTATATATCAGGAGGGAAACTTATGAAAAAAACATTAAGTTCTATGATGGTAATGGGAATAGGGATAGGTTTAGTTTTCACCAATCCTGCATCTGCAGAAGTTAATTTACCTAATTCAAATGAGAAATTCGAAATTGTAAAAACTCACGATGGTAGAATTAAAGGGGTAGAATCTTTAGAAAATTTGAAAGTTGAGCAAATTGAGCATATTTTAAATGAGATGGGATTCTCACAAGATGAGATTTCAAAAATGAACGGCCAGTTAAAAAAGGACATAGCAAAAGCGGGAGGGAAGAAGGCCTCTTTAGAATTTTTAAAAAAAGAGCATGAATATACAAATTTAAAAGGAAATAAATATATTATTGGTGATCATAATAAAGAATCAATAAAAAACATAGAGACAGAAGATATAAATGAAATTTTAAATAGAAATTTTAAAAAGAGTAATGCTATCCAATATATGGATCCACCTTCAATGGTGACGGACCAAGGCCAAACTTTTAATTTAATGGCCATATATCAGGGGGAACAAGGTTCTAATTACGTTTATCAGGTATTTTCAAGTCAATTTTGGAACGAAATGCCCCGTATTCGAGGGAATGATACACTTGGAATTGCGTGGGGAGATAAAGCCAAAGCTTTAGATAATACGGATTCAGCTCGTCAATCTTGGTTTGCTGGTGATGAATTTGAGCAAACTTTAAAAGCGGATCGTTCAAGTATATATGGAACCCAATGGAAAATACCAGAAATAAATAATTCTACTGCCAGAGGTGTTTACACTTCTCAAAAAATTTCCATACCTATCCAATATAAAGATTCAAAAATTAATATCAGCTCTGGTTTCGTACATGGTTGGGGGCAACCTAATTATTCATTTAAATTCGGGCCGAGTGCAACTATTGATTTAAGTAATGCAAATGGACATCATAAGTGGAGTTTAAACTATAATATTAATGTAGGATCTTAATAATTAATATTTTTAAGAACATTAATTATGATTGTTGTAGAGATTATTTGTCAAAAGATTAACCTAGAATTAAAAAATGGCAATTATAAAAAATATGGTTCTGGTGCAAATATGAAGTAGATGGATGATAGTAGATTCCTAACGGAATTGTAATTTATGCTATAAGTCCAAACACTCGATGGATGCACACTCTTTCTAATTTAGGACAAATTGATTCTGTAAATCAATTTGTCCCTTTTTTATTATGTGTATGGCTTCCACACCACTTAATATAGAAGTTGCTCCCATTATTACCTAATGACTTATAACATCATTCTTGATAATTCGTTCATATAAATATATTGATTAGAATTGATTACGGGAATTACATTATCTTGAAGAAAAACTTTTTCCTAACAATTCATATATGATTCAAAAGGTCTATGTATTTATGAAGTTAAATAATACATAAAATTACAATTATTCATCTTTATCCCTTTTGTGTTATATCACGTTTAAATCAAGCGATATTTTTAATGTGCTGTATATTTAAAATTATCAAATATTAATTTAAAAATATTTCTATATATGTTAGAATATAGTCTGCGATATCTGTTTTTATAGTAAATTTTCATATTAAATATCTATCAATATTAGGTATTAAAAACGGTGCCACAATTATGTAATAAATATGTAAAACTAAATCATTTTTATATTAAGGAGGTATAAAATGTTAAAAAATAGTGAGGAGAAATTCATAAAGTTCCAGGTGCCAGATATTATATTTACTGTTTTAATTGTATTATCCGCTCTTATAACTTTTAGAATTAGCCAATATTTGTACATAACCTATTTATTATTAGGGACTATGTTTATATTTAGAGGTATAAGGGACTTTAAGTTAAATAAATCCTGGGTATTGGCTAGCATTGAGTTGATACTAGGTCTTGCTTTAAGCATATATATACTAATTAATAATTTAATTTTCTGAATTTAAATTTGAGTTTATTGACTTATAAAGTCATATTATTATCAACTGCACCAATTTCTTCATCTGCAGCAAGTCAACCCAACAACTACCGAGATCTTTAAAAATATGCAGTACAATAGACAATGTGAATTTTAAAACCCCAGAAACAACACAATTTAAAACTATTAAAGTTCAAGAAAAACATAAAAACAGCTCAAATTTAAAACATTGAGCTGTTTTTTATTTTTATTATATCGAGTTGGAAAATTATCATTTGGTACTTTTGAAGTGGGAGATCCCATTCCACTATCTTCAAACAGAGTTCCGTTTGGCGTAATTACCTTTGCATCAGCAAGAGTCCATTCTAAATTTTTGTTTGGATAATAATAAGCTAACCAGTAATCAAACGGAACAATGTCAGAAAAAATGACTGCATTTCCCGTATTTTCCTAAAAATCCGTCTGAATAGAATTTTGTCCTTTAGTTACTTTTGTAAGTAATGCTCTGTCAATTTTTCCAGCGGAATCATACCAGCGATCAATTATTTTTTTATTATCAAAGGTTACATGGACTCTATCATCTGCTAGTGTTTGTACAAAATGATCTCCTTTGTATTATATTGTATTTAAAACATGCGATATTTTTAATAAAAGTAGATAAGAACCCTGCCTATCCTGTAGCGATGCAAGAGTTGAAAGAAGAGAAACATATGCCTAAAGGAAAACAACTAAGGCAAGTTAGATATCTCAATAATATAGTGGAACAAGATTATCGTTTTATCAAGAAACGTGTGCGTTCTATGTTGGGATTTAAGTCGTATAAAACAGCATCTTACACAAGATTAAATGGGGTTAGTTCTGTAAATCTATAAAATTTAGGTTTAGACTTTCTTGTCTAAATAGTTCATAGTTTCATGTCTTTGTACATTGTACAAGTAGGGGAAAAGATTAGCTTACAATCTTTATCTGTTCGTTAAATTATCATTTAACGAACAGATAGAAGGGGGATATAATACTAATATGATATACGTACACATGTTTACAAATTGGCAAGTAATTTGGATAGAGACTCCAAAACTTATGAAATCTCTTTTTATGTAATAATTATATATTATAATTATTACACTTATTTTTATTGAAAATTGATATATTAAGCAATATTCCTATTGCTATTAAATTGACCATTAAAGAACTCCCACCAAAACTAACAAATGGAAATGGGGTACCAGTAAGAGGAAATAGTCCCGTAATACCACCTAAATTTACAATGGATTGCATACCAATCATACATCCTATACCAATTGCTATAAAACTTCCGAATGGATCTACACATAGTTGTGCAATTTTTAAGGAACGAAGAACGATAGTCAAAACCCCTGCCAATATAATAAATACACCAATAAACCCTAGTTCTTCAGAAACTATTGCCATTATAAAATCAGTATGTGGTTCTGGAAGATAACCGGTTTTTTGAATGCTATTTCCGAATCCACGTCCAGTAATTCCTCCAGAGCCAATGGCAATAAAAGAATTTACAAGCTGATATCCTTTTCCTTGCGCATCAACAAAGGGATTGAGAATTGTAGTAATACGTGTCTTTTGAACTTCTGACAAGCTAAATTGAAGTGAAAAGTATAAAAAAGGTAACCAAAAAATAGAACCGATTATAATTCTTTTAATTAATAGATTTACATTTATTCCAGAGCAAAGAAATATGCTAAAACCTATACCTAATATTAAAAGTGCAGATCCTAAGTTTGGCTGTTTATAGATTAGGAAAAAAATTGCAGCTAAAAAAAATAAAAGTTTTCCGCTACCACTCCAAATATTTTTAGCTTGTTCTTGTCGTAATGCAAAAAAACGGGCTGTTACAAGTATTGTTCCTAATTTAAGAAATTCAGCTGGCTGTATTCCAAAGATCCATGATTGAGCATTATTTACCACTTTTCCTTTCCACAAAACCATAATTAATAAAAAAATTCCCCCAACCATAATACAGATAGAGACTATTCGTTTTTTCCATATTTCATATGGGAGAATAGCACAAACTATTAACCCTATTGTTCCTAAAAATAGCTTTGTTAATTGAGAATCAACAAAATGCCTACTGTTATAACCGTAATGTTGAACAGCAACAATGGAGCTCGCGCTATACATCATGATAATACCTAAAGTACATGTTATGAATAGAGGGAGGAGCAATAGATAATCGAGTTTTAATATTTTTTTCATTTTAATATCCTCCTGATTACATTAACACTTAATATTACATTTGCTAATGAGTAGAATCTTGTTCTCATCAACTACTAAATAGTATTCTTGTTTTGAAAGATTCTATAGCTTACACCCTGTTTTCTTACGCAAAAATCCCCCCTAGTTACATACTAGGGGGGATTTAAATTGGCATGACTAAATAAAGCTTTCCTCCCCCTAGTAGAGCTTTGGCACTATACAACGTAAAGTAATGGAAATTGATTACTTAGCTATCTTAAGAAGAGCCTTAATCCGACAATTCCTGTTCTACCCATTGGCGTCTTTCGACATTTTTGGGCAATAGCCTGTGTTTGTATAGGAGCCTCACCTAACAGGTTTAGCAATATAAGTTTTATGTATTTATTTCGTGTAGCCAGCATAAATATTTTTTTTTTGCTTGTCAAGTAAGCATATTGCTAATTTTATATTCTTTATTGTTTTATGAATTTTGAGAAATAATGCAAGGAAATGTATTTAATCATCTCGTATAGATACTTATTTTCGGCCTGTAGTGGATAATTTGATTAAGTGGTTTAACCATATAAATTTGATAAACGGTAAAGAAGATTTTAATCATAAAATAAGATTTTTGAAGAATGTTCTTTTGAAGTACGGTATGACTAATAATTCAACTTCTGCTATAAAGTTACAAATAAATCATAAACAATAAGTTTTCTATACGAAATTTCATATATTTTATAACGTTTCTTCGAACTAATTGTATATCTTTTAAGTTGAATTTCAAATTTACAATAGAGTCGAATTACATTTCTCTAAAAAAGAATGTATTATGAATCGAATCGAAAGTTAGTTGACAAATATTAAATTCTGGTTTAAATTTTGAAGTAATTCAATAATCTTTGTTAGGTGAGGCTCCTGTATAGAGAAACGCTGCTGCCCAAAAATGTCGAGAGACGCCAATGGGTCAACAGGAACGGTCGGATTAAGGCCCTTTTTAATGTAGCTGGTTATAAAAACCTATGCTATACAGTGCTAAAACTCAACGAGGGAGTGGTATACGATTTGATAGAAAGGCACCTCTGGGATTTTTGCAGAGCTGTCTTAATAATCATTTATTTGTATTGTAAAAAACCTTTACTCCTTTTTGAGTAAAGGTTTTTTTGTTTAATGTTATTTATTTTTATCTTGTCTATATTCAAAAAGGAGGTAGTTCTAAATAATAAATTGATTGCAATGTAACTATTAATGCTCTAATAAAAATTTTAGACAGATAAAATAACTCAAAACCACTCATGAAACTCTAGAGTCTCCCTTAGCAATATAAGGAGGAGTTAACATGAAGAAATTATTAAATGAATTACTTGTAACCCAAAATAATTTGGATGCAGAGAAAGTTTTACGTCATCCGTCGTATGATGTTGCGCAAGAAGTAAAACGGTTTTCAATTGAAGATCAAGTCATATTACTAGATAAGATTCCTGTATTAAAAAGCTCAAAAATTCTTCAACATTTGAGTACAGAAGAAAAATATAATATCTTAATTCACTTATCTGAAAACAAAGCTAAAAAGTTACTAGATTTACAACCGATTGATGAAACAGTAGATCTACTTCTAGCGGTTCATCCGGAAAAACAAGCTAAATTAATGGCGTATTTAAATAAAATTACAAAACATAATGTAAAAAAATTAATGGCTTTCAAACCTGAAACGGCAGGAAGTCTTGTCACAAGTGATTTTGTTGCAGTTAGAGGGAATTGGTCAGTAAAAATGACATTGAAGTACATTAGGGAGCATTCTGAAAATGTAGAATCAATATCTTATATCTATGTTTTTGATAGTCATGGTTATCTTAAGGGAATCGTTTCCATACATGGGCTATTACTAGCAGCAGATGAGGAGATATTATCTACTATCATGATTCAAGAGGTAATTTCAGTACACGCTGAAGTTGATCAGCAAGAAGTTGTAAAAAAGCTACTGAATTATAATTTAGCAGCATTACCCGTAACAACAGCAAATAATGAAATGATTGGTATTATAACATTTGATGATGTAATGAATGTTATGGAAGCAGAAGCTACAGAAGATATCCAAAAGTTAGGCGGAAGTGAACCGTTAAATCAATCTTACTTTGAATCTAGTATTTGGAGCATTTTCTTCAAACGTCTACCATGGTTATTGCTTCTTTTTGTTGCTGAAGCATATACAGGTACAGTACTAAAGTATTTTGAAGACGAAATTGAAACAGTAGTTGCCCTAGCTTTCTTTGTACCGTTATTAGTAGGTACTGGAGGAAATACAGGAACACAGGTTGTAGCAACAATTACTCGTGCAATCGGTATTGGAGAGGTGAAATTTAAAGACATTTTCCGTGTAATGAAAAAGGAATTTGCAATTGGCATGCTTCTCGGACTTGCACTTGGGTTAGCTGGGCTCACTCGTGCTTATATGTTAGGAGTTGGAACAGAAGTTGCACAAGTTGTAGCAATCACTTTATTATTTATTGTTATTTGGGCCTCTCTTGTTGCAGCTGTTTTACCTTTGATTCTGAGAAAATTAAAATTAGATCCTGCAGTCGTTTCTGGTCCATTTATTACAACATTTGTTGACGGAACAGGATTAGTAATTTATTTCATGGTTGCAAAAACGTTATTAAATTTGTAAATATACACTGAAATAAATACGAAATGTAGAATAAATATTTTGCTTTGCTTGCCAAGACATAATGGGGAACTCGGGAATGAGGGAAATAACCACTTTTGTCTTTAGGCAAATAATATCTTAAAGGATTCATTGAATGTAATTAATGCCGGAGGAGAAACCTATGAAACATCTAAGAAAAATCTTCAAACGAATTTTGCTTCTTTTTTCTATTTTCATACTTATTGGCATAGGAATATTATTTGGTACTAACTATGGCCGAGATCTTCGTGTAACAATTGCTGGAAGTATACTAACTTCTCAGCATCCACAATATGCGAAATATACATTCCTATCCCAAAAGGAACTAGATAAACTGCAAGATAGAATTAATCATCCAAAATGGTCAAATAGTGATGAGGCCATTTATAAAAAAATAGCAGGAAAAAGATTAGAAGAATTAAAAAATCAGCCATTAGAAATTGATGTAGAAACAATTAAAAGTAATAAAGATAGTCGTTTTCTTTTCGAAGGGAAGTTAATTACCATTAGCAATCCCTTCAATGTTAAACTTGTTAGCCATCAAGGAACACAAGGAGCTAACAGGGGAGAAAAAATTAGTGTAATGGCAAAACGTAATCATGCACTTGTTGCAGTGAATGCAAGTGGATTTGCTGATGAAACAGGAAGGGGTGGAGGAAATATTGCAACTGGAATAGTAATAGAAAATGGGAAAGAAATTGATACAAATATAGATAAAAATACCCCTACAATTATTACGGGCTTAACAAAGTTTGGACAAATGATAACAGGGAATTATTCTACCCAACAACTTTTGGATAAACAAGTCGTTTCAGCAGCAGGATTTATGCCACAGTTAATTGTTAATGGAGAAAAAATGATTACAGAAGGAGACGGTGGTTGGGGCTCTGCTCCGCGAAGTATTATGGCACAAAAAGAAGATGGCACAATAATGTTTCTAGTGATTGACGGTAGGCAGACACATAGCATAGGAGCTACGTTAAAAGAGTGTCAAGATATTCTATATGAAAAAGGAGCAATAAATGCAATGGCTATGGATGGAGGTTCTTCTGCTACGCTATATTTAGGAGGAAAGGTTATAAATTCACCTTCTACATTATCCCATGAAGATCGTTATTTACCGAATGCTTGGATGGTAACAGCAAACCAAAAACAAGAAATAAGAGTGACAATAGATGGGGAAAAAATAGATACTAAAAAATCAGATGAATTTGATGCGAACATTTCAACGAATTTATAAATTATTAAAAATGGTACAAATACATGATTTTTATTCCATTCGTTGGCAGATTCAAATTATCTTTAAGACTTAGAAATCCTTATTTCATATTCATGATTGGCACAATTAAACCAGCTATAAGAGCTGGTTCTTTTTTGTAATTCAATCTGTGACTCACTTTCGGTAGCTGTCATTTATTTTTAGAAAAGCTGTTTGGCGGGGAATTTACTACAAGTATTGAAAGTTTAGAAGTTGGCTATTGATAAAGTAAAGTGATTTGTTGTTGTTTTTAAAATGGTAGATGATGAGAAAATTGATGCCAGAGAGCTTTGCAATATCAAATCATACGCCCAGTTTGCAGCTACTGCCTTTTTAATTAAAAAATAGTTATAAATAAATAATCAGAGGCGCCTGATCTTTCCTCATGAAAAGATCAAAAAAGCCCTCAAAGATTTGGAGAGAGAAGGAGTGAACCGACTGTTCACTCCTTTCTTTTATTATTCCTTACTGAAATTTTCCAAGAACTTTCTGGCCAATGAGGACATGTAACGGTCCTTAATCCAGATTGCCGCGATCCTGGTCTGGAGGGAAGGACTGTCGATTTCCCTATAGATCAGACTACTGTGGTTCGCCAGCTCAAACGCGGATTTCGGGATAATTCCGATTCCGAGGCCGGCATTGGCCCATAGTAGGGTGGTACGTGCATCATCATTTTTACAGAATAGGTTTGGCTCGAAGCCGGCTTTCTGACAAGTCTCGCGAATCAGCTGTTCGAATCGGCGGTAAATGACCAGAGGGCGCTCGTGCAGCTCTTCGATTCGGATTGCATCCTGCCCGCTGCTCCAATCCAGCTCCGGGGTCATCACGGCGATCATCGGCTCGTTTTCCGCACATTTGTATCCCATCCCCGCATTATGAAAGGGAGTTCTGACGATTCCCAGTTCGATGACCCCACTCTGTAGCAATTCAATGACCCTGAACGTGTTTCCCTCATGGATTTCAAATTTGATCCCGGTGTAAGCTTTGTGAAATTCGGATAATCTATCCTTTAATAACGTTGCTCCAGAGGAGGAAACCGTTCCAATTGCCAATGTTCCCTTCAATCCTTTGGCAAAGTCACTGACCTCTCTTGACGTCGAATCTGTTAAATCTACAATTTGCTGCGCTCTGCGGCGCAGCATCTCCCCGGCGTCCGTGAGTCGGATACTGCGTGCACCGCGCTCTACCAGCTTTACGCCAAGCTCCTCCTCCAACAGCTTAAGCTGCTGGCTGAGCGGGGGTTGAGCCATTTGCAGTTTTTTGGCGGCCGAGGTAATCTGGCCTTCTTCCGCAATCATCAGGAAGTATTTCAATTGCCTAATGTCCATAAGGTTCTCCTTTTGAATTGCCATATTAATTTCATATAGATTAGATACTAATCAAATATTATTAATATGGAAGATGTTATGTTATTTTTTAATCATATCCGGTAAATAAAATTCGTCAAACCTTTTGAATTGCATTAAATTAAATATTTTAGTCCAATTTCAGAATGGCCGCTTTTTAGTACTGAGAAATTTGGATGAAGCTAGGCCATGAGGAGCGGAGCGTACATAGTTTGTACGTGAGCGCAGGAATGCCCAGGTGAATTCAAGATTCGATATCGAAATCACTTCATAATCAAAAGCGACCTTATGACAATTATGATGGGGATGATACTTTGTTTAGACTCACAACATTTGAAAGTATTCTTGGCCCTTTCTTTAAGCTGGTGGAAGCAATTTTCGAGCTTCTTCTGCCGACGATTGTGGCCCTGATTGTCAACCATGGAATTGGCAGGCATGATATCGCTTATGTATGGAAGATGGGTGGTTTAATGGTCGTCATGTCGATAATGGGGTTCGGTAGCTCGCTGATTTGTCAATATTATGCAGCCCGGGCATCACAGGGGTTCGGTACAACACTGCGTAATACGCTGTTCCGGCATATCTCGACGCTGTCTTATACTGAGATTGACCGCTTTGGGACACCATCATTGATCAACCGTATCACAAATGATGTCAATCAGCTCCAGATTGCAGTAGCGATGCTGATTCGGCTTGTGATTCGTGCCCCGTTCATTTGCATTGGTGCAATCATTATGTCGATGCTGCTTGATTTTAGACTATCGCTTGTTCTGATTGCGGCGACACCAGTGTTTGCTATTATTCTATATTTAATAATTACCAAAACAGCACCTATGTATCGGTTATACCAGAAAAAGTTGGACAGAATCGCACTAGTATTGAGCGAAAATTTGACGGGAGTTCGCGTCATCCGTGCGTTCGCCAAGAGACAGGCAGAGAAGGTGAGATTTAGCGAGGCTTCCGACGACATTACGGCCACTGCAATCCGAGTAGGGCGGGTGTCTGCGCTGCTTAATCCGGCAACGACGGTTGTTGTCAACGGAGTAATTATCGCTATTCTATGGATTGGTGGTTTCCATATTAATGCGGGGACATTATCTTCTGGCGAGGTTATCGCCTTTATTAACTACGTAACGCAAATTTTACTCGCTTTGATTGTCGTGTCGAATCTGATTATTATTTTTACCAAGGCAGCGTCCTCAGCATCACGGATCAATGAGGTGTTCGAAACCGTTCCTTCCATCGCTGACCTTGTGCCTGAGGAGCAAAAACAGTCTGCAGCGAAAATAGAAGACAAGAAGGATGGTCCTGCTGTTACATTTAATCATGTTTCCTTCGGATATAGTACAACGAGTGAACCGGCACTGACAGATATATCGGTGGAGATAAAACGTGGCGAGACTGTGGGAATTATCGGTGGTACTGGTTCAGGCAAATCTACATTTGTGAACTTGATTCCGAGATTTTATGACGCTACCTCCGGACAAATACTCGTCAACGGAATTGATGTAAGGGATTATAGTCTACATGAG
The DNA here is from genome assembly GCF_019344915.1 of Bacillus sp. FDAARGOS_1420. Taxonomy (NCBI): domain Bacteria; kingdom Bacillati; phylum Bacillota; class Bacilli; order Caryophanales; family Bacillaceae; genus Bacillus; species Bacillus sp. FDAARGOS_1420. The sequence goes on along the minus strand of NZ_JAHWJB010000003.1, from coordinate 368,450 downwards.
CTACGCGGCGAGATCGGGATCGTTCCGCAGAAGGCACTGCTCTTCACAGGGACGATTGCCGATAATATCCGCTGGGGCAACGAATTAGCTTCGGATCAAGAGGTCAAACGGGCAGCTATCATTGCCCAGGCTGATGAATTCATAACGAAAATGCCAGAAGGCTATAACACTCTGGTGTCAAGGGGCGGACTTAATTTGTCGGGTGGGCAGAAGCAGCGCTTAACAATCGCCAGGGCAATTGTCGCCAGTCCCGATATTCTCATCCTTGATGATTCTTCGAGTGCACTTGATTTTTCCACAGATGTGGCGTTAAGAAGGTCGATCCGGGAAAACAGCCAGGGAATTACGGTATTCATCGTCTCGCAGCGGGTTAGCACCGTGCAGCAGGCGGATAAAATCATCGTCATCGAAGACGGACGGATTGCTGGCATCGGCACCAATGCTGAACTCAAGCGAGATTGTAGTGTCTATCAAGATATTTGCCGCTCACAGTTCGCTAATGAGGAGGTAGGACAACAATGAACATGAAGCAAACATGGGGAAGACTACTAATTTATACAGGAAAATATAAAAGGTATACAATCTGGGCCTTCATTAGTGCGATTATTAGCGTAGCTTCCAGCTTGATCGGTCCATTTATGATTGGGATTACGATCGACCATATGGTCGGCAAGGGTGCTGTTGAGTTCGCGGACATATTCAGACTGCTTATACAGCTTAGTCTGGTGTATCTCATCGGAGGCTTGTTCGGTTGGCTGTTGACATATCTTACGAATCGACTTGCTAATCAAACAGTAAATGATTTGCGCAGCGAAATGTTCGACAGGCTGAATGTACTGCCACTGAAATATCATGATAATCATCCGCAAGGGGACAGCATCAGCCGATTCGTAAACGATATGGATGCCATATCGGACGGGTTGCTGCAGGGATTCTCCACATTATTAACCGGTGTTGTTACAATCATCGGGGCGATCGCGTTCATGTTGTATACGAATCCGCTCATGACCATCGTCGTGCTGTTATCTGCTTCTTCGTAGCGCGGTTCATCACGATGCGCTCTCAGCAGTTATTTCGTGATCAGGCCCGTATATTGGGTGGGCTGAATGGCTATGTCGAGGAGATGATCGGCGGGCAGAAGGTTGTTCAGGCCTTCCGTTATGAAGACCACTCTTTTGCGGAGTTTACAGCGCGAAATGATGAATTGTATCACACCGGGGTAAAATCACAATTCGTCAGCTCTCTGTCAAATCCATCCACCCGTTTTGTGAACAATGTTACCTTCTCAATCATCGCCTTAATTGGGAGTATTATGGTCATTATGTCTAGAATATCGGTCGGGGGACTATCGAGCTTCCTGATTTATGCCAATCTGTTCGCTAAACCGTTCAACGAGATTACCGGAATAATTACACAGTTGCAATCAGCTACGGCCTCGGCACAACGTATCTTCCAGGTACTTGATAAATCGGCGGAGTCACCGGACGTTGAAGATGCAGTTCATATCCCAGCTAAGCAGGGGACGATTACATTCCATCATGTGAAGTTCGCTTACCAGCCTGACCGCCCCCTTATTACCGATTTGAACCTAGTTGTCGAACCAGGAACACGTGTCGCAATCGTGGGACAGACGGGTGCTGGCAAGACAACGTTAGTGAATCTGTTAATGCGATTCTATGATGTTAATGCCGGCGAGATTGCGATAGATGGTATTAACATTAACGATATGGACCGTGACAGCTTACGCCATACCTTTGGGATGGTGCTACAGGATACTTGGCTGTTTGGCGGGACAATTCATGACAATATCGCCTACGGGAAACCGAATGCTAGCCAGGAGGAGGTTATTGCTGCCGCTAAGGCAGCTAACGCCCACAGCTTCATCAAGCGGCTGCCGCAGGGCTATAATACAATAATCAATGGCTCCGGTGACAGCCTATCCCAGGGACAGAAACAGCTATTGACGATCGCTCGGGTTATGTTGGTTGATCCGCCTATGCTAATTCTCGACGAAGCAACGAGCAGCATTGATACGCTTACGGAGATTCGTATCCAGGGGGCGTTCCTGAAGATGATGGAAGGCAGAACGAGCTTCGTTATCGCCCACCGTTTGTCGACAATCCGTGAGGCAGATATGATCCTCTACATGAAGGACGGGGATGTCGTCGAGAGCGGCAGTCATGAGCAGCTGCTGGAGCGCAGCGGCTACTACGCCAATCTGTATAACAGCCAATTCGCGGCTGTTAATGGTTAGTAGACCACCATTCCAAAAGTGCGCACAATACGTGGACAGGGTCTTGGCCTAACTAATCTCCATCATTTTATAACTATATTTATCATATGTATTAGAGGATAGTGCAACATCAAAAATTAACCCTGATACAGTGTAGTCATATTGTATCAGGGTTTGTATTATTTTATAAAAAACATAATATATTCAGTTGAATAAACTTTGTTGTAATGAGTAATAAGAGTAATCAATGTGTCTCAGTAAAAACACCTATTGCTTTCTTTAACTTATTATTTCTCCCTTCTTTCCATTCGGAAGAAAAGGAGGTGATATAACAAGGAATTATTGTTTGAACTTTTAAAAGAAATTGCCAGAGCAGTTGTGTGTGAGCTTTCAGCCTACGTATTAAGAAAGCAACTGCAAAAAAGGACAGCAAAAAAAACAAGCTTCACTGTAGGAAGCTAATCGCCAAAAACGCAGGAATTGAATTTGATAATATTAATAAAGTTGTTAAAAAATATTATGGCACATACAGAATAAAGTCTGTTGCTCAGCTATAATAAAGACGTATATATACTAGGTGAATTGGAATTTAAGATATACTTAATATCAGTAATTCATGTAATTAGGAGTGATTTCTATATTTAAGGAAAATGCAAAAAGATACTCCTGTCATTAGTAACAAATCCAATACTAATAATTGTATACGGGATTTTTTGTTATGAGTTAGCCTTATACTGTAAGTACGGAAGAAAGAATTATAATATTTATATTAACTGCGAGCCAATTTAGCAAAGTCTATGCAGAGATGAAAAAATATGAAGGTAAACCATATAAATATGGTGGGAATAGTCCTAAAACTGGATTTGATTGTTCGGATATGGAACACAAGGGATTAAATTACCGCGTACATCACAAGATCAATATAATAAAACAACACGCGTTGAAAAAAAGGCTCTTCAACCAGGAGATTTAGTTTTCTTTAAAGGAACGGTCGCGGGCAAATCAGGTATTACTCATGTTGGTATGTATATTGGTAATAACAAGTTTTATAGTGCTAGTAATTCCGGAGTAGGTGAAGCTAGCTTAGATAGTACGTATTGGAGTAAATATATTGCAGGATATGGTCGAATCAAATAAAAAATGGATTATAAGGTTCCAGAAAAAGAACTGAAGTCAATTTTGACTTCAGTTCTTTTTGATTAATTAATGTCCTCGGACAACAAAAGTACTAATCACACGGCCATTGTAAGTTACCTCATATTTATTTCCCTCTGTGATTGGCATAGGGAAAACAACCGAAAAAGACGGTCAATATTGAACCGTCTTCTAAGAAATAAAATGCAAATGTACATTCATATATGACAGCTAAAAACCATATAGAAAACTATGTGCCATACGGAATGAAATACCAATATCTTTTAACAGCATTTCTCTTTCATAGCTTTCATCATAGACATAGTAGAAGTCATCATTTCATCACATTCATGCATTGTATTCATCATAGCTTTATCCATGTTTACATTCATTTGCATCATGTTGTTCATCATCATCTTCATACACTTCATTTCACACATCATTTTTTCCATAGACATCATCATATTTGTTGTACCTACCATCATTGTTTTTTCCATTTTAACATCCTCCTACATTTTTAATTTTTTTATCTAGCAATTATAAACATTCTTTTTCTTTTTACAAATACCTCCAAATTTCTTCCTAGATAGATATTGATAAATAATTTCTAGTTAGGATAAAGAAAAATATTATAAAAAGAATAATCTTTTTCATGTAAAAAGCTTCCTTAACGTACAATTTTCTTTTTTGATATGGTGACGCCTTAATGGAAACTGTATTGTGTGTTTTGGATAGATTTCTTGCGAAATATGTACCTAGAGCAGTATTTCAATTTAAATGTGATACGATAGTTATATATTCGTTTTGCTAGTAAAAGGGGAGGAGTGTCGATGAAAAACCAGATAAAAGTAAATGGAAAAATCCTTCAAACAAATAAAAAATGGTCACATCTCAAGCAAAGACAAAGACAACATATTTCTAATTGGTTACGTAGAGAATATACACAGTTTGTAAAAACACATTATAGAAAACCTAGAAAGTATGAACATGATGAGATTCTTCATGAAGTGATGAATCAAATACAGGAACGTGAAATTTGGATTCCTAATGGCGAAGTAAAAAGATATTATCTAAGCAAAATAGGAAAATGGTTTAGAAAAATAGAAAGCGAATGGGAATCACAAATATCCAACAGTGAAAAGCAGCAGGTATTAGAAGAAAAGTAAATCCAAACAAACCAGGGGGCGCATTTCATGTTTAATTTACAAGAAGATATGTATGAACAATTGAAAGAGAAAAAAGGGGAAGTTACTGTATTTTTAAAGAATGGCGTTCCAGTGCGTGGGCAGATCCTTGCAACGGATAAATTTACCGTTCTTATGATGGTTCAGAGTAAACAACAACTAGTCTACAAGCAAGCTATTTCCACAATTGCTATGTAAAAATAGTGTCTTCTTAATAATTAACAAAAGAGAACAGGAGTCAATTTTGACTCCTGTTCTCTTAAAATTTTGAAAGTATTATCTCATAAAATATAGCGACCCCTAATATAGGATTTATGTCATTTGGGTATCGAGACCTCATATAGATCTTGCAACATTAAATTTATATTTCATCTCCAAAACCTTTGTAAAGGTGTGGATAATCCATGTTTCCTTAACCATCTTTTACTATATATTTGTAATAAATCAGCTTTTGTTAATTTCTCTTTTTCTTCAATTGTCCAACGTAATGCTTCGAGTCCTGCTACCGATAATGAGACGTTATGTTAACCTCACGTGAATACGGTATACATTGATTTTCACTTTTGAATTTTACATAAACTAAAAAAGCTAATTTATATAAAATTAGCTTTTTTTAAATCATTATTAGAAACATTCCTAAACTTATAAGTAGTAAAGATCCCCCAAGTTGAATAACCCAAAATGGTATAACCATTGTTTTTATAGTTGTACCATATTTGGAAAATCTGAAACAAAGACTTTTATAAATATTATAACCACCAATAATAATTAAAAATATACCAACTATGTAAGCAAATAGGTTCATATTTTAATTCCCCTTATTTTGTTTAATAAAATCATAGTTTATCACCAAATCAACATAAATTGTAATTGAAAAGAAGATGTTAAACTATCGAGAAATATATTTGAATTATTTACTTCCGTTTTCGATAATTATGTAAATAAGCTGTCTATATGGACAGCTTATTGTATTTTTGGCTTAGCGTGGTTTTTTTCCGAAATGCTGGCGGTACGCCAGAAAGATAAACACATTTAAAAACATTGTAGAATTTATGACAATTAACAGTAGATTTCTTAATTTCTATATATCTTTTTATCTTAAATATGACATTAACAAAAAAATTAACATATTTCTAGATGCATATATGTAATAAAACGTAAAAAACTAGTTAATTTTATCCGATAGCGACTAATTAAATGGAATGTTGAGTATTTTCTGTCAATTAGATATATTAATAGCATAATGCTAAATCTATTAAGAGAGGTGGAATATTGATGAAATCATATAAAAAAATGGCTGTAATGATGCCATTCGCATGTATGTTAAGTATAGGAGTAGTAAGTATGCCTACTACTTCTTTTGCAGATGCTACAAAAAGTACAATATTAAATGTTAATACAAAGAGTGATAATGTTTATAATGAAGATAAGTTTATACAAGATATAAAAGATAGAATGACTCCAGAAGGCACTGCAGCTAATCCAAATACTGCAACTAAATATGTATCTAAGCCCGAATATCATACTGATGTTAATAACTTAGATATAACAGCACATTTTGATAGTTGGGGACCTACACAACAAATAGAACTACTATCATACAAAAATGATGGATTAGTAGACCAAACATGGTATTCTCCTGAAAAAAGTATCAAAACAACAGAGTCTTTTACCTATTCAAACCAAGAAGGGGCTAAATTAGGAGTATCTTCAAAATCAACGTTAGCAGTTAAAATTCCTTTTGTTGCTGAAGGCGGTCAAGAGATCACACTTTCATCTGAATTTAATTATACTCATACAAGTTCTAACACATCTACTCATGAAGAACAAATTATATTTAAATCACAGCCTGTAATTTGTAAGGCTGGTTATACCACAACATATTTTGGTATAGTGAAAGCCGCTAATTTCTCAGGAACATTTAAAACGAAATCAAAAGTTCATGTTCCGAAACTATCCTACTATGATCAAAATGGATATGGATGGACGTGGCAGGAATCACGTCCTAATTTTTACAATTCAAAAGTGTATTCTTTACTTACGAATGGTTCAAAACCAACACCATCATATTTAAACTTTGAATCTTATGTACAACCAGATAATAAAAATATACAAATACCAGTAGTAGATATTCAATCTGAGTTTAGCGGTGAAGGTGGTCATTATTCTGAGATATATGTTAAAGCAACTCCAATAGATGCACCAAATAAATCTATTACACTACCCCTTAAAGAGTATCAAAATAGAGTAGCCAAAGGATTACCATTATAATAAGAACTAAATTTATATATTTTTCTGTAAAGAGATATAAAAAAAGATTATTATTATGGAGTTTTAATTTATGTATGAAAAGTTTATTCAGAATACTCAATACGCAAAATATCTCTTACAAAGATATAATGTAAATTCTCTTCTATCTCAATTATCTTGTGCACCCCAATTGTTAGACACGAAAGACAATTGGAGGTGTACTTTTTATATACAAGTTATTAGTTCTTCAGAAGAAGCGCCACATATTATTGATGGCTTACTATATCATGAAACAGATTTGGAAATTGAAGAACATTATACGGACGCAGCGGGCTTTGTAGATCATGTCTTTGCCATGTGTCATATGCTAGGATTTCGATTAAAACGTTTAATAAAAATAAAATCTATACTTTTGAAAAGCTCATAAATCAATCACATCTAGAATTTATGATTGGTGGAACAATTCATACAAAGAAAATAAGAGAAAATTGGGATGACTTATTGCGATTAACTAGCTCTGTTCGTAATGGGACCGTCACAGCTTCCCTTATTCTCAAGAAACTTGCGGTCTATCCAAGGCAGAATAGCTTATCTGTAACTTTACGTGAAATAGGAAGAATTGAAAGAACTTTATATACATTAGAATTGTTGCAAAGCCCTGAGCTTAGAAGACGTGTACAGGTCGGTTTAAATAAAGGTGAAGCAAAACATGCACTTGCTAGAGCTGTGTGTTTTAATTGATTAGGGGAAATTCGTGATCGTTCTTATGAGGATCAATTACATAGAGCGAGCGGTTTGCAACTTCTTATTTCTGCAATTGTATTATGGAATACTGTATATATATCGCGTGCAGTAGATGCATTACGTGCAAAAGGCGTAAACATTCCAGAAGAATATTTACAACATATATCTCCACTTGGCTGGGAACATATTACATTGACGGGTGACTATGTTTGGAACTTAAATGAAAAAACAAATTTTAATAATTTAAGACCATTACGAGACAAAATCTATATATAAAAGTAGTAAAGTAAGTAAGCCGGTTCCTTAACGTACAGGGAACCGGTTAATTTGTGTCCAAATTATGTCTAAACGTACAATTTTCTTTTTTTGATATGGTGACCCCTACTATATAACATCGGTAGAATAACCCCTTACTTTTGAAGTAGTAAGGGGTTATTCTTGCAAATTTTAGCTTGATGGGCGTGTATGATGCCCCCTTTTATATACAGCTTCTTATTTTAGTTTTGTAAGTGGATCCAAAAAGAAGTAATCGTTGCCGCACCCCTTTTTCGGAGGATGGACAACGATTCCAAATTAAAATTTATACGATATGCGAAATTGCATATTCATTATGAAAACCTAGAAAACTCAACACTTTAAGGTCTTCTACAACCAGAATTATAAGTAAATAGATATAAATAATATGAATTATTTCCCATTTATTACAATCTCCTACCTTTACAGAATCTATATATAAAAATATAATTTTCAAAAAATATAAATATTCTGTTTAAAACAGGGTGTAAAAACAAAGGAGAAGAAAATATGAAAACAAAGAAACAAAGTCCAGCAGTTTTATTGTCAGCTGGTGTTATTGCTACATCAATTAGTTTACCGACACATAGCTATGCCGCTACATCAAGTAATGTGCTGTCTACAGAGAAGTATAATGAGGTCATTAAGTCCCCAGAATTTATTTCTGGGCAGCTGACTACACCATCTTCAACAAAAACTGAGGATGTAGTATTTCGATATGTTGATGAAAATAAGGACAAATATAAACTAGGTACAAAAAGTGCTAAAGAATCATTCACTGTAAAGAAACAAGAAGATGACAAGTTGGGTGCAAAAGTTGTTCGATTACAACAAACATATAGCGGTGTTCCAGTATGGGGATCTACACAAGTTGCACATGTTGATAATAAGGGAGTATTAACCGTTTTTTCTGGAACCGTGATTCCTGATTTAGATAAAAAATTACAACAACCAAATCAAAAAGTCTCTGCCGATGAGGCAGTGTCTATTGCTGAAAAGGAACTAAGTTTTAAACCAAACTATGATGTAAAACCGACATCTGAACTTGTAGTATATGCAAAAAATGACACAGTATCCTATGCATATCATGTTCATTTAGGATTTTTATCTCCACAACCAGGTAACCATGATTATTTTGTAGAAGCAGAGACTGGAAAAATCTTAGATCATATTGAAGTTTTACATACAGCAAGCACCCCAAAAAATATTATTGGGACAACAACAACGGGAACAGGAAAAGATTCATTTGGAAATACAAAAAATTTGAATCTCTTACAATCTAATAATACTTATTATTTAGTAGATCAGACCCGTGGAAAGGGAATTTATACGTATGATGCACAAAATCAAGGAAGTGATGATGACACTTCGTTTCTCCCAGGTGTCCTTTTAAGTAACAGCACTAACAGTTTTACAAGCAAAAATGCACAGGCAGCTGTGGATGCTCATACTTATGCCGGAATTGTATATGATTATTATAAAAACGTTCAGGGAAGAGATTCTTATGACGGAAATGGAGCCAAAATTGTTTCATCTGTTCATTTTGGAAAACAGTATGAAAACGCATTTTGGGATCCAGACCTAAAACAAATGGTTTATGGAGATGGAGATGGATCAACCCGTTCATTTACAGCCGCAATTGATGCTGTTGGTCATGAACTAACACATGCAGTAACAGAATCATCATCCAACTTAATTTATCAAAATGAATCTGGCGCACTTAATGAATCAATGTCAGATATTTTCGGAACATTAATCGAATATTATAATAACTCAAATCCCGATTATCTAATCGGAGAAGATTTATTCTTCCAATCGGGACAGGCCCTTCGTTCTATGAGTGATCCAACACAATACGGTGATCCAGACCATTATTCTAAACGTTATACAGGAACGAATCAAAGCAAATTAGTACACACAAATAGTGGGATTATCAATAAAGCAGCGTATCTTGTTGCAGAGGGTGGTACTCATTATGGAGTAACTGTGAACGGTATTGGTAAAGATAAAATGGGTAAAATCTTTTATCGCGCAAATACTCAATATCTCACAGAATCGGCAACATTCTCTCAGACAAGACAAGCTCTTGTACAGTCAGCCGCAGATTTATATGGAACACAATCAGCTGAGGTTACCTCTGTAACCAAAGCATTTGATGCTGTTGGTGTTAAATGATTTGGTTTTGGTGCAGCTCTTGCAAGTAATCTCCTAAACTTGGACATACTGATAGTATGACTCTAAAAAAGAACTTGTAGGGATTCCTACAAGTTCTTTTTGTTTTTTCTAGCTCAATACAAAATACAACGTTCAAACAACCGTATACCTTGAAAATAGAATGAAAAAATACAAAATGTTAATTTTATAAAAGCCATTGATATCATGCGCAAATACTAATATCAATGACTTTTGGTATGGATGTGTAGTAATCAGTTTTACTTTTTACCAACAATATGTTCGTAAAATTATTTTTCTTGTCCCTCTGTTTGATTGGCTTGGAACTCCATTTTTAGTGCAATACTATCCCCCTGGAACACATTTTGATCCATTCCGTTGTCTTCAAATATAAACTTCATCCAAAACCAATCCATTTTCCCAGACTTTAATCCCCCTGTTTCAGCCCACTTAGGATGAAATACTTTTTTGGAGGCAATTTCTGGACTTTGTGATTTTAGTTCTGCAAGAGTTGTTTCGTGTACAGGGCTTTTTGCTGGATCCCAATCCCAAAGAAATTGTACTTTAATATATTTGCCGAAATCCTCTGTATTATTATTTTGTTTTAAATCGTTTACGGTATAATCAATTTTCATCATGATATCTTTAATATCTAATGTACCACTATTTGTTAAATTGAATTTCTTTAATATTTTGTCCCCGGGTTTCAAATTTCCTAAGTTAAGTGAAGTAGTTGGTTGCATAGCTAAATCTAATGTACCTGCAGCAAATGTATTATTTGTTACAGCTTGATCGCTAAAATATGCATATGTTCCCCCACCAATTAAAGATAAGCCAAGAGCGGCTGAAACCACTCCAATACCTAATTTCTTTTTCAATGACATTTTTTTGTTCCTCCCATATCATTTTTATAATTTTTCTCCCTAATTAACTGAAAAGCTCCCCTTAATACAGGTATAACATTAATTGTAAAAAATTTATATTAAAATCAAAAAAATACTTATTGAGAAAATTATGTCATCGTTTAGCTTTTTGATAGTTACGAAATGTCCCAAGATTGGTATCGTATATATTGTTTAAATACGTTATCAAAACTTCTGTCAAAAACAAATTAGTATTAACTAACCTTTATGATTAGAATTTTTATCTCTTTAGGCTTATTTCATTGTATCAAAAGGTACGCCTTTTGATGTAGTTATATTTCTTTAAAAATCAATGTGTCGAAAGGTTCGAGATAACATTTTGAAGGACTTCAAAAATACATAGACCTTTTGAATCATATATGAATTGTTGGGAAAAGTTTTCCTTTAAGATAATGTAATTCCCGTAATCCATTTGAATCATTATATTTACATGAGTGCATTAACAAGAATGATGGTATAAGTCATTAGGTAAGAATGGGAGCATCTTACACAAGATTAAATGGGGTTAGTTCTGTAAATCTATAAAATTTAGGTTTAGAGTTTCTTGTCCCAGCCAATAATCTAAAAGTGAAAGTTTGAACTTTCTTGTTCAAATAGTTTGGAGTTTCATGTCCTTGTACAGATGGGGGAAGGGGGCTACTCCCATCATCCACCTAAGTGTTCGTTAAATTCTCATTTAACGTAAACAACAATTGTAGGAATCTAAAATTATCATTTATTTAATCTGTGATTTGAACCATAACTTTGCCGTTTAGGCAAGGTTATGGTTCTTTTTCTTAGAGGAAAATTTATGCTTCCAACGATAAAATTTTAAATCATTCATAAAATCGCTTAAAATTATAAAGGCATTAAAAATGAAATTTCACCAAATCCACTTAAAACAACTTAATTATATAGTGTTTTCGTATCAAATCACTTAAACTAACTTGAAAATAAACTTATTTCAACTTAATATATCTTTATGGAGGTTACTTATGAATCAAGAAGAACGATTGATACGAGTCTTTAATTATTTAGAAACACATAAAACCATGAATATAAAACAAATGTGTGAAATGTTTCATATCTCACGAGATACTGCAAGAAGAGATATAGTAAAACTTTCAAAAAATAAAGCAATAGTTAGAACTTATGGTGGAGTGGCTTTAGCTACTTTTCATAAGAAAATTGATACGTACCAAAAGCGGTCACAGACTGAATTAGAAACAAAAAAATTGATTGGAATGAAGGCTGCAAATATAATTGCAAACAATGACATGATTTATTTAGATGTTTCAACAACAGTCAACTTTGTAGCGCAACATTTGCAATCGAAGAACGTAACTATTGTGACGAATTCAATTGATACTGCTTATATGTTAGCTCAATCTGAAGATACGACTATTCACCTTTTGGGAGGAACTTTAAATAAGGTTTCTCGACATACTACAGGGACTTCTACCACTGAAAAACTCAAAGATTATCACTTTGACAAGGTGTTTATTGGAACCGCTGGTATTACAGAAGACGGGATATACTATGGTTTTGAAGAAGATATTTATTTCAAGCGTGAATTAATAAAACATGCTGATCAAGTAATTTTAGTGGCAGATCACACTAAATGGAATCAGCGTCGAAATTATAAGGGTTTAATGATTGAATCTATAGACACTTTCATTACAAATCAAGTTATGTCTGATGATTTATATAACACTTTAAAAGAAAACGGTGTTGAAGTAGTAATTGCGAGTGATGATTAAAAATAGGGAGGATTTATTTTGATTACATCTCTTGTTTTTGACGTAGACGGTACAATTTTAGACACAGAAAAAGCAATACTAAAATCCTTACAAAAAGTTTTAAAGGAAGAACTAAAGAAAGATTATGCGTTAGAGGATTTAAGATTTGCATTGGGGATTCCTGGAAAAGAAACTTTAAAAAAATTAAATGTACAAAATATAGACGTTGTTCATCCGAAATGGGCCAAATCTGTACTAGATTTTTCTCATGAAGTCTCCGTGTTTGAAGAATTAGAAAGCATTATTAAAGAGTTATCCCCTAGTAAATTAAAGCTTGGTATTGTTACATCAAAAACTAGGCAAGAATTAATAGATGAGTTCGAGCCGTTTGGTCTAAGCGGTCATTTTGAACATACAATTTGTGCGTGTGATACGGATAAACACAAACCACACCCTGAACCACTATTAGTTTGTTTGAAACAATTAGATGTTTCTAATAATGAGGCCGTATATATCGGAGACTCTATATATGATATGCAATGTGCGGAAAGTGCTGGTGTGAAATTCGCACTCGCTTTATGGGGCTCAAAGACAAAAGAAAGTTTTGAAAAAGCTGATTATATATTAGATACCCCAAAAGATATTTTAGCTTTAATTTAATTAAGCTCATTTCTAATAAAGACATTAAATTACTCATTAAAAAGTCGATTTCTTAATGTACAGGAAATCGACTTTTTATTAATAGTTTTTTAACATCAAAATACCTTAATTCTTGTTAACTTTATGCTTCTTATTACAATTTAAGGAAAGTTTATGGGTTAATAATTAATTTCCGGCAAGTTTATGCTTCCAATTGCGGTATACTTATGAGTAAAGTGACATAATCTAACAAGAGAGAGTTTTTATATACCAATTAGATTAGAATTTAAACTATGTATTTTTTATATAATAAAATTAAAGATGAAATGAATAATACATAACATTTAAAACACTACCTCTAGCAGGGAAAATAATAAAAGTTCAGCAATTTTGCATTGCTGAACTTTTATTATTTATTTTTTCCTATTCTGCCTAAGCTATCTTTAATAGTTGTTTCTCCAAGCTGTGTGTATAATAAGGCCGTATCTTGGCTGGTATGCCCAAGTTGCTGCATCACTTGTAATGAGTCTTTTTCCTCCATATATAATTTATTTGCCAGTGTATGTCTTAATTTATGAGGAGACATCTTTTTACCATAAGCCTTAGTATATTTTTCTACTATATCTTGGATAGCCCTAACCGAAAGAGGCTGTGCAGTATGTTTATACTTCGATAGAAACACATTTTTTAATTCCTTCCCTGGAGCATATTTCTTATCTCTAATTTCCATATACTTTTCAAGATCATTCAATGCAATTGGGGTAATCCATACGGAATCTTCTTTGTTTCCTTTTCGGATTACATCAATTAATCTTTCTTTTAAGTTTATATCTTCCATACGAAGATCGGCCAATTCACTTACACGAATACCACTACCAAGAAAGAGTGAAAGAATAGCTACATCACGATCTTTATCTCTTAGGAAATAGAACAACTGATGTTTTGTTAAAGACTTTTCATGCTCGTACTTAATATAATTCAAAAACTCTTGATCATCATTATTATGAAATATTTTAGATCTCATACGTTTTGCACGGGCATTTAATGTTTCCTTATCTTTATGTATTTCAATTTTAGCCATTACATTTCTATAAAAATAACATTCTCCATCATCATTCTCTGATAGGGAGGTAAGGTACTTAAATAAAGACTTTAAGGCTGAAATTTTTCTGTTAACAGAGGAATTCTGCATATTTTGTTGTAGTTTTAAAAACCTCATAAAGTTCTCAACATCTTTTTTCTTTAAATTCTCCAAATCAGAGAAGGATATGTCTTTAATGGGCTTAAATTCAATAATTTGTTCAGATAATAGCCAATTAAAGAAAACTCTAAAATCATATACATAATTCAGTAGGGTGGAGGGAGAGGCATCATGCAATTCTTTGTACTCCACAAATTCTTCTATGTAAAAGGGCATTTCATTTAAATTCTCGTATAATTTCTTACGATGTACTGATTTTTGACGTTGCTTGCTGTAATCCATAAAAATCACCTCATATATACTATAACAGAAAAAACACACGAACACAAGTTCGCATTAAATTCAATTTTTACACGAACTTATTTACATAATTAAATTATGTAATACTAAAATTCACTCGAAATTGAATGGGAAAGTGTAATTATTCTAATAAAAGTTATAGATAACCAAGTGATAAATTCATATTTGGCGATAAAAATTATATATGTATATAAAATAAAACGATTTTCAAATATAAGTTCTAACAAAATGAATACATGAACACAGTTTGAAAATCATTATAAAATGTGAATTGGTTAATTTAATCAAGGTTAATCAGGAGTTAGTTAGATCAACACAAGAAAAGCTCTTATAAATTAAAATTTAATTCACTATAAAAATTGTTTATGAGTAATTCAGCATTTGATTATTCTTATATAAAATATCAATTATATGGCGTATACCAATATACTAAAATTCATGCACTTGGGCTTGAAATCCCTAGATACTGTATTTGATTTTTATATAATCGTATTATTCTGCGTAAAATTGGTATTTCGTGCGAAGTTGTAGAATGTTTATTTTTCCCCCCTTTTTATAATTCTTTTATGTACATCCAACAAAATACATCATGCACCTTTCATCAGTATGAATATCTTTTAGTTGCAGATACATTCACCTAGACATTTTAATATTGATTACATGGTTGCTTATAGGGTATAGCTAGCATATAAATACATGTTAAAAAAATTTCAATGCAATACGGGTAACTTTAACCACTTAAGACTACATAGGATGTGCTTTACCCAAAACTTAATTGTTTTTATATTGAAAGAGAATGTTTCCTATAGTCCTGTAAAAAGTATTCTTTATTGTACTTTGTTTATGTGAACATACAATGATTTTTAATTCTAATACAGATTTTAAAATATAACTTCGCAATTTCTCCTTCTGTCTCAATAAGATAAGAATTCTTTTCATTTTGAGACGAATTTTACTCCTTTTTTTCAAATATCTATAATATCTCTTATGTAAACTAAATATAAGTAGGTACGCAATTTTTTTTTTTGAAAGTTCTTCCGTGTTTTCTATTGTGGTAATCCACACAGATTGTTTCTAGATTATCTATATCTAATACAAGTGTTGAATGATGTTCGAGTTCTTTTATATGATGGATAACGAGTTGCATCTTCTTATGCTTCTGTTGTTTGGCTTTGTATTTATTCATGAAGCTTCCCCCTTCAACTAAGCAATATCAAATGTTAAAATGATAATCCATAAAGGTGTTAAACAAGTGATAAATACTAATGATACAAAACAAGCAGTCTTTTCTATCACATTATTAGATCCCTTCAGTCTATTCATTGGACTTAGAAACGTGGATAAACTTTGACCAATTTTGTTTTTCCACTCGTGGTTAGTGTTGTGTCTTCTATTTTTAGCAAATGGCTTGATAATCGCCTAGATAATTATAAACACCGTAAAAAACGCTATAACTAACTCCAATAGGTCGTGCTCCCTTCAGGATAACTAACTCGTACGTTGGCATTTTTTTCACACTTAACAAATGGCAAAAAATGCAAGTCTGCTGGAACAGGCTTGCTTTCTGATAGAGCTTTGACAGCTCAAAAACCATTTCTCTATATTATTTAAAAATAGTAATTCATGAAAATTATTGCACTCACTTAATAGAGAAATTAAAGTCATGAACCCTTACATAAATATTTTAATAATTACTATAATCAATCATTAGAATTAAAACAATGCTATATAACACTAATTGAATTATTTTTAATGTACGTAATTTGGTTCTGGTGCAAAAACTTCAAAAAATCTAAAAAAAGTCTTTCAGACTTGGACATACTGATACTATTACTCTAAAAAAGGATGTGATTGGTCTGGAAAAGCAAAATCTATTCAAGTGGAAACAATATCAACCGGATGTTATTTTATTAACCGTGAGATGGTACCTACGGTACAACCTCAGTTTTCGTGATTTAGTCGAAATGATGGAAGAACGCGGGCTATCCCTGGCTCATACAACTATCATGCGATGGGCTCATCAATATGGTCCCGAATTAGATAAGCGAGTACGACGTCATCTTAAGTCAACCAATGATTCTTGGCGAGTCGATGAGACGTATGTGAAAGTCACAGGTCAATGGATGTACCTATATCGCGCTGTTGATTCAAAAGGATATACAATTGATTTTCATTTAAGCAAAACAAGAGATCATAGGGCTGCAAAGCGTTTTTTCAAGAAAGCTTTGCAGTCTTTTCATGTTTCAAAGCCCCGTGTGATTACAGTGGACAAAAACCCGGCCTATCCTATAGCGATTGAAGAGTTGAAGACAGAGAAAAAGATGCCTGTGGGCATCCAAATAAGGCAGGTAAAATACCTTAATAACATTGTAGAGCAAGATCATCGTTTTATTAAAAAAAGAGTTCGTTCAATGCTAGGATTGAAATCTTTTCGTACAGCTAAATCTATACTTTCAGGAATAGAAGCGATGCATATCATTAAAAAAGGCCAACTTATTTTACGGGACAAGTCTGTCAAAAATGAAGTGAAGTTTATTCATCAACTATTCGGAATGGCTGCATAAGAATAGATTCCATTAGGAATCTATATACCTCTTTCAAATAAATACAATCTTTGCACCAGAACCTACGTAACTGCCCTCTTTTTATTACTGATTTCTTTTAGAATATTTCAAAGGATTCTATTTCTCTCTCATTTGATTCTTCTGACATTTTTTGAACTTCTTGTTTTACCTGTTTTTCTTGTATTGATACCTGATTATTATCAGATGTCATTTTGTATCCAAAATAAATTACAAAAAACAACAAAATAATTATCCAAATACATATAAACACTTTATAAGAATTTTTCACTTTATATACCTCAATCACTCTATTTAAATCCATCTCGAGATTAATTTTTTTTATGCTGTTATAATTACCAATCTCTTCATTTATTTCGATACACTCATATGCAAAAGTAGCTGTGCAGCAATTAGACTGAACCTTAAATATGTACTAATTTGTGTGGGGAAGGAAGTACATTTTATATAATCTCATTACCTAAAAGCCCCTATATAGTTGGTATTCTTCTTCTTTTAAGACGGAAAGGATTTTTAATATAATGTATGAAGTTCTAACTCAGACTTCTTATCACACACACCCTTACGCACATGGAAATAACGCTTTTAGTATATGATTTGTAACTAAAAATAAATAATAAGAAAATAAATTGAAACAAAAGTCACATAAATAGATAATTTTGTAACATCAATGTAACATATAAGTTTTTAACATACAATAGTTTTTTTACAGTATTTTTTATAAGCATATACTCATTGAACATCTGCCTTCCTTACAATATATCCCCAGATACTTTAATGAGTATTTTATGTCTTGATTAGAAACTAGCTTAATTAAATAAGTCCTGTGTACTTCTTGTAATACGTGCTAATTCAGTAACTACAATTACATCACCTTCACGCAGATTCTCTAGCATGCGTAATAACTCTGGTCCGTCTGTTGTAGCTCCACTAACTTTTTCTTCAAACACATAATCACTCAATTGCTTGAGTTGTCTTGCTAAGTTCTGATCTTGTGTTGATACACGAGCATATCCAAGAATCATTCCGTTTCTCCCCTTTTGTCCGTTTAAGTGTCCGTAAATTAACTATAGCTTAATAACAGCATTTAATTTCCGTACATGTAAACCGAACAAGTGAGTTGTTGGAAAATAAGGGTTCTAATTATGTGAACAAATGCAATTCTAAATAAGTACACCCATATTGGACGTTTTATCCTCTATTTTCGTTCGTTGTGTTCGTTTGTTTTGTTATCTTTCCTTAACAACAGATAAGACACTATACCGATCACCGCCGAGCTTAAAATAGTCATTCCTATATACATGTCATAACCTCATTTAATGTCCATTTTGTTCAATAAAAAAGAGCACCCGTTTCCACGGGCACTCCTTTTAAGGGATTGAGATACAAGTAGTATATGCTTGTCCTTTTCAAAAGGTGTAAGAGAAAGAGAAAGAGAAAGAGAGCACCTCCCAGTTCAAGTGCTCTCTTATAAAATGTATAGAGTAACATGTTGGAAAGACCCTTCTACGATATTATATGATGCTCAATCCTAACTATACCTAAGGCAACTTTTTAAAAAGTTTAATGTGTAATTTCTATATAACAAAGAAAAAAGCACCCGTTTGGGATGCTTTTCTAGTTTCATTTTAAAAATATCCCTTTATCATCCGTAATAATTTGCTGAATCTCATCATCATTATCAATTTCTTTTCTTAAGTATTCAAGGGTAATTTCAATTTCTTCCTTATTCTCATAATAAATCCCTTTTGTACTTTTAATTTCTTGGTTTAATTGTTTCTCTCTGTCTTGAAGCGGATTGATTTCTGCTCTTACGAAAAGTTTCTTCCTTTCCCCTTCAAACTTTTCACTCACTTTTTTTAGAATTTCAATTTTTTTCATCAGAGTAAAGGATTCAAGTTCTCTTTCTTTTTCTACTTTTACAATTGCTTTATACTTTTCTATTAATCTTTTTTCCCAATTTAATAATTCATCAAAAATATATTTATCCATCTCCTAATCCCCTCCAAATTAAATTATTCGATAAGAGTTACAAATATCCCTTTATCCGAATAAAATAATTATACATTTCGGATAGAAAACCTAAATAGAATGTGGGAAAATAAATGAAAAATTCACTATTAGTTCAAGGCTGAGTACTCTCGACCTTCTCCAAGACACCGTATCATGTAATTTTCTAGCTTTTATTAGCTACGCGCTTTACGTTCGGTGACTGGGAGAAGAGCGAGAATTCATCTTCTCAACTTTATAGTCCTCTTCTCGTTTATACTCCGTAGAGCTGGCTCAATACTTCGGCTACTTAATGTCATTTTCTCCTTTGCTGGCCAATATCGAACTATAAAGGATCTATATCAAGACGTATGTGTTTCTTCCGACGCCTTGTTTGAACCAATACACTAGAGGTACGGAAGGGGAATATTTCCGCTGTATTGGCTCAAACAAAGAGCGGAACTCTTTGCCCTCGTTTTGGTCATTAATAAGAATCGTGAGTAATTACTAATGTACGAGATCACGTATACTGTTTTAGATTTTTAGAATGCAAGCGTCACCCAATCATGAGCAACCACCCCCATTCCATTTTCAAGAACCGTTATATTAGAGAGAAATAGACTTATATTTATTATCAACCCAGAGGACGTATTCCGAGCTGATTTATAAATACAATAGAAACAGCATGACGAATGCGGGTTATTCCACACCCGCCATACTGGAATATGTCATTTATATTGGTCTTTTCGTCTTAACGCGGGTTCTTACCGCCTTGCCCGCCATACTATGCGGTATACGTTACCGTGACATTCTCTCATCATAACGTTTCACTTATAGGTGTACTAATCCTCTTTGATATGCGGTTGTCAAAGGGCTTGTACATTAAGAATACCGTTGATTTCATTATCAAAATCCCCCCTATTTAGTCCCCATTTTTGTCGGCATTTTGTCGAAGTTTTTAAAAACATAAACATTCCAATTTATTATATTTTTTCTTTTTTGATAATATTTGTATCCAGTTCAGGTAATAATATCACATAATTAAAATATTATAATTTTATAAAAGTAAGGATGGTTAGACATGACGGTACAACAAGAAAAAGTAACAAGGCGCATTGTTTGTAGGAAATGTAAATCAGATCAAATAGTCGGTAATAAGCGTGGTTATAATTTCAAAAGGGCGTTTTTTATTCTGTTTCTTCTGTTAGGTACACTTATAACTATTGGAATAGCTTCTAATTTTATATAACTTTATTCAGTGGATTTGTTGGTAGTAAGTATATTGTTAATGGCTGCATGAATTGCGGGCATACATGGCTGCCTAAAAAATAAAACATAAAAAGCCAAATGGATAGTTAATTAGAAACTGTCAATTTGGCTTTTTTGTATTATTAAATCATCCCTAAAGATGTAGCAATCAATCGAATTACATTTTTCTTCTTATAGTATAAGTGATCTTTCTTCATCGATAATTCAGTGTAAATAAAGCTGTCTTTCGGCCTATCTGCATTTAAGTATTTCCTCTTGATAATCTCTGCCTCGTCATAATCCAAAACATACTGTAAAGCCTTATCGATCTGCTTGAACTTGATATTGCTAATATGTCTCGTATCTCTAATCTCTGGAACAAACTAATTCCTTCGTGTTTTAACTCCACTTCATTCTCAAAACGAGTTTTCAATGCGCGGTATTCCTTTAGTATTTTCACTACTTCTTTCTGAACTTGTTTCTCTGTCTCTCTATCGATAGCTGTTAATAATGTTAATTGTCTCTCCATGAAGTAATCCCCCCTATTTCTGAATTTATCTTTTTAACATCACGTCAGATACGTGAAATTTTACTATCTCATTGTTGAATAAGGGAACATCGCGCATTAACATAGCCCCCACCACACTATTGCGCATTGTTCCGTTATCCATTAAGCTGATGCTTTTTTATTCATGGCTTCTATCTTCTTATCCTCATCATGAATTCTCCAGCCATCATTAAAATGGTCCCCTAACTCCTGATACTTAAATACATCGAATTTCGTAACGTACTGATTATCTCCAAACCCTGTCTCTTTTGGGAATAACATGTATTCTCTTGTACCTTCGTATCTTCCAATAACACTCAACCCTTTATGATCTCGTCCATTCGCCTAACTTCTTGTCCCATATCACAACGATTAACTCCTGTTTGTTTAAGTACTCCCATAACTTCTTACGCAACGGAAACCCCTCGTTTATTGCCTTCTTATGGCCTTTCACATCTACCGTCTCCACACGTCCATCTGAATACGTTACACGAAAGTCCGGTGTAAATCTCATAGCTGACTTTTCCGACTTGCCACTCTTTGTTATACTGCTTTTAATCGTGAATGTTGGAATTAGTTCATACTCGGGATGAACATCTATTTGCAAGACGTCATCCCTTGTTTTTAGGTACTTATAATAGTCACATTCTGTTTTACTATCGAATTTCATATCATCATATATAACTTCTTTATTTCTAATCTTTGGTTTCGCTGTTTTCTTTTCTTAATCAACTAGTAACCTCACTTTCTATTCCATTTGTTCTTTGCACTCTTCAAGAAAGTCGATAACTTCCTGAATACGCCCCATTGTTGTCATACTCTCCATTACGTATCCTTCATCGTAATAAACATTGACCTTGCTTCCGTTAAACTCCATTCCTAACATTCCATCATCACCTAATAGCTTTACGTTATCCTCCATTCTTTTAACCTCGCTTTCTATTCAAAGGATTATTTTATTAAATCCTCTATGAATTATTTTCTTCTATCTCTTGGCTTTCTTCTCTTATTTGACCAATTAATGAAACTACTGAACCGACTGCTTGGACCCAACTCCCCATAATCACTATAAGCTGCCCATCCTCCTCATCACCTTCCGAAATTCCCTCCACTTTATCCCTACTAGCTTTCAATTCATCTATCCCCCCTATTGCCTGAAATGAATTACCCGTCGCTTGTAACACATTTCCGACAATGTTATAAGATTCATCTATATTTGAACTATCCTCTATTTCCCCACCTATTGCTGTAACACCGCCTAATGCCTGTACCCAATTCCCTGCAATTACTAATTTTTTTTGCGTTTCATCTTCAAAATCTATAATGAGTCCTGTTAGTACCGTTACATTACCAATTGATTGGATTCCGTGACCAATCAATTCGAAGGATATTTCTCCTTGCCCATCAGCTTCCAGACTGTTCCCCGTTGCCTGTAATACATTGCCCCATATGCTCAAGTCTTTTCTTAATTCGCTGTTCAATCTTTTTAAAGGTGTACTCCCAAGCGCAGCAATAATTGTCCCTACTGTAACAAACCAGGCGCCAACTATCTCCTTAATCGGATCATCCATTCTCAATCTATCCCGTCATTAATTTATTACTTACAGGATATGAATTGGCACATATCCTGGTTAATATCTTACTTCTCTCCCTCTGAATAAAACTCAATATTCTGTCAATAATACAGAAACATGGTTATCCTTTCTCTGTTTTCCTTGGGTGAGCAGTTAGCTTTTGCTAGCTGCTCTTTTGTGATTCATCGTCACATTCTGATGAAATGTTCATATATTATCTCGAAGCAAAAACCCTAATTTACTTTTCAATATCTTACTTTTCTCTTAAAGAGCACTTTATTTAGTGCTCTTTTTGGTGTTTCAAATTTCTACAAAATGAAATTTTTATTGAGTTTCTTCATACTGAATAATATTTCCAAGCCCGTTTATGCTAATACGGTAACCTTAAGTTACAGATTATGAAACATTGCTTGTAGGGCCTAATTTTCTTTTGTACAACAAGTGGTTAGCTGATTAAGCTGGCTACTTTGTTGTGCCAAGTGATTTTTTCTCAATATCTAACATATAGAAATCAGATTCCATTTTTGGTAATATATATGTAATCTCTATATGCTTAGCTTTATTAAAAGGACCCACCCCCTCACTGTGGGTCCTTTTAAATGTTTTCTACTAAAATAGCGTTTTTGTTTAAAAATTATCACCTTTGTTTGGTGATATTTATATATATAATGCATATACTTTTACTAACCAGTTACCTCTTTAATATATACTTAGTGCCATTCCTTTTTATCAAGACAGCAAACCCCTCCGTTTGTTGTCTTTTCATTCAAATAACGATTTTATTAAAAATTTTTCACCTTTTAACTGGACAAGCATATGTTATTGTATGGAGACTCTTCACTCATAGAAATCTACCTTTCTTGTCGAAGAGCATACTTATATGTGTGCTCTTTTTCGCTTGTTATGAAATAAAGATTTCGTTCATTTTTTGATACATTTATGAAACATTCATGTGTTATCTTCATTAAGTCCTTTTAAAAACAGAAAGATTTATTATGTAAAAGACCCTAGTCCCCTCTAGGGTTTTTTACGTTCAAATAAGGATTTTGTTTAATTACTTCTAGATTCCACTTGACCATTTTCTTTAGTGACATGCTCCATAACTCCAAGTAAGGCATACAATATTAAAAATTCACTCGTGAAAATCTGATTACGATTTTTTGAATTTTTTATATCTCATGAGACATTTACCTGCCTTACTAAGAGTGCATATAAAAATGTGCTCTTTTTATTTGTTGTTAAATAAGAATTTTATTCAGTTTCACTCTAAAAGTAAAATTTTCATTTTTTCATTCAACCAAGTTCATAACATATTCTTTTCTTCCCATAAAATAATGATTAGGTGCCCCACGCACCTTTTATTCACTGGAAATAATACCTTTTACGCACTTACGTATTAGAAACTTCATTTCTGCTTCTTCTGCAATAGCAATTTTGTTCACTTTTTTGATACATTTATGAAACATTCACATGCTATCTTCAATATGTTCTATTCTTTTTGAAAAACCATGTGAGAATACCAAAACAATAAACCCTAGAGCCCTAACTCTAGGGTTTATTGTTTTCAAATAAGGATTTTGTTTAAATTTCTTTAACCTTATTGATTCTTTTGCATACAGTATTATCACAAGAAATTCCATAAGTGCTCCGGTCTAGTTACCTTGAATTTCTTGCAAACCTTGTACGTAGAATCCGTTTATAACAAACGGGTTCTTTTATTTATTCGTCATAGTTGCGATAGGTAAGACTTTGAAGTTATCTCCATCTTTTCCCCCGCTTAACACTGTACGTGCGACTTTCATCGCATACAGCGCCCCATCTTATTCTTCTATACTAAAGCAACTAGATTACAAACAATGTTGTACTCATCAACGTATTCATTCCCCTTTCTTACGAAAGGTCACATCATCTTACTCGATCCTGTGAGTTACATCTAATTGATTTAGTTTTCAACGAACAAGACTAGGGACTATCCCTCCACATCTATTACATGCTTCTTCGGTACTATGTCCCCACCTTCACAAGAATGAAGCAATTTCGGTTCGTTAGAACCTTATATGCACCTGTCTTCTAGTAGGCTTTGATGACAATTTCTTGCTTACCACGTTCCAATTGACTTAGCTATACATATATCCTTAGGTGCTTGCTTTAAGCCTGTTATCTTTACACCTTCATCGTTAGATGTTCCGAATTTCATATCATTTGCTCTTACTTTTCGGTAGATAACGTCGTCATTAACGACATACAAATTTCTAATGTATTAATAGTTTAGACCCGTACATTCGCAAGTTCTCCAGTCCGTTAGGACATTCTCACCGTAGGTATTTTGTAGCATCCCGACCTATCCATTACCATATGATTTCTCACTTAGGTTTTGTTCAGCCGACTTCACCTAGCTTCATACAATTTGTGACTACTATCACTCCATGCATGTAGGAGTATCAGATAAGTAGTTTCAGCTCAACCTGACGGCTTTCATTCCTACTTTCAGTCAATCAGTTGTTGTTATTAAATTGATAACCCTCCTATTTCGTGTTTACACACTTATAAGGAAACGTGTCGCGCAAATAACTAGTTTGTTGAATTTCTCAATTCACAAAGTACTAACTTTATAAAATGAGTTCATATATATTTATTGAATACATTTTAAGTTCTTATAACATCCAATAATTTAGGAGTTGATTAATATGTCAAGTAAACCGCTGGCTATAACGCTTCCTCCTATATCAAAAACCAAAATTACATTTTATTCTTCTGGCCAAGTAATTAACCACACTTTTTTAACGAATGAAACTTCAGAACCTATCGCAACGTTTGCATATTGTCCAATTGACTTTGAAAGATTTGAAACTAAAAGAATGCCCGTCCTTATAAAATAATTTTTAATTCTCATTTACGAATTATTTTTTTTACATTACACATACTATCCTCAAGTTAGCTACACTCTTTCAAAACGGAGCTTTACCCCTCCGGACTGTTCAGGCAC
The DNA here is from genome assembly GCF_019344915.1 of Bacillus sp. FDAARGOS_1420. Classification (NCBI taxonomy): domain Bacteria; kingdom Bacillati; phylum Bacillota; class Bacilli; order Caryophanales; family Bacillaceae; genus Bacillus; species Bacillus sp. FDAARGOS_1420. The sequence continues at coordinate 342,732 of NZ_JAHWJB010000003.1, read as the reverse complement.
ATGGCAGGTGATTTGGTCAATTACCTGCCATTTCCGATTAAAATAACGCTTTTTGTTTAATAAAAACCAATTAACTATAATTTGAAAAATCGGAAACATTTACTCAATGTTTTTTCTGAATACTCATGCTATTATTTATGTGCTGGTGTTCACCATCCCAAGAACTCAGTAATTTCATCCACAGACTCAACTCTCACCCTTCTGAGAGTTGAGTTTTTATTTATATGATTATCCCCATCCCCTCTGCATATTTGTACAAAATTCAAATTTTGTCTTACTTTACTCCTGTAGATCCAAACCCATCAACGCCGCGCTCGCTACCCGATAGCTCGTCCACCTCAACAAAATGAGCTGTTTCCGCGTGTAGGTAATTGCCACCAAAATCTAAGCAACTTTCACCAAAGTAGATTTCACCTTCGCAACCACAACATAGTTCAATGAAGTCTCTTGCTGATGAATCTTGACGATTGCCAATTAACATTCCATTTTCAATCATTTCCAATTCCTCCTTATTTACTTCTGGAGAAATGATTTGGTATAATGTAAGTAGAACGATTTACATTTCTTTTCTCCAAACCGTCCTAGGCGTAGGGCGGTTTTTTATTTTCTCAATATCAATTAACGAATGATTCTGTTAATATCTAATTACCGATATGTGTATCAACCAGCCTGTGCTTCTGTACGGGCTTTTTATGATGCTTTCACGCATCGGAATATCCAGGAACCCATTTGCTAGGTGGGGAATACCATTAGATTGCTGAATATTCAGACAAACGAACACTTGTCCTATTAACTCTATAAAGACGCTATTGCAAACATATTCCCTTATAGCTTCTATGGATTATCAGCTTTTTTCATAATTTTTATCTTTGTTTTTTATATTCACATTTCTGCAACATCTTTATATAATGTTTTAATGAATTTCGTGCTAAAATTATAACATTCCAAGAAGTCCTTTACTTTTAGAATCGACAATTCTTCAATACCCTAGTCTTGCCCTACATCCCCTGTAGGGCTTTTATCATTTAGTTAGAGTGATATACTTGTATGTTTCCTCAACCTTATCTGCGCTGTTATGTACACCCTTCGCGCTTAAATCCTTTATGATCCACAAGATTTTCTTTCCTTCGTATTCATCACGCTGCTGTTTGTCCATTACCTTACCACCCTATTTATCTATTACTCTGTTAATTTGGTATAATATCCCTATCAAATAAGATAGGAAATGCATTTATGAAACTAAATCATGAATGTATACGGGATTTATTATTAACCGTTGAAGAATCAACTACTGATGAGACATTATCACTTAATTTTCTACCCCAAAAACAGCGTTTAGAGCATTACCAAGTTGATGATATAGCTTATACTATCCAACGTTTAAAAGAGGCTGGTTATCTAAATGTCATGGATATCACGACATCTGATGGATACAGTGTAGTAATTAATTCAATTACCTGGAACGGACACCAATTCCTCGATAATATACGTGACAAAAGTATTTGGGAAAAAACTAAAGAAAAAGCATCCGTTGTCGGTGGCGTATCTCTTCCAATACTGTCGGAACTTGCTAAAGTTTATATTGCTGATAAATTAGGTTTAAAATCTTAAAAATTAGCTTTCATATTCCTATTTTCAATAAATTCACGAATTTCTTTTAAGAAGGATGCTTGTGCCGACACGCATTCTTCTTTACTCCAAAAGGTTAACTCTAAATTAAATTGACTTTCTTTAACATTTCCCGTTAAATTTGTCGTCTTTGCATTGTAGTTTGTAATAAACACCTTTGCATTCATTTTCATGCCTCCTTCATAAACCGTTTGTCTATCCGATCCATCAGGTAGATGAATCCAGCAAGTCTGATGACTAGAACCAGTATCATTAAATGTGAGAATGTGCTTTCTTCCATTGTTTACACCACCTTCTGTTCATTTTCCTTTTTCAGTCGGTCTTCTATGATGTAGGCTTGTCCTTTTTGCGTTACGTATGTTGTTGTCCATGTGAATGCTTCGCCATTTGGCTTCTGCTTAACACCTTGATTTACCTCAAACAATTCTCTTTCACATGCTTTTTGAGTAGGTTCTGTTGGGTTCTTAAACATTAATCCCCACTCACGTAATTTATTGAATAATCGTTTTTGTCCGATTTTGATACCTTGCTTCATAGCTAACTTTGCAACTTCACCAACTTTTAACGTTTAATCTGACTGCATGCAAGCTTCTGCGAATGTTACAAGTGGTTGTTGTGCTGCTGCAAGCTTTTCTTTCTTTTCTTTCTCTTCTTTTAATTTAGTGAGAAGACCAATTGCGAAATCTGGATTAGTTACCGCTTGTTCCAGGACCTGATCTGTCATGTATGCTCCGTGTTTACGAATTGTTGGAAGCACTTCACTTGTTACCCACTTTTTGAATGATTTCGCTTCTTTTTTACGTGATCTCAAGATTGAGGAATACAATCCAGATTCATTAATAACCGTTAATTTTTGCACCCCTTGAACGGTCTGTATATTGTACAGACCGTTTTCATCTTTATCTAGTGTTCTTGTCATCGCGCTCGCTTCACTAAAACCTAAGATGTCGGATACCAACGAGCGCAAATACTACAACAGACAATAAAGAGACTATTAAGCCTCAAGAACAAGCTAAGCAGGAAAATACACAACAAGAAAATACACAACAAAACAACCATGCAACAAACGATAATAAGCAAGAACAAACTAAACAAACAGCTGTAAAGGCTGAAACAAAAAAACAAGGTGAAAAGTTACCTAATACAGCATCAAACGGTGTTACAATGATGCTTGCAAGTGCTGCTTTAGTATTAGCAGGCTCAATTCTTGTATTCTGTCGTAAAAAAACGAATGCCTAAACTAATCTATATTTTTTGTTGCACTTTGTATCCTTTGTTTATGTCCTAAGAAAAGCGACCGCCCGTAATAGGCGGTCTTTTTACGTTTACCTGTAACGCCTACCTTTCGAGTTCGTCTAACTTTTTGAGGAATGTCAATTCCGCTTCTAAAAACGCAATACGTGCTTCCTTTCCCACGGCATTCTGTATAAAAGCCTTCCTCACCAATCACAGCTGAGTTGAAATTTCGTTCTGGGGGTGCCACAAAACTTCAAGTTGATAGCGATGTGTTGCTATCCCAATGAATAAAATTTGATTATATAAAAATAATAAAAACACGACTGTTATACGTAAAGAGGTGTAAATCATGTCTTTAAATGAAAAGACCTTAGAAACCATGGAAAATACCATTGTTGAAACTATCCAGACAAATAATTTACAAGAACTTAAGAATACATTAGAACAGATCTTTGATATTTCTGCCGATTTAGTCGAACATCCATTACAATTAAAAACAAAAACGAATGTTTTACTATATTATTTTGAAGGTCTGACAGATGGTTTTGCACTAAAAGGAAATGTCGTTACACCATTATTACAAGAAGTAAATGAAGACAGGAAAGTATTTAATTCTAATATTATTGCTACTTATACAAAAACAGTATATACATGGAATGAAATTAAAAAAGGGCTGCTCGAGGGACAATGTGTACTGTTTATGGAAGGAGAAAAGAAAGCCCTTCTCATAAATACAAAGGGATGGGCAGAAAGATCGATTCAGGAACCTATTTCAGAAGTTACCATTAAAGGTTCTCATGATGGGTTTATTGAGAATGCCACTAAAAACATAGGTCTCATTCGTAGATATATTCCTTCTACTGAGTTAAAAATCAAAAAGTTGACAATCGGAGAACGGGCCACTACTTTTGTATATTTACTTTACTTAGGCGATGTAGCTAACGAAGATGTGGTACAGGAAGTGGAGACAAGAATCTGTAAAATTAAAACTGATACAGTATTGAGCGTAGGAGAATTGTCAAACTTTACAAAAGATCAAAATTGGACTCCCTTTCCACAGGCTTATTTAAGTGAACGCCCAGATGCTATTTCTAATCATATTCTTGATGGTAAAGTAGCAGTGTTAATTGATAGATCTCCTGGTGCAATGATCGTTCCAATGAATTTAATTGGATTTTTTCAGACTCCCGATGATTATAATGTACATTGGCTGATTGCATCATCTTTTCGCTTATTACGATTTTTAGGATTTATTATAGCTATATTTTTACCCGCAATATATATTGCAATGGTTTCATTCCACTTTGAAATCATTCCTTTAGATTTATATACTTCTATAGCAACGTCAAGAATTAAAGTCCCTTTCTCTCCTTTACTAGAAGCATTTATTATGGAAATCACATTAGAAATGCTTCGTGAGGCTGGTATTCGTCTACCACAACCAATTGGACAAACAATTGGAATTGTTGGAGGTATTGTAATTGGACAAGCAGCTGTTCAAGCAGGACTTGTGAGTAATGTTATGGTTATTATCGTATCTATTACTGCCATTGCATCATTTGTTGTTTCTAATTATGATTTATCAAGTTGTATTCGGCTTATTCGTTTTCCAATGATGTTATTTGCCTACTTTTTTGGAATTGTAGGTATTGTTAGTGGATTAATGCTCTTATTTGCTCATTTTGTTTCACTAACTTCCTATGGTTCACCATATGGATTGCCAATTGCACCTTTTCGTTTCCAAGAATTAAAAGATTCTTTTGTAAGATTTCCTATTTCTATGCTCACCACCCGCTCTAGTACAGGACAACCGAAACAAAGAAAGAAAAAAGAAGGTGGCTCACATGGGGAATCTTAAATTCCAAAGTATAACCTTATTCGAATATATTGTTTTCATCCATTCACTGCAACTTGCATCAGGTATGTTAATTATGCCAAGCCCACTTGCTACTACCGCTGGTACAGACGGCTGGATTTCTATCATTCTGGGATGGATAATTACTTCTATAATTGGCGTAATTATTATATTAATGTTACAAAAAAATCCTAACAAAAATTTCTCTCAGATCTTAAATGCATACTTTGGTAAATGGCTAGGAACAATTTTTCTTCTTTTATATGCCTTTTATCTATTTTTTGCTGGTTTTAATACTTTATTAAAGGCAACTGATATTGTAAAAGTATGGATATTCCCTTCCACTCCTGCTTATCAAATCTCCATATTATTACTATTGCCTTTTATTATTTTAGCCCTAAGTGGGATAAGGGCTCTTACTAGTTATTCTATGCTTGTTTTCTTCTTCACTACTTGGATGCCACTATTTCTTCTTTTTTCACTAAAGAGTAACTACAATCCTTTACACCTACTACCTATTTTTAAAGATGGCTTATCCCCTATTGTAAAGGCAACAAAAGAAACCATTACTCCTTATGCGGGCTTAGAAATTGCATATTTTATTTATCCGTTCTTACAAAAAAAACAAAAAGCCATAAAAGGAATACTAATAGCGAATACTGGAACCATGTTTTTCTATCTATATGTGACTATTCTTTCTTATATATACTTTAGTCCGGAGGGGATAAAAGACGTAATTTGGCCAGTATTTCATCTGTTAAAAGGAGTTCGTTTTTCTTTCATAGAACGATTAGAAATTATATATATCGCTTACTATTTGATTGTATTTTCCACTACAATATATCCGTATTTATTTTTCAGTTTCGAATCTGTGACCATTTTATTTCAAAAAACCGTTCGCAATTGGGTGCTGGTTGGTTTTATGGTATTAATAGTCGGCTTATTCGTTTTTCTAAATCCCGATGTGGATCAATATTTATTTATATATTCTCTTATGGATATCTTAAATATCACTTTCTTTATTCTATTACCAATCTTCTTTTTCGCTTACAGCATTGTTTTTACTTGGTTTACTAGGAGGAAACAGCTTTGATTCGAAAATGGATATGGATTGTAATCTGTTGTGTATGTTTAATTGGTTGTAGTCAGAGAATTCCTCTTGAAAAAGTTTCTTTAATCCTTTTAATCGGCTTAGATAGAACTTCTAATGGAAACATAAAAGTGGGCACAAGCATACCACTCTTTCATCATAAACAGCAAAGCAGTACTGTAGAGCATTGGACGCAGGCATCAACTGTATATAATGGATTCAGTAAGATAGATACGAAGTTAACGGGCTATATGACAGCCTCCAAAGCTGAAATCATTTTAATTGGAAAAAAATTAGCGCAAGAATCAAATTGGTTGCAGGAGCTTGATTCTTCTTACCGTGATCCTTACGCTACCATTAATGCTAAAGTAGTACTTGTAGATGGACCTGCAGATGAAATTTTTAAAGTTCATAAGCCTAGTAAACCATCTCTACCATCTTATATAAATGGTGTAATCGAATCGTCTATTCAAAATAATCAATCTGTCTCTTCCACGATTCAACAATTAATGAGAGAAAAAAATGAACAGGGAATGACGCAAACTGTTCCCATTATCAAGAAAACAAATAATGAAATTGATACGGTAGGAATTGCATTTTTAAATCATCAAGGAAAGTACTTAACGAAGATTCCTAAAACCGATGTGAAGTTTTTCAACCTTATTAATAAGTCAAAAAATACAGGTCGGATAATACTACACCTTGTTCTTTCTCCAAAAAAATCTGATAAAAAGCCAAATACGTCTGTTTTCGTACAAAATGCAAAGAGAAAAATTAGTGTTGATTTCCAAAAAGGTAAATTTATTTTTAATATAGATGTAAGTATGAATGTATCCTTAATTGAAAAAACCAACGGACACTTAACTAAAACTCCTTTACATGGTAATAAGAATATAGGTAGATTGGAACATGAAATCCAGGAAGAGTTCAATAAAAAATTACAAGGCATGTTACAGGATATGCAGAGAAATAAAATTGATCCAATTGGTTTATCATTACACGCTAGAGCTTTTCAATATAAAGAATGGAAAAAGGTAAAAGAAGATTGGTTGCGCGCTTTTTCAAAAGCTAAAATACGTGTGAATACACACGTTAAAATAAAAGATACAGGAACAATTAGAAATTAAACTATCTAGATTATTTTTAGCCAAGAAAACTTCCCCCTCAATTTGTGTGAAAGTGCATAGCATCAATAAGTTAAGTGGAAGATGAATTCACCTTTTCTGTAGGGAAACATTTGTTTCTAGGGTATATATGGTTCTGCTGCAAAGTTTCTCAAGAGATAAACAGAGGCATGAATATATGAGGAAATATTATGAGGCTACTAGTAATTCCTGTAATTCATGATATACCGAAAAGGCGAAGTCTCCAAAGAGACTCCGCCTTTTCAACGTACAATGAACTTCAACAAAATGTTTTAGTTTTAAAGCCATCGATTAAACTTCCTGATGTATATTCTCTTTATAATTTCAGTAACTAGAGCATATATTGTTAAAATTCCAAATAACCACGGGAAATAATTCAACGGAAGTGGAGTTAAGCCAATTTGGGTACTTAACCTGGTAAATGGAAGGGAAATCCCTATAATCATAACTAAACCTGTAAGTATCAAAACAGGTCTAGCAGCCGTACTTTGTAGAAAAGGAATATGTTGAGTACGAATCATATGCACAATTAATAATTGTGTTAGTAACCCTACTACGAACCAACCCGTTTGAAATAAGGATTGCATTTCAAGAATATTTGCACCAAATATATTCCACATTACAATAAAAATGATTATATCAAAAACACTACTTACCGGCCCAATAAGAATGATAAAACGAAATAAATCTTTTGTATCCCAACTTCTTGGTTTCACTAAAAATTCATTGTCTACTTTATCCCATGGAATTGAAAGTTGGGATAGATTATATAGTAAGTTTTGACATAATATTTGAATTGGTAACATTGGAAGAAAAGGAAGAAATGCGCTTGCCATTAATAAACTTAATACATTTCCAAAATTTGAACTTGCTGTCATCTTAATATACTTCAGTATATTTCCAAACGTTGTCCGTCCTTCCACAATAGCATCTTCTAATACATGTAAATTCTTTTCTATAAGTATAATATCTGAACACTCTTTAACGATATCATCTGCTGTATGGATAGATACACCAACGTCAGACTGTTTTAAAGCAAACACATCGTTAATTCCATCCCCCATAAATCCAACTGTATGGCCATTCATTTGAAGTGCCTTAATAATACGAAATTTTTGACTAGGATTTAATTTTGCGAACACACTTGTTTTACTTGCAAGTTTTACCAATGCTTTATCAGGAAGACTATCTATTTCATAACCCAGTACTGGTTCTCCTATATACAAGCCCATTTTCCTACATACATTTCTTGTCACGGACTCATTATCACCAGTTAAAATTTTCACTTGTACCCCTTTCTTTTGTAGAGTATGAAGTGCAGCCATAGCCGATTGTTTGGGTGGATTTGAAAAACCAACATATCCAACAAGTATCATATCTGATTCATCATCAATAGAGTAACTCCCCACTTTATCACTCTTTAACTGCTTATATGCAACTGCAACAGCTCGCATCCCACGTTCCTGCCAGAGCTCAATTAAGTGTTTATTTTTACGTTGGATTTCATCTGTAATAGGAATTATCTTATTATTTTCTTTTATATAACTACAAATTGATATAACTTCTCTAACAGCACCTTTACATAGCATTATTCGTTCGCTAGCATTTGTTTCTACAACAACTGAAACTCGTCTTCGATTAAAATCAAATGGGCATTCATCTATTTTTGAGTATTGAGATATATCATATTCACTACTATCTCTTACATAACGCATAACCGATAGATCAATTTCATTTTTATATGCTGTATGAAAGTAACTATTTAAATACGCTAATTTCAAAACCTTATCCGACTTTTCTCCATTTGTATCTGTATATCGTACCAGGTCCATTTTATCTTCTGTCAATGTGCCTGTCTTGTCGGTACAGAGAATATCCATAGCTCCGAGATTATGGATAGAAGATAGTTGTTTTACAAGTACCTTCTTTTTACTCATATTAATAGAACCTTTAGCCAAATTAGCGGTTACAATCATTGGAAGCATCTCTGGAGTAAGTCCAATCGCTACAGCTAAAGCGAATAAAAATGCCTCATACCAATTCCCATTTATAACTCCATGTATCATCATAACAATTGGTGTCATGATAATCATAAATTTAATTAATAGCCAGCTAACTTTGCTTACCCCTTTATCGAATCTAGAATCAGATCTCTTGTTCAGTTTAAATTGATTCTTTGCTATTGAACCAAAGTAAGTATCTGTTCCAGTACCCACAACTATTGCTTTTGCGGTACCACTTATAATATGAGTTCCCATAAAACAGAGATTTTCCAATTCGATCAAATTTTGGATTTTTCTAATTTTACGTTTTTTGTACATATGGAAATACTGATTTGTTTTAACAATGGGTAACGCTTCCCCTGTTAGTGATGATTGATTTACAAGTAAATTTTCCGATGAGATGATTCGTACATCTGCAGGTACTATATTCCCGGCAGATAATTCTATAATATCCCCTGGTACAAGATTCTCAAGAGCAACTTGTACCTTTCCACTTTCTTCTAATACCGCCCTCTTATTTTCCTTATATAAAACATCTCCTCCCCTGAGAACAGTTACCCTTTCATATACAAGATTTTTTAATTTTTCTATAGACTTCTGAGAACGAATTTCTTGTATGAACCGAATTAACACACTTACAGCCACCATAATCCCTACAATAATAGTACCCTTTATATCATTAGTAAGAAAAGATAACATCCCTAATATTATTAGAAGAGAAATAAACGGACTTCTAAAAGAATTAAATAATGTTATATACCATTTTATTCTTTTTTGATAAATCACTTTATTTTCCCCATATACTTCAAGCCGCTTAGTAGCTTCTTCCTGAGAAAGTCCATGAGACGATGTTTTAAAAAAAGCAAACGTCGACTCAACATCACTTTTTGCAATTTCACTTAGCATTTTATAATTTTTTCCTAGTACTTCCTGATTATAAAAAGATTTTTTTTTATTAGATCGCAACAACTTAACCTCCTACCCATTAAATAAAATCCCCCTGTTTTTTCAAAATATAATTTTAAAGCTACATTTTTATAATCACCTTGAATTTTCAATCAAATTTAGAAGTGCAATTGCACTTAAATAGTATTATTCTCACCGTAAAAAGTAATTTTTATTTATAAGTTTCCTCTTATTAGCAGCAAAAATTTTGAATATAATGTGGTCTGTCGCAAGTATAATAGTGTAGACGCTTTATTTATTATTTTTGAAGTTAGTTTTAACTATATAATGGATTATGAAGGCCCATAAAAATCCTAAAACAGCTCCTATTAATACATCCAGCGGATAATGTACTCCTACCCAGACCCTTGAAAAAGCAATTAAAAAAGCTAACAATAAAAATGCTTTACCTAAACGTTTTTCATATAAGCATAAAGTTATAGCTATTGCGAAGGCACTTGTAGCATGATCACTAGGAAAAGAGGCATTAGCGGTATGCTCAACAAGTTGTTTTATATTCAACTGAGAAACAAATGGTCGTTCTCTATAAAAAAACAATCCAATAATCCTATTCAATCCAAAAGCAAAACAGCATGCTATAATAGCTTGAATTACACAGGTTCTATTTTTATATTTTTTGTTTAACCAAAGAATCATAAATAATAGTATGAACATATACTGAGCATATTCAGCAAAAAAGATCATTAAATAGTCGATGTATACATTTCCTTTCACATGCTCATTTATATACCGAAATCCATTATAATCTAGATTGTTTATTAAATTTAACATTTCTCCTCCATAAGCAAATATATTATCTGTCTTTTTATTGAAAATCGAGATATTTATCAACAGTCCCATTGCTATTAAATTAGCCATTAAAAAACTTCCACCAAAACTAATAAATGGAAGGGGGGGTGCCTGTAAGAGGGAACATTCCCGTGACACCTCCTAAATTAACAATAGATTGAAGACCTATCATACTCCCGATTCCTATTGATATTAGACTTCCAAATTGACTTTTACACTCTTAAGCAATCTTAAAAGAGCGAAGTACTATAGTTAATAAACCAGTTAATATGATTAGTACCTCTATAATTCCAAGCTCCTCAGATACAATTGACATAATAAAATCAGTATGAGGCTCAGGTAAAAAACCTTCCTGTTGAATACTATTTCCATACTCACGTCCACTAACTCCACCAGATCCTATAGCAATAAATGAATTTACAAGTTGGTAACCATCCCCTTTTGCATCAAGAAATGGATTGAACACCGTTGTAATACGTGCCATTTGAACATCAGATAAACCAAACCTAAAAAGAAAGTATAAAGTCGGTATCCTAACAATTGAAGTAACAGTTATCCATTTCATTAAAATAGAAATGTTTATTCCAGAACATATAAACATACTTGCCCCTATTCCTGAAATTAATAATGCAGAACCTAGATTGGGTTGTTTGTATATCAAAAAGAACGTAAACATTAAAAACAAAATAACTTTACAGATTCTCCGAACGGGAAAGCCCAATACGGTGCGATAGCACCCACTTTAGAGGTGGGATGAGAATGAGGTCAAATGCGATGTACAAACAAAACACCGAAGATACGTTCTGTACATCAAGAATTTGAAATGGTATAATTTTCATAATAGACAAGTAAAAGTTTCTAAAACAATCTTGTTCTCTGAAAACAGAATACATATGAGGTTGGAGTAACAAATTCTTCTACTCCGTAAAATGTATTGAGTCGTCAAGCACAAGACCCTAAAACACATTTGAGAACTACTAATCTGACTCGTTTGGTAATAGAACGAGTGCCGTATCTGCTATATGCACTGGATACGGAGTGGTGATGGCACACCGCAATCTTGCACGTCAGCGATACTAGAAATAGACTTCGCCTTGGGTAGCAAGAATCCCACTGACGTTGTCAGCTTGTGGCTTTAGCCGTGGGAGCCTCAAGGGAACGAACCTAGGTATAAAAACTTAGTATAAATTTTTTATAAGCCTAATAACATTTTTGCAATGGTAAAGTACAGAATTAACCCCGTCCCATCGACTAATGTCGTAATGAACGGACCTGAAATAACAGCTGGATCCAACTTTAACTTATTTAGAATCAAGGGTAATACAGATGAAACAATAGACGACCAAATAACAATGAATAATCCAGTTATAGCTACAACTTGTGCGACTTCTGTACCTACGCCTAAAGTGTACGCACGAATTAATGCCGCCACGGCTAATGTAAGCCCAAGTAAAATACCTACTAATGCTTCTTTTTTCATAACACGAAATATATCTTTAAATTTCACCTCATTTAGAGCTACAGCACGAACCAATGTAGTTACGACCTGTGTACCTGTATTTCCACCAGTTCCAATTAACAATGGAATAAAGAAAGCCAGTGCTACTACATGAGTCAAAGTTTCTTCATAATGTCGAAGTACAGAACCAGTATATGCTTCCGCTACAAACAGAAGTAATAACCAACCTATACGTTTACGGTATATTTGCCAAATAGAGGTTTCAAAATATGGCTTATCTAATGGGGTGCTCCCTCCTAATTTTTGAATATCTTCAGTTGCTTCTTCTTCGAAAACATCCATTGCATCATCAAAGGTTATGATACCTATCATCCTATTATCTATCGTTGTTACAGGTATAGCAGATAAATCATAATCCATTAGCTTTTGTACAGCTTCCTGTTGGTCTAGATCCACTGAAACTGAAATGACATCTGATGCCATTATTGATGATAAATTCTTATCATCAGAAGCTAGCAATAATTCACGAATAGAAACAATTCCATTAAGCTGACCACGCGTATCAAGAACATAAATATACGAAATTGATTCTACCCCTGCCCCAATTTTTCTAATATGCGACAGCGTATCTTTCACTTTCCAATTTTCCCTGGCGGCAATATAGTCAATTGTCATCAGACTGCCCGCTGTTCCAGATTGAAAAACCAGCAGACTTCTAATTCTTTGTTGAGATTCTTCAGACATAAGTTGTATCAGCTTTTTAGCCTGAAGTGCATGAATTGAAAGAATTACATCAACAAGGTCATCAATAGATTGCCTTGCTAATAGCTCTTCACCTTTATCCAAAGGCAAATTGGTACAAATATTATATTGCTCCTCTGGAGTAAGGTAACTAAGAATTTTCGCACCTTTTTCAGTAGGAAAATATTTCATTAAAGATATCTGATCTTTATGATGAAAATCTTTCATTTCCATTGCAATATCATAGGATTGAGTTTTTATAAGCTCTTGCACTAAGTGTATGTCTTGTGTCTTTAATAATTGTTGCAAACATTTTTTCATCGTAATTCCTCCTTAAGGACAATGGTACTTGTTATCATTTTCCCACTTCTGGGAAAACAAATTTCTTAATAAATATGGGATCAATATCATCAATCATTAGTTTTCCCCCCTTTTATAAGAGATTTATTACAAATAAAATTTTGCATATAAAAAACCTCCCCTAGTGATTCAACTAAAGGAGGTCGATTTAAAAAAGACATAGCTAAATAAAGCTCATTCCCCCTAGTTGAGTTTTGGCACTATACAACGTAAAGGATGAATGATTCATCACTTAGCTATCTTAAGAAGAGCCTTAATCCGACAATTCCTGTTCTACCCATTGGCATCTTTCGATATTTTTGGGCAATAGCCTGTGTTTGTATAGGAGCCTCACCTAACAGGTTATAAATATTTAAAATTTTTTGTTTGTTTCGTGTTAAAGCATATCCACTATTTTTGAACTTGTCAAGTAATAAAAAAACCTATTTCTTCACTTTTTGATATCATAACATTCCCAAACCACAGATATAAACATCTGTATAATACTTTATTTTTATACAACAAACTTTACAATTTATGCAATAATTTTTATAAACTATAAACTATTAAATTAATTTATTTTTTTATTATTACACGTGTCCTGATGCTTTATTATTGAAGATTATTGTCCGGAAAAATTTTAAAAAACAAAAAACGCCCAATAGATAACAAAAATTTCAACTTGATTTCCTCTCACTTTCGATATAACCTGTATCTTGAAAAGGGATGAATTTTGAACTCATTATTTTCACATTAGATAAACACGCAAAATATAATTTGCTTATTAGTGCAATTAAAATATGTCTCTGTTAGGTGAGGCTCCTGTATAGTATCTACTATGCACAACCTGATATAGAAAGTGTTCAACAGATTTCGCAAGATTTAAAACAGGAATTACAAAAAAACAAACATTTTTAATGTATTTCATTTCAAATAAGATTTATACAGATAAAGTGATATATAGATTTTCCATATGGATTCATCGAAATATTTGAAATTTAAATGCAAAAAAGTAGAAAGCATTCTTGCTAACAAGAATGCTTTCTGTTTTACACGATTTTTCTAGTATTTATTTATTTTTATTAAAAAAGATATAACTAGGGTCATAAAATAACCATTGATTATCACCAATACTTAACCATCCATTTTGTTCCTTATATACAGAATATGATTCATTTTTATTTAGTTTACGAATTACTTCATAAGTCGTCCCAGGTCCCTTGCGCAGATTTACACCAGAACCAGTTATGGTAACAACACCTATTGAATTATTGTTATCATTATTTAATACATGTAGCATTCTATTCAGAAAGGCAGCAGCTTCTCCGCGAGTGGCTGTACCTTTGGGCATAAATTCGTTTTTTTCATTTCCTTTTACAATCCCTAGTCCATAAACACGTTGTACAGCCTGTTTATCATACGCTAAGTTCTGATCAGTAAAAGGCAAGTCTACTAGCTTTCCAATAATATTTTTATACTGTAACGCTCGATCAATCATAATGACCACTTCATCACGCTTAATTGTGTCATTTGGAGCAAAAATATTATCTCCCCTACCACTAATGATTCCAGCTGCTGCTGCACGATTAATCCCATCTATTAATGAGGGGTGTGCCGTATTAAGATCAGTAAATTTTGAAGTGCCCTCAGGCAATTTTAAGGCTCTAGTAATAAATGTTGCAAATTCTGCTCGAGTAACAAGACGATCCGGCCAATATGAACCTTGTCCATCTCCTACCATAATCCCTTGCGATGCTAATTCACGAATATCTTTTTCATACCAACCACCGGTAATATCATCTTTATTGTTAGCGTTATAATAGTTTTTTGTACCAACTAAGAAATCATTCCAAGCATCTCTTTTAATCATTTTTGATGGACAAATTTTCCCGCTCCAATTTTGATGTTTAACCACATGATCTACAGAAATATCTAACTCCCTCATCAAATATGCTGTTAATTTACGAGCGTTATCCACAGCTTTATCATAGTTCCCATCACTATTTACAGCGATCTCAATTGCAATGGATTGTCTATTTCCAGTTCCATTCGTTCCATCACCTGCATGCCACCCATTCTCATCTAAAGGTAGATGCTGATAAATCTCTTTATCATCCACTGTAAAATGCCACGAAGCAGCACGATCTGTATTCCCTGTTGCTTGGTTATATAAATATTGTGCGTGATTTTTTGCACCTGCCCCTGGGCTCTCATTATCTGTTTCATGAATTGTAATATACTTTGCATTCATCGCATATCCAGGACGAATATTATTGTTACCTTTTGGAACAATCCATTCTGTAAATGGTACACCATATATATTACTAGTAGTAGCTCTTTGCTTAATAAGTGAAGGTTTTGACCCTTTAAATTTTACAGAATGTGATTTTATCCATTTGATTTCACCATCAGTTTGTATTTGAAACCAATCTCCTGCCTGTGCTATAGCATCTAGTGTTTGGGGTTCTAAACTACCATTTTCTTTAAATTCATCAAATGGAGATGAATAAACTTCTGTTTTCTCATTAATTACTATTTTTCTTGAATCACTTGGTAAAGTATAGATATTTCTTTCTATAAAGGTTTGATTACTATTATATATCCAACCTTCTCCCGAGCTTGTTTGAACAAAATACCAGTCACCTTTCTTCTTTGTTCCTGTTGCTATTTGTTTAGGTATTTCACTGGTAACAGTAGATTGTATATTTGGAGAATCATATAAAGTAGTTTGTCTTTGGATATTTACAATAAATTTTCCTTGTATTTCACCATTTTCATCTATTTTATCCCCTTTTCCATCCTCATCTCTCATATCATCTTCAATACTCTTTATCGCTTCTATATCAGAAGACGTTATTTTAGTTCCCGTTACTACATTTTCTACTGAATCTGCAAACGAAGTAGTAGGAATGTTTATGTTTACTATTTGAAGTACCATGACCGTTGCTAAGACGTTATAAAGTCGTTTATTCATATTAATTTTTAACACACAATGCACGGATTGCGCTGTGTTAAATCCCCCTCCTTTTTAAAATAGTTTTAGCACATTTACAAACTAAAATAATTTCAATATTCTGTAATTTTATGCTAAAAACCACCATTTCTGTATTATTGTATATAAATAAAAGTGGAAATTATCTTTAATAACAGTTCTCCCTCCTCTTCCCATATTCATATTTCTAATAATTACACGCATTTTAGAGTAGCGTATAAAAAAGAACTACAATGATAAAGAATAATTTACCTCTTGAATTTCAGAGTTTAACAAAATTTTATGCAGTGAATATGGGGAAATTATGTCCGTTATTTGAATTCTGATATTTATCTATAGTAATTATATATTCGAAATAAAATTAACTTATTCAAAACAGGTCTGTTTTCTCACGGGCACCAATAAACAGCACGTTCCATCGGTGCCTGTTCCTGTTCATGTCCCTTTTCTTTTTTCTTTGCTTCTACTATCTGTAGAATCATAGGAAAGGATGACTTATTTACGATTGAATTTATACCAGGTCTATTTAATTGATATGGTGACCCTCATTATAAAAACTAAAATAAATTACACTTCGCAGCAAAATCAATTCATAATAATTAATCAAGAGACGCTTATACAAATAGCTGCTGATCCCTTCATCCTCTTTTAAATTTCAATATAATAATTTTTGGTATAAAGATATTTCTATATTTAGAGTAAGACAGCACAATAAATTTGAGTATTTATATCATTTTATTTATTTCAAATAGTATTTCAAGTAAAATAAGGGATTTTTTTCATTTTTATTTTTCTGTATTTTCTAATTTCATATGTTATAATGAAAAAAACTTAAATTTCGACATTTTTCGTCAAAAAAGGAGAGTACTCTATGAAACAATCGTTAACTTTTAAAGAAACAATCCCTATTGGACTTATGCTGTTTGCAATATTTTTCGGTGCAGGTAATATGATATTCCCTCCATTATTAGGATATTCATCTGGAACGAATATTTGGATATCGATTTCGGGATTTGTTGTGAGTAGTATTGGACTTCCATTACTAGCCATCGCTGCTATTTCCCTTTTTGGTGGAAATGTTAGTACCCTTGCTAGTAGGATTCACCCCGCCTGTGGTGTTATTATCCCTCTTATCATTTATTTAGCAATTGGCCCTTTTTTCGCCATTCCTCGTACAGGCACTGTTTCATATGAAATGGCAGTTGCCCCCTTTTTAAGTAACACCATGCATAATCAATGGTATATATTACTCCTATACACATTTGTATATTTCGCTATAACGTATTATCTATCTTTAAATCCCTCTAAATTGGTAGATAGAATTGGAAAATATTTAACCCCGCTGTTACTAATCATGATTAGTATTATTATTGTTAAAGCAATTTCTTCACCAGTTGGATCTATTTCAACACCCTCTGATTCATATCAGGAAGCTCCTTTTTTCAAAGGATTTATTGAAGGGTTTTTAACAATGGATGCCCTTGCTGCTCTCGTATTTGGAATTATCGTAATTAACGCTATAAAAGAAAAAGGTGTTACAAATAAAAAATCCATTGCTAAATCTACTATAGTAGCAGGGCTTATAGCCGCACTTGGATTATCTATCATATATATATCACTTGCTTATATTGGAGCTACTTCTCAAACATTTGGCACATTTGAAAACGGAAGTGTGTTATTAACAAATGTAGTACAACATTTATTTGGTCAATATGGTCTTTCCTTATTAGGAATTACAATGTTATTTGCATGTTTAACTACATCTGTAGGACTCGTTTCAGCATGTGGGAGATTTTTCACAACACTATTTCCAAAGATTTCTTATAACAAAATCATTTTAATTATTTGCTCATTTAGCTTTGGAGTATCAAACCTTGGTTTGTCTATGCTAATTAAACTTTCCCTACCTATCCTAATTGTTATCTATCCTGTAGCAATTGTGCTAATTATCCTCGCTTTTTTTGATCGATTTATAAAAGATAAGCAGGCAGTCTATGTTGGATCAGTTTTAGGAGCATTACTGATTAGTATAGTACAAGGATTAGAAACAGCAGAACTTGCTAGTGACTCGTTGCTTACTTTCATGCAATACGTTCCTCTATATAATGAAGGAATGGGATGGGTTTTAATATCTTTACTTGGTAGTTTGATTGGTTTGATGATTTCAGGAAGAACTAAACAATATTCTACTACCTAAAATCATTAAGGCAATTGTAATCATTGGAACAATGTAACTCTAAAGGGGCGTCTGATTCGTGTACAAAAAGAAAATATATAAACGAAAATAGTATCGGGATTGAATTTTTCCTGGTAATAACATTATGGTAGCTTTTTTGAACTCCCTCCACTTAACACTCTTACGAAATGTTTGAAGTGGGGGATTCCTGCGAACATCGATGTATCCACCAGTTATCTTAGCAGTCTTTGCCCGTAGTTCCTACGGTAAGAACTGAAGTGCGTTGTACGTTGACTCATCACGCTTCCTACTTTAGCTTGGTTTTCGCAACTTCGGCAAGCGTGGGACGATGGAACGTTGGAAATTTGACGATTGCAACGATTTTTCTTTGAAAACCTCATATCTTCAGTTTTCAAAGAGCAATCTGTACAAGTATATGGTCGCAAACGTTTTGACTTACGCCATCAAACATTTATCTCCCACCTACCTACTGGTGCTATCACACCTTCACACAAATTGAGGAGTAAGTGTTCTGTCGGAAAAGGATAAAATAATTTTTGCACATCATGTTTCCGCTTATTTTTTTGGTCATACTGAATCCATTTCTTTTTAGATAAATATATATTCATTAGAATAAGGAGGAGTAAGCATATGGATTTTATTAAAGATGTAATCACTCCCATCCACAGATTCATTGGAATTACAAATGAATTTTTATGGGGTTACATCCTAATTGCTCTTTTAATTGGGGTTGGATGCTATTTTACAATTCAGACAAGGTTTGTACAATTTCGCTATGTTGGTGAAATGATTCGCTTACTTAGTGATGGTGCAAGTTCCTCAACTCGTAAAGCACAAAAAGAAAAAAATGGAGTTTCTTCTTTTCAAGCATTTTGCATGAGTACAGCTTCTCGAGTTGGTACAGGAAATCTAGCTGGTGTCGCCATTGCGATTTCCACCGGCGGGCCCGGTGCAATATTTTGGATGTGGCTTATCGCAATAATTGGAGGAGCTTCTGCATTTGTTGAAAGTACACTTGCTCAAATATACAAAGTAAAAGATGGAAATAAATTTCGAGGCGGTCCAGCTTACTATATGGAAAAAGGATTAAATAAACGCTGGATGGGAGTTATTTTCTCAATTTTAATTACAGTTTGCTTTGGTCTTGTGTTTAATGCTGTTCAAGCGAATACAGTTACGCTAGCATTTGAAAACGCATTCAACCTGGAGCCTACAATGGTCGGCTGTATACTAGTAGGTTTGATAGCACTAATCATTTTTGGAGGCGTAAAACGGATTGCTCGTGTCGCAGAAATGATTGTACCATTTATGGCAATTCTTTATGTTGGTGTTGCACTATTTGTGGTTATTACAAACATTACGCAAGTTCCTATTTTATTCAAAGAAATTTTGCTGCATGCTTTTGGTATTAAGGAAGTTGTAGGCGGAGGGCTTGGTGCTGCGATTCTTCTAGGAGTAAAGCGTGGTTTATTTTCAAATGAAGCTGGCATGGGAAGTGCGCCAAACGCAGCTGCGACTGCCAATGTTACACATCCTGTTAAACAAGGATTTATTCAAACACTTGGTGTTTTTACGGATACACTAATAATTTGTAGTTGTACTGCATTTATGATACTTCTATCCGATATGCACAATGCTACAGATCTAAATGGGATTCAATTAACACAAGAAGCATTAAAAACTCATATTGGACCATGGGCACCTACCTTTGTAGCAATAGCTATTTTTCTATTTGCTTTTAGTTCTCTCGTTGGAAACTATTACTATGGGGAAACAAACATTGAATTCTTAAGTGGTAGTAAGACATTATTACTGATATATCGTATTTCGGTAATTGGTATGGTAATGCTAGGCTCTATAGCAACGGTTCAAATTGTGTGGGATATTGCAGATTTATTCATGGGGATTATGGCCATTTTCAACCTAATTGCAATCATCCTCCTTGGAAAATATGCTTTCTCCGCTCTCAAAGATTATTTAAGGCAAAAGAAAGCCGGAAAAGATCCGATTTTCTATGCAACTAATATTCCTAATTTAAATAATACTGAATGCTGGAACAGCGAAAGCACCAAAGAAAAGATTGGATAACAAAAATCTTTTCTTAAATACAGAGGAGTCAATTTTAGAATACCGAAAATACACCTTTAATCAGGTCGTTTATTAAATACAGATTATATGAACACAACTTTGAACTACCCCCACTTAACACTCTAATGAGATGTTTGAAGTGGGGGATTCCTGCGAACACCGATATATCCACCGGTTATTTTAGCAGGCTCTGCCCGTAGTTCCTACGGTAAGAACTGAAATGTCTTGTACGTTGACTCACCACGCTCCCTACTTTAGCTTGGTTTTCGCAACTTCAGCAAGCGTGGGACGATAGAACGTTGAAGATTTTACGATTGCAACGATTTTTCTGCAACCAACCTCATATCGTCAGTTATCAAAGAGCAATCTGTACAAGTATATGATAGCAAATATTTTGGCTTACGCTAACCGACATTCATCTCCCACCTATCTGCTGGTGCTAGCATATCTTCACACAAATTAAGGAGAGAGTCTTCTGGCGGAAAAAGATAAAAAGGAAAAGGACGTATTAGTTATGCACTCTATTCGAACAAATAACCTAGAACAATTACTAGAGCAAGTACAATCATATACAAAAAGAGGTAAACTGGCTACTTATATCCCAGAACTAAGAAATGCAAATCCAGATGATTTAGGGATTGCAATTTATCATAAAGAAACAGATTATATCCATGCTGGGAACTCCCAAACTCTTTTTACCCTTCAAAGTATTTCAAAAGTAATTACGCTTGCACTTGCAATTTTAGAGCGTGGCGAAGAGTATGTATTTTCTAAAGTTGGAATGGAGCCAACTGGTGATCCTTTTAATTCTATTATAAAACTAGAAACAGCTAACCCTTCTAAGCCACTCAATCCAATGATTAACGCAGGAGCACTAGCGATTACAAGTA
Organism: Bacillus sp. FDAARGOS_1420; assembly: GCF_019344915.1. Taxonomy (NCBI): domain Bacteria; kingdom Bacillati; phylum Bacillota; class Bacilli; order Caryophanales; family Bacillaceae; genus Bacillus; species Bacillus sp. FDAARGOS_1420. The sequence goes on along the minus strand of NZ_JAHWJB010000003.1, from coordinate 321,313 downwards.
TACTAACAGGGGATAGTAATGACGAGAAGATGGAACGGATTCTTTCCTTTGTGCGTGATATTACGGACAATCCTACGATTAATTACTCTTCAAAAGTAGCCAGCTCTGAATTAGAAACAGCTTACTTGAATCGTTCTCTTTGCTACTATATGAAACAAAATGACATTATCAATGGCGATGTAGAGGCGTTAATGGACTTATATACACGTCAATGTGCAATTGAGGTAAACTGCATTGATTTAGCACGGATTGGTTTGATTTTTGCAATGGATGGATATGATCCATATAGAAAAAAACAAATCGTTCCGAAACATATAACAAAAATTTGTAAAACATTTATGGTCACATGCGGCATGTACAACGAATCTGGTGAATTTGCAATTCGCGTCGGAATTCCCGCCAAAAGTGGGGTTGCCGGTGGGATATTCGGATGCGTAAAAGGAGAAATGGGAATTGGTATTTTTGGACCCGCTCTAGATGCTAACGGAAATAGTATAGCTGGTTTTAAAATACTAGAACTACTTTCCGCGCAAAAAGGCTGGAGTATGTTTTAACGAATTCCCCGAAAAAATTCTCCTTCCTCAAGCGTTGGACATCTAGGGATGGAACACACCGAAGTAATTCTCAGGGAGACGAGAGGTTGCTTTCATCGTGGAACTGAGAAGCTCCCACTTCAAGCTTTGCTAAGTGGTGAATAGTTCACATTCATAAGTTATTATCTAATTGATACAATATGTCCTCTTACTGTTAAAATGAAGAAAGTACCTTTAGTAGTATAGGTACTTTCTTTAAATATACCTTCTATTTACTTATTTAGCTATTAGAAATGCCTCGTTTCCTAATCCCTTAAGTATTCTTGCAAAGAGATGGAATCCCCCCTACTGCAAAATGATAAACTAAATAGCTATATAAAAATTATATAATTATTAAGTGTATTATGAAGTAATATGTGTTAATTAAGTGGTCATAACTTTACTTTATTTCTTCTCTTTATACTCTTTAATTATCGATTCCAACTACATAAACAAAGACGAGGTCTTCAATAAGACCTCGTCTATTCGTCGTATAGCGTATTACAAAAATTATTAGCGACTTCATAAAATTCAATTGTAATTTCCTCACCGTTTTATGTGTTAAGAAGCGTTACAACAGAACCGTTTCTAATTTATCAGAAATTTTTTGGCTGCATCAAACAGAAAGATTTCTCCCAACTATCGCCCTGTACAAGCTTGAGGAAAGAGAATTTTTTCGGATAATGGGCTGAAAATTAATTTCAAAATGAATCCAAATTATCACCATTAGAGGCAATAACATTTTTATACCATGCAAAGCTTTTTTTTCTATAACGTTTTAGGGGTCCATTTCCATCATTATCCTTATCTACATAGATGAATCCATAACGCTTTTTCATTTCTGCTGTTGATGCACTTACTAAATCAATTGGTCCCCATGTAGTATAACCTAATAAATCGACTCCATCAGCGATGGCCTCTTTCATTTCTTTAATATGAGATTTCAAATAATTAATTCGATAATCATCATGTACTGTACCTTCTGTATTTAGTACATCTACTGCTCCAAAACCATTTTCAACAATGAATAGAGGTATTTGGTATCGATCATATAACAAGTTCAAGGCTATGCGTAAACCTTTTGGATCAATTTCCCATCCCCAATCTGAGACCTTTAGGTATGGGTTTTTAACACCACCAACCTGTAAGTTACCGGCAGAAGTTTCATGTTTATCAGGAGAAGCAGATGCCGTACCGCTATTATAGTAGCTAAAACCTAGGTAATCTACTTTATGGGATGAGAGAATTTCCTCATCACCAGGTTCCATTGTGATTTGTATTTGATTTTCAGCGAAATATTTTTCAGTATATGACGGATAATATCCTCGAACTTGAACATCAGTAAAGAATACTGTTTCACGATCTAACATCATAGCTTTCCATACATCTTCAGGATTACAAGTATGCGGATAAGTTGGCGCATAGGCAAGCATGCAACCTATCTTACTATTCTTTATCGTTTCATGACCTGCTTTTACAGCTAAAGCGCTTGCGATAAATTGATGATGAGCCGCTTGATACTGTATATTTTGTTTATGATCCCCTTCTTTAAACTCGAGTCCCCCACCAGTAAAAGGAGCATGAATTACAAAATTAATTTCATTAAACGTCAACCAATATTTCACGTGTTTATAGCGATCAAATAAAGTAGTAGCAAAATTTAAATAAAAATCAATAAGTTTACGATTTCGCCATCCTCCATATTTTCTCACTAAATTGAGAGGCATTTCATAATGAGATATTGTTACGATAGGCTCAATGTGGTATTTTTTCAATTCGGCAAATACTTGATCATAGAAAGCTAATCCTTCTATATTTGGTTGAGACTCATCACCATTTGGAAAAATTCGAGTCCATGCTATACTCATACGGAAGCATTTAAATCCCATTTCTGCAAAGAGAGCAATATCTTGTTTATAGTTATGATAATAGTCAATTGCAGTATGATAAGGGCAATCTCCATTTAGTAAGAAATTTGGTGGGCTAAATACACCATTTGGTAGTACATCTGCTGTAGAAAGGCCCTTTCCACCTTCTTTATAAGCCCCTTCAATTTGATTCGCTGCTGTTGCTCCACCCCATAAAAAATTTTCAGGAAACGGTTTAGAGAATGGTTTCATATTTAATACCCCCTATTTTACTATTGTTAATAAATTTGCATTAGTTGAGACGGATTGATTCGTCGTGTGAATAATATCTAGAAATTGATTGCTATTTGTCACAATAATAGGTGTCGTTGTTTCATATCCAGCTTCTTTAATTTTATCGATTTCAAATTGAATTAAAGATTGTCCCATCGATACTGAATCTCCTGTTTCTACAAGCTTAGTGTAATACTTTCCATCTAATTGAACTGTATCAATTCCTACATGAATTAAAATCTCGATTCCATCATCTGAGGTAATTCCCACTGCATGTCCAGTTGGAAACATAGTAGTCACAGTCCCGTTTACTGGGGAAATCACCTCACCCTTATTAGGATCAATGGCTATACCTTTACCCATTGCTTCGGATGAAAATACTTGATCGTTTACTTTTGATAATGGGATGACTTGTCCAGATAATGGACTGTTAATTATCTGTTTGTTTAATACTTTTTTCGTGTTATTAGGATTACTCAGCTGCTTAGGCTCCACTTCTACCTTTCCCTTCTGTTTTGAAGGTTTATCTTCATATCCAAAGAAATAAGTAAGCAGTGTAGCTCCACCAACGGTAAGTAAGATCATGAAAAAGTAAGGTAACCATGGAGTGGTAGAACCGCCTAGTGTAAAAATACTATGCAGCATAAACGCTTTCGCTTCGGCTTTAAATGACCCAATAAATGCGCCTCCGATAGCACCAACAATAATGACATAAGCTAGGGTACGCTTATGAGTTAAAATTAAGCCATAAATAATTGGTTCTGTTACACCAGAAAGTAAACCAGTAATTGTAGTAGATCCTGCTAGAGATTTTAGTTTTTTGTCTTTCGTTTTCAGGAAAATTCCTAAAGCGATTCCCATTTGTGCAAATGTACTTGCTGCCCACATTGGATCTATTGGATCTCCACCATTCGTTAAGTTTTCGATACTCATTGGAATGAGTGCCCAATGAAGTCCAAAGACTACTAAAATAATCATTGTACCTCCAATCACTGCACCAGTCAGTAATCCACTGTGTTCACTTAAAAAGTTAATGCTAGAGGTAATCATTTTTCCTACATAAATTCCGAAAGGCCCAAACGCTAGTACTGTTAATGGAACTATAATAATCAATGAAATCATTGGAGAAAGAAATAATTGTAAATCCTTATGGATAACTTTTTTTAGGAACTTCTCCAATTGTGCATAAATAAGTACAGCAATAAAGGATGGAACGATACTTGAAGAATAATCCATTAATAAGACCGGAATTCCCAAGAATGAAGTTGTATCCCCATTGCTCATTAGACTAGTAAAATTCGGTTCTAATAATGAAGCTCCAATAATTCCACCCATATATCCATTAGCACCAAGTTTAATAGCAAGAGTAATACCAATCATAACAGGTAAAAAGTATAAAATAGCATTTCCTGCTGCTGCTAGGATTCCATACGTACCACTTTTTTCAGAAAGAACATCAAACATAACTAATACTGCTAATATCGCCTTTAACATCCCAGCTCCAGCAAGTGGTGCTAAGAGTGGTGTAAACGTACCAGAGATTAATTCGAAAATCATTGCTGTGAGCTTTACCTTTTCTTTAGGTTGATTATTTGATTGAGCAGATCCACTATTAAAGTTTCCTACTTGAACTAAATCATTGTACACATCTGCAACATTTGAACCAATTACAATTTGAATTTGTCCTGTACTCTCAACAACACTAAGTATCCCTTCTAAATGTTCTAACTTTTCTTTGTCTAAAAGCGTTTTATTATTTAGTTGGAAGCGAAGACGCGTAGCACAATGGACAACGCTTTTGACATTCTCCTTTCCTCCAATTCCTTGTATAATCTTTTTTGATAATTTTTCATATTTCATTCTACACACTCCTTTATTATTGAAAATTATTATATATATCAAGACAGCCTGAATTTCCTTAGAGATTTGTACTCAAGCTCTTAACCCCTTGGACACCAAAAGAGGAAATTGGAGAAACAAAAGGTTTCTTCTAAGAGAATTTCTTAGCTTTTGATTAGATAAGGATCAATGCTATAAAATGTAGCATCAGAAATATAAAAAACCTGAGTTGAAACTATGTATATACATAAGCTTCAACTCAGGTTTTGCCTGCCAAACAGTCACAATCCTGTAAATTAATCATTTTGATTTAGTTTTCTTTGAGTAACACGGTTTATATGAATAACAAAATAAGTAATCTCATTTTTTGTAAGTTTTTGATTGTAGTTAGATTTTAAAAGCGCCATTATCTTCTTTGCACAACCGTAAGCTTCCGGATAACTTTCCTTAACTTGTTGAAATAATAAGCTATCTTCTTCTACTATTTGTTCATTACGAGAGAGACGATAAGCAAAATACCTTAAATGTGTCACAAAACGATTATAGTTCAGAGATTTCTCATCTAATTTGATTCCAAAATGATAATTTACAATTTTTAATATTTCTCCTACTATTTTTGTTACCATAATGGTTTCTTCCATTACTATATTATCTTGTTGTGCATTAATTACATGTAAGGCAATAGAACCTGCTTCTTCTTCTGGTAGTTCAAATCCAGTATGTTCTTTAATTATTGTAAGAGCTGTTAAACTAACATTATACTCTTCTGGATAAAACTTTTTTATTTCCCAAAATAAAGGATTCTTAATAATTTGACCTTGTTGAAATCGATTAATTGCGAAGTTAATATGATCAGTTAAGGTAAGGTAAATATTATCACTAATTGAGTTAGAAATTTGTTTCTTTATATATTCCACAATTTGGGTAGTAAGCTCGAAGTGTTCCGTAGGAATCTCATTAATTAATTGTAATAATTTATTCGATACTTGACTTTCCTTCTCTAGCACAAATACTTTATCCACTATGGATTCATCAATATATTCACCTACTTTTTTTTGAAAAGCAATTCCTTTACCCATGACAATCATTTCTGTTCCAGTACGTTTTACCAAAGCAACATTATTATTGAAAACTTTTTTTATGAGCATATATCATCACCTTATTAGGTTTTTAGATATTGATTGCTCAGCAGCAGCTACATACTTTAGAGTATAAAAAAACCTAAATTAATTAGAATCCAGTATTTCAAAATCTGGTTTCACCATAATTTAGGTTTTGCCTGCCGAACAGTCACAATCCATTTAAAGTTTTATACCCTGATTATAGCCAACAATGTTAGCGTTTTCAATAGGTTTTTATAATTACATATTATTTCCTGTTTTTTTAACCGGTTTAAAAGTACATGTTGACCATAAGGTTGGTAGCATAAATTGAATACGAATCATAGCTCGCAATCCTCTACTATGAATTGATTTGAACTACTCACCACTTCAAACAGTCCGTGAGGATTTTAAGTATTGAAGCTCTTTTTTGTTATCATAAGAAAACGAACAGTTCTATTAGCATAGTCTGTTCGTTTAAAAAAGAGATAAGAATAGAACCTTATCCTTATGAAGAAACTCTACACTAAAACCTTAATTTGTAATAGCGTATATTTTCACTGTAAATTTGTTAGTTGCGCCACTTGGGTTTGCAATATAGTATTTAGAATTTGTATATGCTTCAGTTCTAGATCCATTCGAAATGTTTCCCCAACGAACAGAATCCGTCCCCAGAGAAACATCAATCATAACATTGAAGGAAATAGTAGAAGCATTATCTTTTTCTGTAGGCTCGATAACCCATTTTAATCCCTTTGTTCCTGTGGGTAAATTATTAATGCTAAAGTTTTGACTTGAACGATTTTTTTGTCCAGATAATGGCTTAGATTCAGAAGAAATTTGGGAAATTAATATTTCTTTTTCACTTGAGTCTATCCCATTTAATCTGATAATACTATCTATTAAACCTGGTCCAGGAAAATCAGCAGCAATAATACCAGAATGCTTAATACCACCTTGTTGTATGAAATCAGTTCCAAGTGTATTCATTCCCCCATAAAATACTTGTCCATTTATGTCACGAGGGAAATCCCTCCATTCATTTGTTACATTTTTTTGAATCAGTTTTGGATTACTATTAGTATTTCTGCTCTCTTTTCCGCTTGCAACAAACCAAGGATAAAAATTATTTAATAATGCTGCTGCACCACCCGTGCCACTAAAATGGTTGAGATAGATCTTACCATTGTTAAAGTTATTATTTGCATTTAGAAGATGGGTTTTCACCGCATTCCATTTTTCATACATTCCGTCTGGTCCAGTGCCAACTTCAAACTTATCTTGGGTATTCAGAGATTCATAATTAATACCATATTCTTGAGATGCCGAGAAATTTTGTAATATTACAATTTTCCCTCGAACATCTCCTAACTTAGGATTATTTTTTTCTGAGGATGGTGCAGAATTCGGATTCCAAAAATAGGAAGCATTACGGTCTTTATACTTTTTAAATATTTCCTCGAATGATAGCGAGCCACTTTCAGGATCAGTATCTTCCTTTAAACGCATTAAAATAGTTTCTTTAGGATTATCTCTTAGAAATTGAATTGTCTCTTTTAATACATCTTCAAACATTGCTTTTTGATTTACAATTCCATGGTGCATCGCAAAAGAATCTTTTACACGTTTAACACGCATGTCTACATAACGAATTCCTGCATTGAATTGTTGAGATAGGGTCATTGTTTGATTTCTTGTCAAATTTTCATCAATAAAACTTGCCCCATGTAAAGCCATTGAACCATGAGTCCCCGGGATAGATACTTCGCTTATTCTTTTTGTATCTTCTAGTTTTGACATCCATGTTGGATTTTGATAGCCTATATTGGATTCATAGGAATAACCTGGATGACTATCAGCAAATACTGTAGAAGTCGTACATAAACTTGCAAGTGTAAAACAAGTAAGGATTCCACTTTTTAAGATGTTTTTCATTTTTATTTTCTTCATTATATCTCTCCTAATTTTTAATAGATTAGTCTCGTAAAATAAGGTACGTCTTTTTACAATATAAATTGCTTCTTTTCCCAGAATAATGAGATTTTCTGCTTAAAAATATTTTTTTATAGCGGTCAGTTACTTGAAATTTTGAAGGACCATAGCGGTTCATCCAACAACCATCAGATTCATACATATACAAATTTCATAGAGCTAAATCCTAGACATGTAAAGACACCATTCTTCATCATACGTCACGGATTTTAAAAAGAATCGAAGTCACTCATTTTTTAAACAAACAAAACAGAAGTCTTAAACAAGACTCCTATTTTGTGACATATAATGATAGACAAGATGGTTAACAAATTAAGAAAATACAACAGATGTGTTAATACTTGGTTTATATTTATATAAAAGTTTTTTATAACAAGGATACTTACGAAAAATGGGCTTCTGCAAAACTAAACAATAACTTATTTCCCTTCAATTTCTACTCATTAAAAGTTAAACTAACTACAGTGGAAATAGATTGTGCTGCTTGTTCCCAGCTTCCATCTATAACTTTTCCAATCTGTTGACCAAGTGAGTTTAAATCGTTTGGATTAACTGGGATTCCATTATACGCAGCAAGAATTGATAAAAGCGGAGCCACAAATGGTGTAAAACCACCCCTATCAATATTAAATACAGGCTTATCTATCACCTTTCCATCTTGTACTGTAAACTCATAATAAAATTGATCATCTGGACGAAAACTTAAATGATGAGAAATTTGTCCCTTAACATATGTTTTACCGCCAGCTAACTTTACAACTTCAATTGGTTTTACATTAAATTCGTGCTCAAATACTTTGATTTTTTTGACTTCGGGACCATGTAAAGCAGCATTAACAGCTGTTTCCAAATTATTCTGTGCCAACGGTTGAATACTAATTTGTGACTCTTTTTGTTGAATAGGTGCTTCTTTTTCTGCAGCAAATACCGATGTAGTAGGTAATGCACCTGTAGCTAAAGTAGCTGCAAGCGCTGTTGTCATGATCATCTTACTCTTCATTTTCATAGTTTTCTTCCCCCTTTAAGTTATGATATATAACCTTTTAAATACTGACACCGTTCATTGTATTTATCACAATATACACCAAAGATTATTATAAGAATACCGATGATTACTGTCAGAAAATTAAAATGAATTATATATGTATTTACAATAATATCTATCTACACATATTTTCTCAATTTTCAGATAAACAATTGGATAATAGTCTTTTATAAGATAGTTTATCATCTTAAATCTTTATATATACTCTATAAACATAGTAAAATCATATTGCTAATACTATAATTGAAGCGAAAAATCATATTAAAATTAATAAATTAACATAAATTTTCATATATATTTTTAGGTTCTGTTACAAACTTTCTTAATAGATAAAAGATGAGAGAGTTTACAAGTTACATTAAAAAATATAGTAGTTGATGAAAATAAGAGTATATATAAACAAGTGAGTATTTTCATTCCACTTCTCTTTAAATAAAAGCTAAATAGTCGTTCATAATTAACGACTATTTAGCATCTTACTAATAATTCGAAGGTTCTTCATATTAATCTATTTTGCTTAATCCCGTAGAAGTAACTTGATAGGTTCTTTTCTTACCTATATATTCCTGTTTACTATTCTCAAGGTTAGTTAGTGTAGCTCGTGTCTTTTCCTTTACTGCTTCCCCTTCTATATGGGTAAACTCAATGTAATCTCCCACTTTTACGGGCACGGTTTGGCTTTCAGCAGTTTGTTTTCTATTTCCCATGATTTCCTTATTGTACACAACACTACCAGATGAATTCTGTACTTTAATACTTGCATACGTATTATTAAAGTAAGAATGTGGTACACCTGCTTCTAACTTCACCTGCATTTTCTCTGTTTCCCTATTATAATCTACTTTTGCGATTTCTCTATCACTATAACCTTTTAAATTCCAACCAAATTGATTTCCGTCTAAAACCGTTGTTTCTGGCATTTTTTCTACTTTCTTCAGACCTTCTTTTGTAACCCGATACCTTGCTGTCTTTCCAATTGTTTCATTTTTGTTATTTTCAAGATTGGTTAAAGTAGCTCGTGTCTTTTCCTTTTGTGCGTCTCCTTCTATATGAGTAAATTCAATGTAATCCCCCACTTTTACGGGAACTGTTTGAGTTCCAACATTTTGTTGTCTATTACCCACGATTTTTTTATTGTACACAACAATACCCGATGAGTTCTGGACTTTAATACTTGCATACGTACTGTTAAAGTAGGAATGTGGTATGCCAGCTTCCAATTTTATCTTCATCTCTTCTGCCTTCTTGTTATAATCTACTTTTGCGATTTCTCGATCACTATATCCTTTTAAGGACCAAGCAAATTGATTTCCGTCTAATAGTTCATTAATAGGTTCTGTTGAATTGGAATCCCCTTGAACTTTTTTAATTAATAAATCTATGCATCTATAAGTCAATGGAGCCTTATCTTTTAGCTCTTGCTTGGATGATTCGCTAAAATAATAATATGTAAAACATTCCGCAAAATATTCTTCCTTATTTTCGTAATATTTATCCGGGAAAAACTTCTGTCTCTCTTGACTAAAAGGAATATCAAACAAATCAGTATGACTTATATTTAAAAAAGCCACTCGATCAATTGCATGCGCTATTTCATGAAGTTCTAAATTAATGGAACCATGCCCCTTTCCTCTTTCACTAAAACCTATTCTAGCCATTACAGGTTTTCCGCCAATATCAGATCCAACACCTGGTACATCATCCCAGGTCAATTGTTTTCCTTCGGCATTGGTTTGTCCTTCCCATCCTCGTGGAATTAATCCCTTTAGGTCCCTGTACTCGTCAGACTCAGTGATAGGATAATTAACAAGTTTTACATATGTTCCGTCTGCCACTAATTTATCAAGTATGCCGCTTTTTATTTTTTTTATTCTATCAACCATATGTTGTGCCTCTTGATATTCTTCCACATTATTTCCTCTTATATCAATATGAATAAGATTTTCATTTTTAGTCTGTTGTTCTTTTATAAACTCAAATTTATTTAAAGTTTCGGCTGCAAGGGAATGGTTTGTAAGGGAAATAGAAAAAACAAATATCAATAATATCAAAATTGTATTTTTTTTCATATAAATCCTCCTGTTATATGATTTTTAATAAATAGGGATATTTCAAAAACAAAATTGATAGTGATTGAAGAAATAAGCATTCCTTTTAAAAGCCTCATTTCATGATTCCAATAATTCTGGGTTAATTTTATTTTCCATACTGGTTTGCCTCTTTATATTGTATGTATTGAAGGTATTTTAAATGAAAACAACATAATTCATTTGCTATTACAGTTGGGACACACAGAGAGCCGTAAGTTTACCTGGGCCTGTATGAATATGTAGGAACTTTCCACTTAACAAACCATTCTCAAGTTGATTTGTTATCCCAGCTGTATGGCTGCATCCTCCTGCACCTGGATAAACCGATGAAAATACATCCGTGAATTGAAATGCAGTTGAATCTAAAATACGAATATGCTTAAAAACAGAAGTGCATAGAGAAGAAATCGGCATAGATGCGGCCAATTTTTTGCTTAGTAGTTCGGCTAGTAGGTGTTGTAAAAGTAGGACGGCCGCCTTATTAAACCGTTGATTCAGTCCCTCAGGACTTGATGAGTGCTTCGGTTGATGCTTCTAAACAACTAGATAACTAAGTTAAAGAAGTCATAGCTGTATTTTGGCTCACCCATACACATAAAGTGACTAAATCTATTGCTTGGTACTTACTGGTTCGTTGTACAAAACCAACATCTCTAGCAAGATCCCGTAAGGTATTTGGAGATAAAAAACTTTGAATCTCTTGAGCAAATAGTGGTAATTCATTGGATACAGAAATAGACATAAAAACTGCCATCCTTTCCTATGATTTCTCAGAAAGAATAACGTCTTTTTCATTTTAGGGGGATTTTGTCTTGTTATCTTGATAGCGATGGGTTAGCACCAACCAAACGCGAATTTCGTACGTTAAGCAAAAATTCATAAAGAAAAAGCCGATTTCCTGTACGCTAAGGACTCGACTTTTTTAGATTGATCTATTCAGCTAAAACTCCTGATAATACAATAAGATTCATCATATATTTAATTATTGTTTATCAAAAAAAATCAAATAATTTCCTTACATGCCCAAGCCTCTATCTCTACTTTAAATACAGGAGCTGCTAATGCCACCACATAAATCATAGTAGTACAGGGAAGATGTTCACCTAGAAAATCTCCAATAATTTTCCTTCGCTTATCTGCATTAAAATCACCTACTAAATAAAATACCATCTTCGTTAAATCTTCTATGTTCATATTAGCAGCCATAAGATTTCTTCTAATATTATCTAGAGCTAATCGTAACTGTTCCAATGGATCTTCCGGAACCATTCCATCTATTTCCATACCTAATTGACCTGATAATGTGAGCCATTTATTAGGACCTGTTACTTCTATTTGATGGACATATGGTGCTACTTGTTTATGTACTGTTTCGGGATTTCTTCAACTAGAATCATCACTTTACTGAAATTTTATAATAATCTAAATTATTATATCAGTTTTCTGAGTATGGTGTTAACCGGCCTTGTTAGTTAAATTATATTTTTTCATAATCTTTTTTTGTAATATATTTATCCAATTAAGTTTCTCTAAAAGTACCGAAAACGACCGTTTTAGGTACTCTATTTAGTTCTAACAAAACTGAAAGAAATACGATCAAAAATCAGTTCTAAAACTCATTACCAAAAACAAAGTTCCATAACAAACATTAAATGTCGTTTATGGAACTTTGTTTACGTAGGGTAAAACCTAGTTTTTCAACTTGAAAATTCCTTAGCGTACGAAATTCTCGTTTAGTTGGCGAGACCGCGTGTAGTGCGAACTCGATTAGAATGTTCTTTTAAGTTTTTTTGTCTTTAAAAAATGTAGCCACATTTTTTCATTGTTTACAAAAAAAGTTAATTAAAGTTAGAGCCGGAATGTATCAAGTACATTATCTTTTTCTTCTTTATTAATACCAATGTATCTTAGTGTAATTTGTGGTGTACTATGATTCAATATTTCTTGTAACATAGCAATATCCTTTGTTTGCTTGTAAAACCAATATCCAAATGTTTTACGCATGGTATGGGTACCTAAAGATTCGACCCCGGCAAAATCTCCGCCTTTTTGTAATTGTCGATAGGCTTGAATTTTACTAATGGGTTTATCTCCTTTTCTAGAAGGAAATAGCCAGGTACTTTTTAGCTCTTCAGCATATGGAAGTACTTCCTCAAAAATGGACGTAATATTTATGATTCTCTCCTTTTTTGTCTTTCCTTCTTTCATTTTAAATTCTTTCCGTTTTTTTCGCTTCAGTTTTAAAATTTCAACATTTTCGATTTTAAGTAAATAACTTACACGTAACCCTGTATTAATACCAATTAGAAATAAAATGTAATCACGATCTGAACAATGAAGTTTAAGAGACCATTTCATGTCTTCGAGCTGTTCTTTGCTTCGAATTGGTTGTACATCAATTAAATGTTGCTTTTTATCCATCTGTTTTTCAATTCCTTTGATTTCAATGATTTGAATGTATACTTTTTCTATTATTTTTAGAATATAAATAAAAATAGATGAAAGTCAATGTTTAAGGGGAAATGAAAGTATACTAATGGATAAAAGTTTACTTTCGTTTTTCAAACCATTTACAACAAAATTTGTAATAAATTTCTCAATATAGATATACTTGTGAATTATGGTTTTAATATTCAAAATTAACAAAAATTAAAGTATAATAAAAATATGATGGTTATCACTTATGGTTTACTCCTTGTGTTAAAGATAAGATCGTATTCTCCGATCTTATCTTTTTTTATTTTTAGAAATTTAATGCAAAAAAAGAATCCTTATTATAAGGATTCTTTAACAAGAAATGACAGATATATAACAATAAAAAGAATTACTTATATTATAGTTTATATAGTAATAGTATAATATCGGGACATATTTACATAAATCCAGTATGTATTACGTAGCAATTGTAGAAATGGCTTGTTTATGGACTAGCTGTTGCTTACTATAAATTGTGTCTAAACGTACAATTTTCTTTTTTTGATATGGTGACCCCATGCCCATCAACTTAAGAATCCTCTCTACTTCGTCATAAAGTTTTTATGTCTAAAGATAAAATAAAAAAGCCTTACCACTCAAATGTTTGAAAGTTAATGATATGGGCTTAATTTATAAAGTGTAAACTACTATTGATGAACCGTCACAATTACTCCGTCCATATTGTTCCCTGAAATTTCATAATGCTGATTTATCGGGACATTAATGGTCGTATTGTTTGAAACTTTATAATAAGAAACTTTATACTCTTTCCCCTCAACATTAGTTGAAATCTCCTTTTTTCCCTTCAGGAAATCTAAGTATTCTTCTAAAGTAAATTTCTTTTCTTGCATGATTGCGCTATGGGGTAAACCGACGTAACGTATATGCCATGGCTCATATTGAATGCCTGTAATGTTACTCTTATTTTTCGGGTAGCGTAACACAAAACCGTGCTTCCACACATTTTCTTCAATCCATTTTCCTTCAGGAGCTTTCTCCATTTTCGTTTGAGTTGATCCAACGTCCAGTGATAACCCTAAATTATGCTCACTATATCCTGCTGGGAGTGCATAATCAGAGCCCATTTCTTCATATAACTGTCTTTGCTCTTGAAAATCCCGATAGCCACTACTAATCAAAAAATGATTAACATTTTCTTTTCCTGCCGCATCTATAACGTTCAAAAACTTTTTCACAATATCCTTTGATAAGCGAATATTTCTATCCAATACACCATAGCCTCTTACTAATTCACTATTTTGAGCTACATTTATAATATCAGACCTAACACTATCTTTCTTAACTGAATAATTTTTGTTAACTAATAATAAATCCCCTTTATAAATTTGTTCTTCTGTAACCTCTATCTTTTTAGTATTTGCAGCTTTTTCCTTATCATCTTTTTCTGCAATTTTAACATCGATCTCCTTTTGAAATAATGGTGATATATAAAAACCTACGCAGACTATACATAATATAAAAAGAGAAATAAATACCCACTTTTTCATTTCTAGTTCCTCCTTAACGTAACTTACGTATAGAATAGAACAAACTATTAAAATAAAAAGTGGGGTAAAGTTTAAATTTTTATTAAATTGCTTTGCTCTCTTCTTTTGGCAATCTCACTTCAAATGTTGTTCTAATTACATTGCTTTCAGCAGAAATAGTACCATTATGCTGCTCGACAATATTTTTTGCTATAAATAACCCAAGGCCTGTACCACCTTTCTGCTCCGTTCTAGCTTTATCACCTGTATAAAACACATCAAAAAGATACGGTAAATCCTCTTCTGGAATGCTATCTCCGTAATTTATAATTTGTACAACTACTTCTTCACTCTCAATATATCCGTTCACATCAACAAACTTTCCATCATACCCATAGCGAATCGCATTCGTTAAAAGATTTTCAAATACTCGGGCTAATAATTTCCCGTCACCGTTAATAGGTAAATGAGGATCCATATTCAATCTCGCCTCTAACTCCTTTTTTTCTAATAACGGATACAATTCTTCATCTAACTGTATAATCAATTCACTTATATCAATCGGTCTTTTTTCAAGCTGCAACATCCCATAATTCATTCTCGTAATTTCAAATAATTCATCAATCAAATTTTCCAGTCTTTCGGATTTCGTAAAAGCAATTGTGGAAAAATGTTTAATTTGTTCCTTCGTCAAATTCTCATCTTTAAGAATTAAATCTAAATAACCTAAAACGGATGTTAACGGCGTTCTTAAATCGTGAGCTAAGTTAACAATGAGCTGATCCTTACTATTTTCCGCAAAATCTCCTCGTTCAACTGCTTCTTTTAATTTCTCACTCGCTACATTAATTTCGTGGGCGATATATCCAAACTCATCATTGGATGAAACACGAACTTGATTTGTAAAATCACCGTTTGCAAGATGATGAATCCCATTGGAAATCTCATCAAAATATTTTAAATACGGTCTAGTAAGGAAGAAGAAAAACATAATGGATAGAGGGATAAATATAATTAAAAAGAAATTAATATCCCCAATTTGCCTTATCATTGAACGAAATTGAGCTAAGGGATCCTCCGCATAACGAACTGCTGAATTATAATAGAGCCGTAATCCCTCATACATCATATACGTTACGCCAGCAGCTAATATCATGCTTAACGCAAATAGCATAACCATCTCTGAACGAAAACCTCTCATCTTTTTAGCCATTGAAAGTATACCCTCCCCCCCAAACTGTTTTTATTAACTTATTCTTTCTTTTATCTTCCCCAAGCTTCTTCCGCAACGTACGAATGTGTACCATAACTGTATTCCCACCTTCATAATAATCATCTGCCCATACTTGCTGAAATATATTTTCCACACTGCACACTTTCTTCGGATGACTCGCTAATAAGGATAAAATATCAAATTCCTTTGGCGTTAACCCAATTTGTTCTCCGTACACATTTACTGTTCTTTGCTCACGGTCAATAACAACTCCGCCTACTTCTAAAGCGGATTTATTCTCCACTACTTTCGGCTGATTTAACGTAAGAAATCGGCGTAGTTGTGCATTTACACGCGCAACTAATTCAATTGGGGTGAAAGGTTTCATCATATAATCGTCCGCGCCTAGTACAAGACCTGTCACTTTGTCAAAATCAGACGTTTTCGCACTTAAGAAAATGATTGGCATATGATGTTTCGCACGAATCTGCCTCGTCACTTCATATCCATCCATTTTTGGCATCATAATATCTAACACAACTAAGTCAATTGACTGAGACTGAATAACTCGAATCGCCTCTTCCACATCAGCCGCTTTCACAACATGATACCCTTCTTTTTCTAAATGTATCGCAATTAAATCAGCAATTTCCGCTTCGTCATCAGTTATTAAAATTGAAATTCGATTCATTTTACCCCACTCCTATATCATTTCGTTTCTATTCTATTGGCGTTCTAAAAAATTTGCTCATTATATATTTTCATACACCCGATTTTATACTAGTCCACTCTGCTTGTATAATAGGGAGATTCAGTTGAGATACGTTTAAAACTAGATCATAGTACTAGGGAATCTAACTGCCAGTTTAGTGATTTCATCATAAATGCCCTTTAGCTTAAGCTATTTTAATACCCAAAAGTACTTAAAAACCTTTATTTTTTCTAAACAAGCTAAATTAGAAAGGATGGCATTTTTTTATCTGTCTGTTTCTATATCTGACGAGATTTTGCTAGAAATATTAGTTTTGTGCAACGGACCAGTAAGTATCAAGTAAAAGATTTAGTCGCCTTATGTGTATGAGTGAACCGAAATGTCGCTACAACTTCTATAACCCGGTTATATAACTGTTTATGCAAAAAAGACTCCACATGTAGTATGTAAGGAGATTAACTTATGGGTTATTTACAAATAGTAGGTGGGGAATATTTGACGCTTCCATAAATAAAAAAGAATCTAGTTTAAATTAGATTCTGAATGTATCTAGGGGTTCAGCCGAGATACGTGTAAAACTAGGTCACAGAAATACATTATTTACCAATAAGTGTTTTTCGATGTTATTTGTAACATAATCGGTCGTTTTTGTTACGTTTTATATTTAAAAATATGAAATATCTTAACCGTTGAATTAGCTGTAACAAAATCAAAAATATCCGTAACATCATTAATGAAATACCTTTTTGTTACACTAAATCCCGATAATGGAAATATAATACAGTATGTGACCCGAAATTACATGTATCTCGGTCGAAACCCTATGTAAGGGGAATAAACAGTTTAATCTATTATGTTCAGATATTCTTCTAAGGTAATGTTTTTTTCATAAATATCTTTAGCAATTTCACCAACATATCGAATATGCCATGGTTCATATGAATAACCCGTAATGTGTTCTTTTCCTTTTAAATAACGAATAATAAAACCGGCACGATGAGCATTATTTTTTAACCAGGTTCCTTCAGCTGTGTTAGCAAATTGAGTTTCTAATGTATTATTGACACTATCCGCAGAAACATCCATCGTTAAACCTGTTTGATGTTCACTATGCCCTGGCTTTGCGGAAACTTTATCAGCTTGTAACTGACCTTGCGTCTCTACATTTCGCCTATAGACACTTTGTTGATATTTTTCAGAGCGAAAACCAGATATGGCATGTAATACTATTCCATCTTGTTTTGCTAAGAAAAATAATTTTTCCAGAGCAATAGCAGATTCTTTTCGCATATAATTTTTCTCTAGAATTTCATCAAATGAAAACTTAACATTGGGCACAATTAAATCATTAGGTCTATAATTACTTAGAAGTTTTCTATGCTTATTCACTACCACATCCACAGCATCTGGAAAGGTAATAGTTATAACCCCCCCATCACCACTTTGAATGTTCTCTTTACTTTTAGCAATATCAAATACACTTGGGGTAAAATTACATATGCACAGGAAAAGTAAAAAATTCACCCCTACTAAGCCGCCTATTAATTTTCTATTCATTTTATCTACTCCTTATAGATACCACTTTTATAACCTGTTTCGTATTGTGATGTAACGATCTAATAAATTGCCGGGAGGTTTTTTATATAATTTCACTTTAACTATTTATCATAATTTTAAAATACACTTTACAGATTCAAAAAAAGGTATATAAACTTTATGAAACCCATATGAAAATAATTTTTTTGTTTCTATAAATCGCTTGGCATCTACACTGGTTCCCATGACAACAGAAATCATTCTTCTTTCACCTTGTTTTGCTGTTCCTGTAAAACAATAGCCTGCTTCATCTGTAAATCCAGTTTTTAAACCATCGATTCCTTGAAAATGCAATTTATTACTAGATGTATAGAGCATCTTATTTGTGATTTTTAAAGTTGTACCATTAAAATATTTAGGCTTGATTAATAGATTTATTATGTTTAATCTTGCCTTTACAATAAACAGATTAATAGAGAAAGATAAAATGCAGATGATGTCGAAATTAATAAAGAAATACACTATCCTGTAGACAAGAGGAAGATTTTCACTCTAAAGAATGCAACTCTTTCTATTTATATTATTGAAAGAATTGTATCTTTTCATTAATTGATTAATTACAAACAAGTTCATGCTGTAAAATATCCAATAATCCCATCAACAATACCTTTTTTTGATTTTGTTTGGAATTCTTCTGAATTCATTCGTTTCTCATCACTTTCATTCGAAGTAAATCCTAACTCAATTAAAACAGGTGGAGTTGAATTCTCCCTTAAAATAAGATAATCACTACCTTTAACGCCTCTATTTCGAGCATCTACATCTTGATTGAAAATAGCTTTTTGCATGCTCTTTGCTAATTTCTTATCTGACCATTTATTCGCTCCATAATGAGTTGTTATTCCTTGCACACTCGTATCTTCAAAAGCATCATGATGAATGCTAATGTAAAGATCTGCTGAATGATTTTTAGCTATATTTACCCGTGCTTGTAATTCTTCTTTTTGCTTCGTCTCTGATAATAAGCTAGTATCCTTTTCACGTGTCAAAATGACTTTCGCATCCGTTCTCTCTTCTAACTCTTTTTTATATTTTGGGCTACTTTTAAATTAAGATCTTTTTCTATTGTTCCATATTTCTTTCCCTTTGTTCCTCTGTCTCCCCCGCCATGACCAGGGTCAATTACAATTGTTTTCCATAGCCTCTTACTAACCCTTTATTTTGAAATAAATTTATAGTATCGGATTTTATGCTATCTTTCTGAACTGGATAATCTTGATTAACTAGTAATAGATCACCTTTATAAAATTGCTTTTTTGTAATTTCTTTCTTTTCGGTATGCGTAGAAGCTACCTTATCATCTTTTTCCACTCTCTTAACCTCTACGCCATTTTGGAATAATGGTACTATATAAATACCAGCACATACTGTGCACAATATAAAAAGCAAAAAAATACCCACTTTTTCATTTCTAGTTTTCTCCTTAACCTTACTTACGTATAGGATAGAAAAAACTATTTAAATAAAAAGTGGGGTAAAGTTAAAATTTTTATTAAATTTCCACAATCTCTTCTTTCGGTAATCTCACTTCAAATACAGTTCGAATTACATTACTTTCAGCAGTGATTGTCCCATTATGCTGCTCGACAATATTTTTTGCAATAAATAACCCACGGCCTGTACCACCTTTCTGCTCCGTTCTAGCTTTATGGGGTACGGAAACGATTCTGGGTATGAGGGGCCACTATGAAAGAAAATCAAATCCATATAATAAAAAAGCGTAGAAATTATTTTACTTTAATGAAAAATCTTCCTGGCATTTCATTTTGTGCATCTTGAAATGTTTCTAAAATCAAATCTGCTTCTTGTTCTAACATATTCTGACTTTCTTTAAAAAATCCCCATTCTATTGTTAAAGGAAGAGTAACCCATGCAGTTAAGCAATCCCACAACGCATTAGCATTTTCACCATAGTAATCTGGTAGATTTAATTTGCTCTTTAATGTTTTATGCAGTGCATCTTTACTTGTAAACATCCGACCATCTAAATATATTTTTTCCATACCTAAATTCCTTTCTACTTAATTTCAGTAAACGTTTTGTAATGATCTGAAGTCTTATACACCAATCCATCACTAGAATAAAGAATTCTATCATTACCTCGATACCCTGATAAATAATTAATATCAGCTTCATACCAAACTCTACCCGGAACACTTGGCAAGGGGTTTCCTCTATTTTGGAATATATTACCGCCAATACTTTTTCCAGGGGCTACTTTATGAAGGTTCCCATCCTTATTAACCCAACCAAGTGCATCTTATACGTGCTAATTTACTTAAGTATATATTTCCTAAAGAACATTTACACTTTCTCTTTAGTAGAGTCAATGAAAAGAATGGTGTTTTTATTGATATTTCACTAGCAAAAGAGTTTCAACTATTCTCTCAAGAATTACACCATCATTTATGACTTCAGATTCTTTAAAAGCTCGCAAAAAATGTAGAATTTATTCG
The DNA here is from genome assembly GCF_019344915.1 of Bacillus sp. FDAARGOS_1420. Classification (NCBI taxonomy): domain Bacteria; kingdom Bacillati; phylum Bacillota; class Bacilli; order Caryophanales; family Bacillaceae; genus Bacillus; species Bacillus sp. FDAARGOS_1420. The sequence continues at coordinate 300,595 of NZ_JAHWJB010000003.1, read as the reverse complement.
TTAGGGAAGTAATTTTCAACAAAGCTGAATAAGATAAAATCTTCATGCCGTTAAAGAAAACGATAATCTTCAAAAATACGAGCTGAATTTACATAAATAACTGTAAAGAGATAATTTTTTTGTTTTGGGGGTTCCTCAAAATATTAGCTTGATGGGGCATAGGGTACAGCAGAGTAATTGATAATCTCCTTTCTTGTTTTTCTCTCTATTTTTTTGTTGCTTACATTAGAAAAGCTAAACTGTATAATAACTCATATTAAACTTATAAATAGACTTGCTAGTAACTTTTCATACTAATTATTCCTTTCTTCATACTGTAATACTTAATAGATTACCTAAATAATAAAAGTGTTCCACATTTACAAAAAAAATAATTAACTATAAGATGAATTAGACTACATAAGGGAGGGTTATATGTTACATACAAAAAGATGGAGATTTTTTGCGGTTCTTTCTATTGTAGGTTTGATTTTACTAATTTTATTAAAAATCAACTTTATTTCAATTACTATCGCAACTTCTTCAGCTGAAAGAGGAAAAATATTTGATCAAAATGGTGTAATACTAGCTACAAATAAGAAAGTTAAGTCTTTATATTGCACTTCTAATGATGAAAGGCTATCGGATCATGATACATCAAACACATTAGCCTTTTTCAATCAATTTTCAAAAGAATTTCAACATGACATTTCTGCAGAGGGCATAAATTCACAATTACAACAATCTTGTAAAAAGCAGACTATGAATGAAATACCGTTATACTCTGACATAAATGAGAGTGAACTTACATTCATAAACAAAAACAAACCCAATAATGTAACAATTAAAGATGAATGGATTCGATATTATCCTAAACACGAAGTTGGTTCACAGCTAATTGGGTATGTAGAAAATGACCTTAATTCTAAGTATGGACCTGTTGGGAAAAGTGGGATTGAGCTGCAATATGAGAATGATTTAAAAGGAAAACCCGGAAAAACTCTGATTTTTAAAATGAATAATAAAAAGTTCTTATGGAATATTCAAAAAGCACAAAAAGGAAAAGATATCCGGCTAGCTTTAGACTCGAAATTGCAGCAAAAAACAGAGGAAGCATTAAGATCTCAAATTAAGAAAATACCTGATGTTAAAGCTGGTTATGTCGTAGTAACCGATGTAAAAACTGGCGCAATTTTAACTATGGCCAACTCGGCAGTATTTAATCCAAATGCATTAAATACACATGTATCATCTAAAAATGAAAACTTTAAATCACTTTCGCAAAATAAGGCAATTCAAAAATTAAAGTATGGTGAATCTTATGTGAATATGGCCTCTACTATAAAGCCTCTTACTATTTTAATTGGATTAAATGAAAAGCTTTTTCAACCCGAAGATACTTATGTAGATAAGGGCACTTTTCAGTATGATAATCAAAATAACATTACGAATGCACCTGGAACGCCAACAGGTGAGATTACACCGAGGCAGGCTATCATTAATTCATCTAACACATTTATGACAGCAAAAGTAGCTCTGCCCTTATTCAACCAAAATAATGGGAATATAGAAAAAGTAGCAAATATATGGACAGATTATTTAATGCAATTCGGCCTACGTTCTAAAACCGGGATTGATTTACCCTTTGAAGAAGACGGAAAATATGAATTCCATCCATCTAATAAGTTTGAAAAAGGAATCTCCGCTTTATTAAATGCCTCTTCGGGAGGAAATGAAGTGCATACCCCTCTTCAACTCGCTCAATATGCAGCAACTTTGGCAAGTAAAGGTGATAAATATAAACCTCAAATTGTAAGTGCTATTATTGGTCAGGACGGTAAGGAAACAAAAAAGTTTAAACCAATTTTAGAAAGTTCAAATCGTTATCCTATGGAAATTTGGAGTGTCGTGCAAGGTGGAATGAGTCAAAATATAGAGGAGATTAAAAATTTACCCTTTCATGTCGCAGGTAAAACGGGTAGTACAGGTTCTCCGAATGAGCAAGAAAGAATGATAAATCATTCTCTTTTCATTTCATATGCTCCTACCGAAGATCCACAAATCGCCATTTCTGTCGTTATTCCTGGTAGTAATTCAGAAAAAAACATCGCTGCTCTCGTTACAGCAGAAGTTTTAGAGTTCTGGCATACACTTCAATAAGAAAATAAAAACAAAGAGGAAGGTTCATTAACGTGAACCTTCCTCTTTTACCATATAGAATCTATATTTATTATTTTCCACATACCTTCATGATCCTTTTCGAACACAAATGAATATTTAATATCCGTTAAAACATACTCTTTTTGTACATACCCAGTATTACCGTTAAATGTCGATATTTTTATATATCCATCATTCTGCACTTTTTCTGGAATCCAAGCTTTTACCATTTCATTAGATACTTCATATAAAATTTGTGATTCTCGTTTTGGTTCAGCTAAAATTTTCGTTTTATTTCCAGTAACAGTTACATATATATAATGTTCTCGCTTTGATTGGTTACTTTCTGTCATTCCACTTGGTACTTTATATACTTTCTTTGTATCATTTGCAAATTCTCCCCCCATTGTAAGAGCGACTTGCAACTCATGAAAAATATCTTCATCAAACTTCAATTCATCCTTCTGATAACTCTTCCCTTTAAATAGAACTTCATCATTTAACGCTCTATACAAATCATTTTCATTTTTTGAATTTATACTTTGATATAAATCATTCATAAATTGTTTCAATGATAGATCTTGAGCAGATTCATCTTTTGTTTTCGGCTTAATTTGAGTACTACTTTGTACCGATGATTTATTATCATCAAGCCCAGGTTGTTGAACAATGAAAAATAACATTGTACAAACCAAAACAACTACAATAGGCAATGCTTTTTTACGAAAGGGTCTCTTGTATGGTACAGAGTCTACTTCACTATTTTGGTATATCGATTGCTTTATTTTATAAATAAATGCTTCTTCATCTTTACGACGCTCCATTGGTCCATTTTTTAATTTGCTATACCAGTCAGGATTTTTTTTATTGTTCATCACTTCTACCCTCCCCTATTAATTTTGAAACTTTACTTCTTGCTCTGCTTAACCTAGATTTGACTGTTCCAATGGATACACCTAATGTTTCAGCCATTTCTTCATAAGATAATTCATATTTTGCGTCCAATATTAGTATTTCGCGGTGTTTTTTAGGTAGTTTTAATACAACATCCCACACATCATTCATTTCCTCTTGATTAAAAAATTCTTGTTCTGCCGATGGATATTGCTTATCGTCACTAAAAAATCCCACTAAAGATATCCTTTTAAAATAAGAGGATTTCAAATAGTTTATTGCCGTATTTCTTGTAATTTTTAATATCCACGTTTTAATAGATGACTCCTTTCGAAACGAATTCCAATGTTTAAAAACCTTAATAAATACATCTTGTGTGATGTCATCTGATAAGTGTGGATCTTTCGTAATAATAAATGAATAATTCCATACATCTTGCCAATAGTCTTTTATAACATAGTCAAGCTCATCATGATTACATTTTTCAATAAACCTCTGTTCCATTTCCACACCTCAAACTTATTTGAATAAACATAAAACTGCCCTCACTTTTAATATGGTTTCAATATATAGACATGATACAAGTTTCATTTGTTCCATAGCTCTTATTTCTATATAGCTGCTCTTTCTGTATTTGAATATATTGTCGTTCTTCTTCCTCTTTCTTTATTTTTTCTTGACGGTTACATAGCTCTTCTTGCTCCCTTTGTATTTTGGTTCTGGTGCAAAAACAAAGTAAAAGAGAATAAAACATATATATTCCTAACGGAATCGTATTTTATGTTACATATCCACCTACTATATTATTCAAGTACTTTTGTTGTCTAAGTTGTATGCCATCAGGTATGCCTTTTTCTTTTTTCAACTACTCAATTGCTGTAGAATAAGCTGGATTCTTATCGACTGTTATTACACATGGCTTTGAAATATGAAAAGGCCGCAAGGCTTTCCTAAAAAAGCGCTTTGCAGCCTTTTGATCTCTTGTTTTGTTTAGACAAAAATCGATTGTGTTGCCTTTCGAATCAACAGTACGTTACAGGTACATCCATTGCCCTTTAACTTTTATAAATGTTTCATCAACTCTCCAAGAGTCATTGGTTTGCTTGAGGTGACGAAGAATTCGTTTGTCCAATTCAGTTCTATACTGATGAACCCAACGCATAATGGTGGTATGGGACAAAGATAAATCTCGTTCTTCCATCATTTCGACCAAATCACGAAAGCTTAGATTGTACTACAGGTAGCGGTATTCAAACAATATTAAGAATTGAAAAAGAAAAAATGCAATTATTAAACGATATTATACACAACGTTTTAGCAGGAGACACAGACAAAACAGATTTAAATTTATTCTTCGATAAAAAATCTCAGTAAATAATTCATAATCGCCCCTCTTTTTAAGAGGATGCGCTTAATTATAATATAAAACTTGATTTTGTCTCCTCTTAATTATTCATTTCAAATATACTTGATTACATGAAAAATGAGCTACTAATTAAATTACTATTTTATTTCATTCCATAAAGATAAAGCAAAGATCCAATTCGGATCCCCATTCCCTTGATAGCTTTGAGCCGCCTCGTATTCCTTACCCTCGTGAACTACTCTATCTCCTTTTTTATATGCTTTATACGAATCCCATTTCTCATAAGCGTTTTCTTGTTCCTTCGTAGTAACTGTTAAGATATCACTTTTCATTGATTCATTGCCAGCCGTATCAACTGCAGAAACTGCATACAAATTGAGGCCGCATTTACTTCCGTTACTTCTCCGCCTGTTATATTGGCACCTCCAAGTATTATAAAACCCAGTGCTCCAGCAAGAATCAGTTTTTTCATATACAATTTCAATCACCTCTATTGTTATCTTATGAGAATAGTTGATTCAATACCTATTCAATGTAATTATTATGGTTACATTTTTATTTGATTATCAAGAATAAATAGTATGTAATTTTACATGTGTAAAATTTGTTAAATACACAAGAAAAGTTTCCTGCTTTATAACAGGAAACTTTTTACATATCATTAGCCTAGAAGCCTAAAATTCCTACAATCTGACGAGCTTTAGCATTATCAATATAATAATGCACCTCTAATCCTCTTCTTTCTGTACGGAGTACGGTTCTTCTCAATTTTGATAAATGCTGTGAAACAGTGGATTGAGGGAGTCTTAATATTTCCGTTAATTGTGTAACATTGCATTTTTTATGATGCATTAATTCATTTACAATTTGTAATCGTACTGGATGCGCCATAACCTTTAATAAAGCTACATTCTCTTCCGGAATTCCTTTTACATTTCGATCATTTTTTAATTCTATCATTTCCCATTCTCCTTTATTATTTATTTCTATTTTCCTATTATCCTCATAAGTAGTACTTATAGATAATTACCATTTGTCCTGTTGAGAAAATATATTCCCTTTTTCAAAATAAAAACAACACCTAGCCTGAAAACAGCTTTTTTACTGTTCCAATGAGTTCATGCCCTTAATTTTTTTGCCAGGCTATATTTTTGTTTAAATAGATTATTTTATAGTCTCTTACATACCTTTGAATGATGCTTAACATGCTTTGCTAAGCAAAAATAATACTTCTGTCCCTTATTTAAGACAAATTAATATTCTATTTTTACCTTCTCGTATTTCAAAATCTATAAGAAGCATCTCTTCATTTCATCTTCTACAAAATAGAATTTATATTTCTCAAAACAAAACGAATGGAATTAAAGCCCTAATACTGGTACCTTCAGTTGTCAAATGTCATGCCCTTTTGAAAGCCCTTGTCTTTAATGACAGGTGCTGTTAAATTTATCTGAATAAAAATAACCATTTTATTCCACTTTCTTGTTAAAAACAATAGTATATATATCCTTTTTAATCCCCTGTTACACTCCTCCATTTAGAAATTGTGGAACTTCTCGTTCACATCATAAATTATGCAACATTGCATTTGGTAATCACTTTCGTTGTAACTACAATGATTATAGGTTTGCTATTAATCCAAATATTCTACGTGGAGATTTTATTATGTTTAAAAAAATCATTGTGTCTTCTATGGCACTTACTATGTTTGGTGGAGCTGCAACTGTGCTAGAGACACCTACTGCTCAAGCATCTACTTATAACTCAACATCATCTTCTTACTTTAATGTTACACCTGAAGAAGCCGCTGCTTTCTATCAATCTCAAGACTATAAAAAATTAATAGCATTTATGAATGACTTTGAAGCTAGAAATCCTTATACTCCTGGTGGAGGCTACGCTCCAGGTAGTGTACGTATGCAAAGATTCAACGATGCTCTTAGAGATGCTAAATTAACAAATGTCTATCAAGAATTTATTAGAATCTTATATTACAATCATTATCCAGAACCAAAATAAGCAATACCGATAAAATGCTCTTTATTACTATAACTTAGCCCAATTACCTAATTTTAAATGTATAATCCAAAAATTATTAGAAAAACCATCTATATAAGGGTGGTTTTTCTAATCTTTCATGAAATTAAATATTTTTGAATGCTAATTTAACTCTATTAAAAGTTCTTACAGATTTCGCGATATGGGAAAACCCATATCGGACTTAAGTCCGCCTTTAGGCATGGGATGAAAGTATCCCTTTTTCATAGAAAAACAGTTGTGTTTTGGTTATACTAAAACGTTAGACAAGTACAAGTCTTTAAAATGACATTGTGTTCCTTGAAAACAAGATATCATATGAAGTTCGGTAGCCGAATTCACGCTATCGGTAAAATGATATGTGTCGTCAAGAACAAGACGCTAAAACATTTGAGCACGAAACTGTACGGTATGGTGATAGTACCGTAGCTCACGAACCTATACTGTCGTGAGAGTGGTGATGGCACACCGCAATCTTGCACGTCAGCGATACCAGAAATGGACTTCACCTTTGGTAGCAAGAATCCCACTGACGTTAGTCAGCTGACCCATTTAGGGGTGGGAGTGTCAAACAACCTAATGGACAAACAGCGTTATATCTTGCATACGGTGGAAATATAGAATCCACAAGTACTTCACAAATGTTCATTAAAGTTTTCGTTTATTGAAAGTAAACTAATGAATAAAAATTCACTTTCTATATCATTAAGAAATTTTTAACGAATTCCCCGAAAGAATTCTCCTTCCTCAAGCGTGTGAAGGGCGTAGCCCAACGGTAGGTGGGAGATGAATTTCGGTTTGGCATAGCCAAAAACTTTTGATAAACTAGCTATATGAAGTTCTTTGATAACTTGATATATGAGGTTGCAGGAAGAAAATAGAGTGCGAAAACCAAGCCATTCGGTTCCTGCGTAAAATATCAACCGTACCAAAAGAGCGTCCAAGCGTTGGACATCTAGGGGTGGAACACCCCGAAGTAACGCTCAGGGAGACGAAAGGGTACTTTCGTCGTGGAACTGAGAAGCTCCCACTTCAAGTGGCGAGTAGTTCACAACCGGCCTTTAACCAGCCGTTTTTTTAGCATTTCCTCTTTCTAAAACTACCGAAAAAATAAGAAATATAATTAACACCAAAATAAACCTTACTGCACTTCCATTGCTTACAAAAAATGAGACTAGGGTATACAATAAAAGTACTATTCCCCAAATAAAATTAATAATTTTATGCAATGAACTCCCTCCTTATTCTTAATTACAAGTATCATAAAACAACTATCTGGAGTTGTTATGTTGTTTATCTAGAGTTTATGTAAATATTAAAAAAAGGAAATAAATTTGTAAATAGACTCAATAAGTCATATAACTATAGTTCGATAACGAGAACCTAACCGTTGCTTTCTACTCAACTATCTTACCCTTTCAAAAGCAAAGCTCCAAGACTATCTTCAAAGAGTTCTAGCATTCGTTCTCTCAGCCAATGGAACGATTCTCTGTGTATTAAAATTCCCTTTTACTCCTTCTTTTCAACGCCATTATGTATACAATTCATATAAAAAACCCCAATATTTGATTTCTAAAAATCAAATATTGGGGTTTTTTTGTTTATTTTAAAATATGGGTTTGTAAGGTATTTTTGATCAAACGTTATTTTAAAAATAAAACCAACGATTTCTTCATATTACTTATTATCCATTATCGGCTGAACCCTCTCCTGCATTCTCATCATTACTTGGTTGCTTTGGCGTTCCATGGCCATCCCCATTATTTGGCGCCGTTGTATTCCCTTGTTCACTACCATTATTTGGTGGTGTTGTATTTCCTTGTTCACTACCATTGTTTGGCGGTGTTGTATTTCCTTGTTCACTACCATTGTTTGGCGATGTTGTATTTCCTTGTTCACTACCATTGTTTGGCGGTGTTGTATTTCCTTGTTCATCACCATTTTTTGATGGCTTTGTATTCCCTTGACCACTACCATTTTTTGGAGGTGTTGTATTTCCTTGTTCACTACCATTGTTTGGTGGCTTTGTATTTCCTTCTCCACTACCACTGTTTGGCTCATTTTGCTCTTCTGGTTTCTTTAATTCCTCTTGTTTCTTTTGCTTTTCTTTTTGCTTATTTTGATTATTATTACTATGCTGTTCAGTCGTATTTGGTATTTTCGTATTTGGAGAAGAATCACGCTTCGCACCTTTAATACGTAATTCGCTACCTTCTTGAACTACACTGTTCGGCATTTTAAATTGTGACTTATCTGTAGCGAAATTGCTCATCATTTCTTTAAATATCAATTGAGCAATTTTCGTATTTTTACTACTAATATAATCGTCTTTACTATCTTTTGTATATCCAGTCCATACTGCCATCGTATATTGTGGTGTATAACCAGCAAACCAACTATCACGAGTTGCGCTTTCCGGTAGATTATATTGTGCTATTTGTTCTAAAGAATAGTTTGTAGTCCCTGTTTTACCCGCTACATCCAGAGAACCTATATTAGCTGCTGTACCCAATCCAGATGAAACAAAAGTACGAAGCATGTCAGTAATCATATATGCTGTAGAATCCTTCATAACTCGTTTTGGCTTTTGCTCGAAGCTTTTTGATTTACCATCTGGATAAACGACTTTCTTAACAAAATGCGGCTTCGTATAATTACCATCATTACCAAATGCTGCATAAGCACCTGCAATTTCAGTCGGTGACGCTTCATTTGTACCAATCGCTGTTGATTCCGTCGGTGCTACATTAAATTTAATACCTAGCTTTTCAGAGAAAGCTTTTGATTTATTAATTCCTACTTCTTTTGCAGTTTTAATAGCCGGGATATTTCGTGACGTTTTCAATGCATCTCGCATTGTAATTGGTCCTAAATGCTTTCTATCTGCATTTCTAACTTCTTGTCCTGTTGAATACTTAAATGGGGAATCATCAATTTGATGGTAAGTAGCCCATTTTAAATATTCAATTGCAGGAGCGTAATCAAAAATTGGTTTCATCGTTGAACCTGCTGAGCGATTTAATTCGATAGCTATATTATGTCCTTTAAATACAGCTTTGTTTTCACCACGTCCGCTACCAATTGCACGAACTTCTCCTGTTTTCGTATCCATAAATGTGAAAGCCCCTTGGAATTTCTCATTTGGATAATTAATAATATTTTTATTTAAAAGCTTGTCCGCAAAATCCTGTGCCTTTGGGTCTAATGTTGTATAAATTTCTAAACCGTCAGATCCAATATTAGCATCTGGCAACTCTTTTTCAACTTCTTTCACAACCGCATCCATAAACGCAGGATATGGCATTTCTTGTTGTTCAGTTGCTGTCTTAATCCCTTCTGTTACTGGAACTTTTGATGCTTCTTCCATTTCTTTTTTTGTAATATAACCATGTCGATTCATTAATTCAAGTACAACATTTCTTCTTTCTGTTGCCTTTTGAATATTTTGTTCTTTCGTTGGATCATAGTTATTAGGCGCTTTCATTAAACCCGCAAGCATCGCAACTTCTGGTAGTGTTAAATCTTTTAATTCCTTACCATAGTAATTTTGTACTGCTGTTGCGATTCCGTATGAACGGTTGCCTAAGTAAACTTTATTTAAATACATTTCTAAAATTTCATGTTTTGAATACTGTTGTTCTAGCTTATACGCTAAATATATTTCTTGCGCCTTTCGCTTTGACGTTTTTTCCATCGATAAGAAGTAATTTTTAATAACTTGCTGCGTAATCGTACTTCCACCTTGAGAGCCGTAATTCCCTTTTAGGCTGACTAAAACTGCACGTGCAGTGCCTTTAAAGTCTACGCCTCTATGCTCATAAAAACGAGCATCTTCTGCCGCTAAAAATGCATTTTCTACTAATTTAGGAATTTGATCATACATAATATTTGTTCGTTTTTCTTTCCCATACTCATATATCAATTTCCCATCTTTATCATATATTTTTGAGGATAACGGATTAACAAGTTTTGTTTTCTCAAGTTTTGGCGCATCCTTGATCATAACGAAAAAAGTAGTAACCCCTGCGACTAACCCTACAATACCAAGTAATAAACAACTAATTAAAAACTTACGAAAAAATGATGTTTTACCTTTTGGTTTTTTCTTTTTAGCAGCTGGCTGTTTTTTCTTTTTAACTTGTCGTCGCTCCTCTCGAGAACGATAATTTTCTGACATGCTACTTTCTCCTGCCTTTCAATTCTCCTGTTGATTTACTTAAATTTATTGAAGTCACCTTCAGAAATATACTTATATTTAAACAGTTTACTAATCGAAGGCAGTAAATATTTCCTAATTCATAGATTATAAAACTTAGATTAATTTTTGAACAAACTATTTTCATCTCTATCCTTTATAATAATACTGCCCCTAAAAGCAAGAAAATAGTGAACTGTTCCTTATCTCTTTGTACTATATCTAATACTTGTAATGGTGAGTTCTTGGATTTGCATGTTTTGTTTTCTTTACTTTTACTTTTTCTTTTACTCCCACCTAAAATGGTTCACCTGTAAAAAGTTTTACACTTGCAAGACTTAAACTTAGTATTCCAACACACACACCTATTTTTAACATCCTTGTACTTTTCAAGATAATCAGTCCTTTCGTATTTTGCAGTACTTAAAATAGATGTCAAACCAAATTCAATGTATCAAGATTTGGCACTAAGTTTTTAAGATCACATCTAATAGACAATTTAAGTAATAAATTTGTTCCACTTTAAGATGAGGAACAAATTTGGGTTTATATAGTAACGGAACCGAAATGGTAATAAGGGTACAGCAACGAATATAGAATTTCATAGAAAATCCATTCTTAGCTTGATCGGTATTTAGTACCATCAGCGTTTTGGAACATTACCTCGCTAAGCAAAAAATCTCACTTTTCATCTTTTTTCAGATAAGAAGTGAGATTTTTCGTTTTGGTGTATTTATTTTGATTAACTTGATGGTGACCAGTTTTTATCCATATAGACGTGATTTTTTACTTTTCTGTAATATTTACAAAATTAACGGCTCTCTTGTCCTCAGTGCCTAAAGCCGTATTCACTTTATCTATTTCCTTACTTAATTCTGGTGCTTTCCCTTGATTGACTAAATTACGATTCCCAAAAGATTTATTAAAAGATAGAATCTGTCTAGTTTTTTCTTTCCCATTTATTTCTTTAAATAATGTATCATCTACAATTAATAGGATTACGTTGGATCCACCACGATATGGAGATAGCCATACATCTCCTTTGTATTGGACATTCATTTTTTTCTTATCGAATGTTAGTTCTTTCAAGTCTTTATATTCTTTATTTGCAAACATGATAGTTTCATCTTTTTCTATTTTTGGTAACGAGTCAAGAGGGTCTGAATATAGGAGACCTTCGTTATTATCCCTTTCACGTATAAGTCCCTTTTTATTCATTTTTTCAGCAGTTGTTCTACTAATAAATAGTAAATTGCTAGTAGCAGTATCCATAGAATCCGCAAAATTAGTCGGTAGCTTTATGTCGAGCTTGTTATTATCTATAGTCCCTTCTTTTAATTGATATAGGTCTTGTGAGCTTGTTATATCTTTGTATGAGTCAATTATAGAGTTTCTTGTTTGTTCGCTTATCTCTTCTACTTCTATTGAAATTCCATTTGCTGGAGAGTTTTTTGTACCAAATAATGAACATGCTCCTAACATGGTGATAGAAATACCTGCTACTATTAATAATCCTAGTCTCTTTTTCACTCTAAATTCTCCTACTATTTATTATTTTGAATTAAAAAATCGTTTTATACATCTTTTTCAAATATTGGGAACGAACAAAGTAATAATATATGATTTGCAAAACTAAGAAACAAATCAATACCATAACTGAACTACCCAAGATTGAAAAATTAGCTAACTTTTGTAAGGCCATAAAAGCAACCGCACTATGTGTAATAGCAACTATAATTGGTAAAAAGAATAACAATGCCAGTTGTCGTGATACAATTTTCTTTAATTCTGGTTTACTTAAACCAACTTTTGCTATCATTTTATATTGCTGCTGATTTCGTTCTAAGTCTGTGTATAATCGGAAATATAAAAAGCTTGCAGCAAACGTAAAGAAAACAATACCTATTAATACACTCATGATGGATGCAAGTCCAAAACCTTGCTTCATAGCTATCCATGTAAAAATTAAAGTCGAAAATTGATATGATTCGTTGTATACCCTAGGATCATTTATATCTTTATTCCCTTTCTGTAAGGAAGCCAAGATTTTTTCAGCAACTTTTTTTGTTTTCTCCCAATCTTTCACAACAAAACCATTGATAGTGAATTGACCGTATTGACTCTCTGGATCCACAATCATTTGATTATATACAGAATCCGGAATAATAATTGTCGTTATGTTTGTATCTTGTAGTTCTTTTGGCGTTAGTATTTTATTTACATGCATAGCTTTTTTTATATTTCCATGCAACAATTGAAAGTTATTTTGATTAGATTTTGTATTAGTAACTTTTCTTGATGGTATGACAAAACTATCATTTTCATCTTTTAAGCTTTCTTTTTCAAAACCAAATGCCTCAGCTAACTTATTATAATCACTTATTTTTATAACACTTAATAAAACATTACTGTTATAAATGGTATCCGAAATTTGTTTGATTGAATAAGTCACCCGTTTGAAATTAAACCCGCCATCATTGAGTTCACTTTCAATCCTTTTTATATGTTCTTTTTCTAAATTGTTATTATTATAAGACCGATAAGAAAATGCAAAAGGGCTATCCGATTCAGCCATGGATGAGTTACCTAACCCCATACAAGTCCCCACTGCAGTGAAGGCAACAGCAGAAATAATAGTTACCATAAAAAACATTTTTGCATTATCTTTTAATTGATACACTAAATCTGAGATGGTGAGTATGTTTGTTTTCTTAAAGAAAATATTTTCCCTTTTCTTTAATACACGTAACACATACACACTGAGTTGTGTAAATAAGAAGTACGTTCCAAGTACAACAAAGCTCACCCCTGTCGCCATCATGAATAATACATATTTCATATCCTTGTAATGAATTGCGTTAACACTATGGAAAACAGCTGTATATCCTGATCCAATACAAATAAGCGCAAATAAAGATAGCCAAAAGGATGCTTTTGGTTCAGGCTTTGGCTTTTCTTCTGCTTTTATCAATTCTACTAATTGCTCTACATTTACTAGTCGAGAAGTGAAAAATGAAATAAATAAAAATAGTAATACGAACGCTCCAAATGTTATCCCAATTGCTTTAAATGGCATGTAAAATGGAAGTCCTTTATCAATCATTAACAGATTGTTGCTCATAATTAAGATAAACTTAGAGAACGCCATTCCAATTGTAATTCCTGTTAAAATAGAAGCGATACCAATTATTATATTTTCAATAAATACTAATTTATTCAACTGTGAACGCGACATCCCATGTAGCATTAGAATTCCAAAATCTTTTTTTCTTTTTTTTAAAAATGCACTTACAGAATATAAGATAAAGAAGAATGAGAAGAAAAATATTAACCCCTGCGATATCTGTAATCCTGACTTTGCAAATGTATTGATTGTTATACTGGCAGCAAGATCCCCTTGTAAATTAGGATGAAATGCAAGTAATGCATAAGTAAAGAAAATCATAATAGCAAATGTACTACTTAAAAAATGAGCCAAATATGTTCGTTTACTTCGAATGACGTTATTAAATGCGAACTGTCGAAAAGTCATTTGCATTTCCTCCTAATAATGCTAAAACCTCTAGAATTTTTTGATAGAATACTTTGCGATTATCTCCACAATAAATCTCATTGTATAACTGTCCATCTTTGATAAACACAATTCGATCACAATAACTTGCAGCCATTGCATCATGTGTCACTAACATCATCGTTGTGCTATTTTCTTTATTAAGCTTTGTCAATAATTCCATCACATCACTAGCAGATTTTGAATCCAGATTTCCTGTAGGCTCATCCGCAAGTAATAATTTCGGATTATGAATAGTAGCTCGTGCAATTGCTGTTCTTTGTGCCTGCCCACCAGAAATTTCATACGTACGTTTATCCAATATTTCAGTTATCCCTAGTTTTTCAGCAATAGCTTCCACTCTACCTTCCATTTCTCTAGGGCTTACACCATCAAGCGTAAGTGGAAGAACAATATTTTCTTTCACTGTCAGTGTATTAAGGAGATTAAATGATTGAAAAACAAACCCTAATTCACGTCTTCGAAATAAAGACAACTGATCTGGAGATAACAGGTATGGATTTTCTCCATGAATTAATACTTCTCCTGATGTTGGAGCATCTATAGTAGAAACCATATTTAATAGCGTTGTTTTACCACTCCCAGATGGTCCCATAATTCCTACAAATTCACCTTTATTTATTTTCAAATCAATATGGGATAATGCTGTATAAGAAATTTTCCCAGGATAAACTTTCCCTAAATCTGAAACATGTAGTATCTCCACAAGTATTTCACCTTCCATTTCTCTTTTCTATACATGAAGTGTAGCCTATATATAGTATGTCTCATATCGATTTCCCTAACATTTATCTAACAAGTTTGTAAGATTCAAAAGAAAAAACCGATGAAAAGTTTACCTTTCATCGGTTAACGAGATGAATATGGGAATACGATTTTAACTTTTGTTCCCTTACCTACCTCAGATTCTAACTCAATCTTATGATTTAATTTTTCACATACTTCTTTAACAAGATATAATCCCATTCCCGTAGACTCTTTGAATTTCCTACCATTTTCTCCAGTATAAAACAGATTAAAAACACGTGGTAAATCAGCAGTAGGAATACCCACTCCATAATCTCTTACTTCCAAAATAATTGCTCGTCCTTTTGAATACGCCGATACCATTACTTTCCCTTTCTTACTTGATGAATATTTAATTGCATTTGACAGTACTTGATCGAGTATAAATCGAAACCATTTCTTATCTGTTTCTACAATAAGACTCGGATCTACTTTTAATTCTGGATACACATAACTACGTATAAACAGACGTTTATTTTCATGAATAACAGAATCAACCATTCCCAATAATTGCAATCTTTCTACATGAAAATCCTGTTCAAATGTTTCTAAACGAGCAACATATAAGACCATTTCTAATCCTTTTTTGATTCTTTCCGTTTCTTCATTAATACTGTCAAATTGAGAGTCATCTGCATCTTGTGTAATTAACTCAATAACAGAAAGAGGTGTTTTCATTTGATGAACCCATTGATTCATAAAAATCATTTGTTCTTGTTGTTTTCGTTCCCATTTTTTTAATTGGTTTTGATAATATTGATATTGAGTTTGTAGTAATTTATCTAAGGCCATTGATAATGGAGTCAAATCACTATCTTTTATTGACTCATTTAAAGTTTCTATCGGTGTTGATAGACGCTTGTAGAATGAACGATGACTATAATAACGATATATTAGATAACCCATTAATAAAAAAACACCCAAAAATACAGAATATAATGCTGTCAAAATATGTGGATAACCATCAAACCAATATATAAAAAGAATGATAAGCAATTGAGCAAATGTATAACAAATGAGTGGAGTATGTTCTTGTAAAAATAATTTCATTATTCCTTTCCTTCCTTCTCCCAAGTAGCATGCAAACGATATCCAGCACCACGAACTGTCTCCAGTGCGTTTTCAATACCTAAATCTTGCAACTTCCTTCTAATTCTCCCTATATTTACACTCAATGTATTCTCGTCTATATATGAACTATCCCATAGTTGTTCCAAAATCACTTCACGTTTTACAAGAAGTGGAGACTTTGTTATCAATATTTCCAATAAAGTTGTTTCTTTTTTAGTAAGTATAATTGTCTTATCTTCTAGTTGAAGTTCCATTCTTTCTGGGAACAGGAATAGTCCTGATTGCTCAACTATTCGTTCTTTTACTTTAGGAGCATATTCACCGTATGCTCTTCTGAGTTGACTACGGATTTTAGACATTACAACTTCATAATAAAAAGGTTTCGTAATATAGTCATCACCACCATTTTCTAAAGCCATAACTTGATCCATTTCTCCACTCCTTGCAGATAGAAATACAATTGGACAAGTAGAAATAGCTCGTATTTGACGACACCAATAATAACCGTCAAAATTAGGTAAATTTACATCTAATAGCACTAAATCTGGTTTTATCTCTTGAAATATTTCTAAGATATTTTCAAAATCCTCAATAATAACACTTTGGTATCCATATTTTTTTATATGAGCTCCCAGTAATTCAGCAATTTTCATATCATCTTCTACAATCATGATTGTATTCATTTCGTACTCTCCTTTAATTTAGGTGTAATTTTTAAAGTTCGTATATTGCTTTATATTTTACTTATTTAAAAAAGATGATATCTTACATCCCCCCTCAAATGCAATGCTCCCCCGATAAAGTAGTGTGAGTCTTGGCCAGAGTAAACTCACAGATTTGCCGTGTCACTGAAGGATAAAAACATGGGAGAAACTGTTTAACAGCTATCTCTTAGGCTTTTTTTGTTTTTTTTTGGTAAGAATAAAATTGGAGGTGTCTTTTAAATGAATAAAGACTGGAGTAAAGTATTTGTTGCTGCTTTCTTTGAAATTTTTTGGGTAATTGGTTTAAAGCATGCTGATGACTTTTGGACTTGGACGGGGACTATCATTGCTATATTTTTGAGCTTTTATTTAATGATTATGGCAGGAAGAATACTTCCCGTGGGAACTGTTTATGCCGTTTTTGTTGGATTAGGTACAGCTGGAACTGTCTTTTCTGAAATCTTGTTCTTTGGTGAACCATTTAAAATGGGTAAAGTACTCTTGATTTTACTTTTATTAGCTGGAGTAATTGGCTTGAAATTAGTTACAGATGACAAAGTTCAAGAAGGAGATGAATCCTAATGGCTTGGATTTCCTTAATTTTAGCAGGACTGTGTGAAATGTTTGGTGTTGCTATGATAAATAAATTGCATAAAGATCGAAATTGGCAATCATTATTTTTGTTAATTCTCGGATTTGGATTAAGTTTTATATTTCTTGCTTACGCAATGGAAACACTACCTATGGGGACAGCCTATGCAATTTGGACTGGAATTGGTGCGTCTGGTGGTGCAATTTTAGGCATGGTTTTTTATGGGGAATCAAAAGACTGGAAAAGACTTATTTTTATAGGTATGGTTTTAGGTGCTGCGATAGGTCTAAAACTCGTTTCATAAATGATTTTTTAGATTGTATGATGAAGAAGATAATCTGTTTTTATTAAGCAAATTATTTTCTTTATTTTTCAGTCAACACAATAGACAGATTGTTGAATAACATGACTGTTGTTTTTCAAACAACTTTTTACTACTTAACAAATACTTCGTTTTTATACCACTCGCTGGACTTTTCATGCAAAAAAGACGCTGAAATGCGCCTGATTGTGGAAGATCTTTTTAAAAATATGCATGGCTTCTACTCCAGAAAGAATAGATGTAGCTGTGTCAAAAGATTTAAGGCCTAGCATAGAACGGATTCGCTTCTTTATAAAGCGATGATCTTGTTCTACTATGTTATTCAAGTACTTTTGTTGTCTAAATCGCATACCGCTAGGTATGCTTTTTCTTACGATTAGTCAACCTGTATTTATAGATTTTCGATGGATTGAGTACCAAAAATCTATATCACACATGTATCCACGTATAACGCATACTAAATACCCCTAATATGATTCGTTTTTTTACTAGGGGGAGATATGATATGATGAATAAAACTATGATATTAGGCCGTTAACCGATAATCATAGTGTATATCGTGTGTAATAAGATGAAAGAGAAGCTTCAGTAACTTATTCACACACGCAATGGACGCAACTTTATGACATTTGTTATAGGGTTGCGTTTTTAATTTATCGTAGTACCCTATAATGTGATTTCGCCCGTAACGCCGTTGTTTAATCATGTTTTGGATAATCAGGAAAAGTAGTTTTCGTAAATGTTTATTTCCACGTTTATTAATTTTATCTTTATAAAAAGTTTTACCGGATTGAAAGCGACGTATATCAATACCGGCATATGCATTCAATTGCTTGTTATTCGCAAAACGAGTAATATCTCCTATTTCAGCCATTAAACGTACAGCTGTATTTGGCCCAATTCCAGGAAGGCTCAAAATGATACTATATTCTGCACGTTGTTCGGCAAGATGTACCATCTTGTTAATGCAATGTTCCTTTTGATGAAGAAGTTCTTGATAACGCCTTGCGTATACCTTGAGTTGATCACATAGGACATCATTTTGTGAAACGGCTGGATAGGAATTTTTCGCTATTTCAAGTATTTGAATTGCCTTTTTCTCTGCCATGATAGTTGATATTTTTTTATTGGTATTGGCACGAATACGATTTTTTATGATTGTTTTAGAAAGATTTAAAACACAATCTGGATGGGGAAATAGTTGAACAAAATTTAAAAATAGATCCGATTTACTAGTGAACATTTTTTCTAATTCAGGAAATGTTAATTGAATTACTTTGTGCATACGACTACGAATCATCGATAATTCTCCATCCAGTTCGCTATAAAATCTCGAAAGAGACTTTAACTGATGGAATAAGTGGTCCGTTCTATGAGATACCCTTCGGGTAACTGTAAAATGAGTAATGGCTAGTCGATGTGCATCACTTCGGTCCGTTTTATGAATCCGTAAGGAATCACATTGTAATTTTGCTTCTAAGGGGTTTAATAGACAATATGTATATTGGTTATCTTGCATAAATCGTTCTAGCTGCCTGGAATAAATGCCTGTTGCTTCGAACACAATTTCAGGTGATTTGCCAGTTTCATTGGTAAGCTCATGTATCTTTTTTTGTAGCTCTTCAAATTCAGACTTTGAATGTTTGATTTCTTTTTCAAAGATACATTGTTTTTGTGCATTATAAATGACCATATAACTTTTACCCATACTGATATCAAATGCAATTACGTGTCTCATAAGGTTCCTCCTGACGTAAAGTTGAAGTCTTCATCTTACACTTATCGATTCCCATTTCTTATACACGATCTCGAGGACCAACATACTAAAAACTGATTCAAATAAGGTAAGTGAAGAAGGTCAGTTTTTTTTACGGATTCAGAATCCTAAAGCATACACGACCCTTTCTTCACTTCTACTATATAAAAAATAGTAGTGCGAACCAATGCCTTGGCCTGCACTACTAATCTTAGTATGTTTTCTTTTTTTTACTGTTCAATTGCTATCGGATAAGCTGGATTCTTATCGACTGTTATCACACGTGGCTTTGAAACATGAAAAGACCACAAAGCTTTCTTGAAAAAGCGCCTTGCAGCCTTATGATCTCTTGTTTTGCTTAGGAAAAAATCGATTGTGTTTCCGTTCGAATCAAAAGCACGATACAGGTACATCCATTGACCTTTTACTTTGATATATGTTTCATCGACTCTCCAAGAGTCATTTATTTGTTTGAGGTAACGTCGAATCCATTTGTCCAATTCAGGACCATACTGATGAACCCAACGCATAATCGTTGTATGAGAAATGGATAAACCCCGTTCCTCCATCATTTCCACCAAATCACGAAAACTTAGGTTGTACCGTAGGTACCATCTTACCGTTAATAAAATAATATCAGGCTGATAGTGCTTCCATTTGAACCAATTTTTCTTTTCCATACCGATTACACACCTTTTTAGAGTAATAGTATCAGTATGTCCAAGTTTTAGAGATTACTTGTAATTACCTTGAAGTTTTTGCACCAGAACCTTTTATTTCAATAAAAAAGTTGAGGATTCCCCCAACTTTTTAACGTATTCCCCGAAAGAATTCTCCTTCCTCAAGCGTGTGAAGGGCGTAGCCCAACGATAGGTGAGAGATGAATTTCGGTTTGGCATAGCCAAAAACTTTTGATAAACTAGCTATATGAAGTTCTTTGATAACTTGATATAGAAGGTTGCAGGAAGAAAATAGCGTGCGAAAACCAAGCCATTCGGTTCCTGCGTAAAATATCAACCGTACCAAAAGAGCGTCCATGCGTTGGGCATCTAGGGAGGGAACACCCCGAAGTAACGCTCAGGGAGACGAAAGGTTACTTTCGTCTCGGAACTGAGAAGCTCCCACTTCAAGCTTTGCTAAGTGGCGAATAGTTCACTACATTTATTGTCTTATTAATCCTGTAGATGTAACCTGATATATTCTTTTCTTACCTATATATTCCTGTTTTCCATTCTCAAGGTTAGTTAAAGTCGCTCGCGTTTTTTCCTTTGCTGCTTCCCCTTCTATATGAGTAAATTCTATATAATCTCCCACTTTTATAGGCACTGTTTTGGTTTCAGCATTTTGTTGTCTATTTCCCACGATTTCCTTATTGTACACAACGCCACCGGATGAGTTCTGGACTTTAATACTTGCATATGTACTATTAAAGTACGAATGCGGTATGCCAGCTTCTAATTTTATTTTCAGCTCTTCTGCTGTTTTATTATAATCTACTTTTGCAATTTCTCGATCACTATATCCTTTTAAGGACCATGCAAATTGTTTTCCGTCTAAAATTGTTGTCTCTGGCATTTTTTCTACTTTTTTTAAGCCCTCTGTTGTAACCTGATACCTTGCTGTCTTTCCAATAGTCTCATTTTTGTTATTTTCAAGATTCGTTAATATTGCGCGTGTCTTTTCATTTACTGCGTCTCCTTCTATATGAGTTAATTCAATGTAATCTCCCACTTTTACAGACACAGTTTGGATTTCGGCATTTTGTTGTCTATTCCCTACGATTTCCTTATTGTATATAACGCTACCGGATGAGTTTTGGACTTTAATACTCGCATATGTACTATTGAAGTATGAATGCGGTACACCAGCTTCTAATTTTATTTTTAGCTCTTCTGACTTTTTGTTATAATCTACTTTTGCAATTTCTCGATCACTATATCCTTTTAAGGACCATACAAATTGATTTCCATCTAAAATTGTTGCTTCTGGCATTTTTTCTACTTTCTTCAGACCTTCTTTTGTAATTTCGTACATGGCTTTTTTTCCAAAGCTCTCTTGTTTACTGTTGTCTACATTTTTGAAAGTAGCTCTATTCACACCCTCTAAGTGTGTCAACTCAATATAATCTCCTACTTTGACTGGAATTTTTTGCGATTCAGCATTTTGTTGTTTGTTTCCATAAATATCTTTATTGTATACTACTTTTCCTGATGCATTTTGTACTTTAATACTCGCATATGTTTCATTAAAATAATGATGCGGTACGCCTGCTTTTAAGTCAATTTGCATTTCTTCTTTCGACTTATTGAAATTGATTTTAGCAAACTCGAAATCACTAATTCCTTTTAGGGACCATGCAAATTGATTCCCTACTAAAATATCAGAATTTCCATTTGTTATTGCTACTTTTTTCTCTACAGTTCGATCAAATATATCTGTTAATGTAATTTTAGCATAAGCTGTTTGAGGCAATTGCATAGTTTGACTTACCTCAGTTTGATAGGACTTAATATTGTCGATTACTTTCACAGCTTGTCCCGTTAACTTTTCATTGTCATAGATTTCAATTTTCCCTTTAAACTGGGGAGTACTTTGTTCTTTCAATTTCCAAGACACATTTAATTTTTCATTTTCAAAACGAATATTTTGAATATCAAAATCCAAATTTCCCATTTCTGGTTGACTAGGCTGATTTATATTAAAAGTCTTTCCAGTACCAATAGTTGATTGAGTATTTCCTCCCGCCTTAACCCATAGATATTCTGAAGTTGCTCCTCCATCGTATTGATAAGAGGTATCATGTTGCCCAGAGATACGCTGATTATTCCAAGAATTCCATTGTTTATCTGAAACTTTTCTGCTATAGCCATTTTTAAGGCGTGCTTCTCTTACATCTTGTCCATTACCAGCCCAGTCCTCTTGAAACATCGATAAACCATAGTTAAATGGAACATTCGCAACTGGATGATCCATAATAGCAACTAACTTCCATTGATTTAATTTATTATCTTTTATCCACTGGCCAAACTTTGTATGACCATCTTCTTGCCAAGAACGTAGTGTCATTCGATACCATTCACTATCTTTCCAATTATAAGTTGTTTGTACCTTCAAACCTGTTCCTTCTCCACCAAATCTACTGGCTTCTGAAGTCGGCGATAAATATTCAGCTTTAATTGCTTGGTTTGATGCTATTGGATCCCAAAGTGCAAAGTGAAGGGTACGTTTACCGGTTTGATCAAAACCGCTTTGTTGTTGGAAGCCAGCATAACCGCCACCCTCTCCTCCCTGATTCCAGTTATGTACAGCCCAATATGTATAAGGTGCCGTTTGGATTGGTGACCAGTCTATGCTAATAATATCTGAAGCAGCAGTATTTTGTGGTGTTACATAAACTGATGGAGCATGCGATCGGATTGCTGCCTCTGTACTAGAAATTGGTGCTCCATACATTGACATCATGGTACAAGCCGCAGAAATCATAACAATCTTTTTGATTCTTCCATTTGTTTTTACTTTAAACATAACTTCCTATCTCCTTTTAAATTATTTTAGTTACATTGAATAATAACGATATGCATACTATTAAACAAATTATGCAAAAAAATAACATTAGCTATATTACCTAGTTATGTTTAATGTTTTTTTCACTACTATTACTAATCAAATTATAGTATTTTGTTATAAAATGGTATGATTTAGGACTAGATATATACTAAAAATATTATAAAAATTCATAAATATGTAGTTTTAGATAATTATGCTGAAAGACTCATTTAATAACTTTATTGATTTTTTGATAGATTTATGTCTAATTACTCACACTATTAAACATAAATTTGCATACTGAAATAACATTATGTAAATTTCGAATGTGACAATTTGATAAAATAGCTTATCAATTTGCCAGTATCTTATCATTAGATTAAAAGAGCCCGCTAAAAAACGTAGACTCCTTTACTTACCTAAACATTACATTTATTGCAACCGACCAAAAAATTAACATTAGATTCTTCTGTTAGCTTATTTAATATTTAATGACGTAGATAATGTATTCCAGGGTGCATTTGTAGATGTGCTTTGATATTTAAATTGTCCATTTTGCTGTCCCGAAGCATCCCATTTATATTCTCATCCATCAACTGTTCTATCACCATTAATATCAGTCATCTTAGAATCTACTTTTTTTAGTTTTTGACCACTCATTTGAGCAATCGGATTTTTACCATATCCCATTTCATTTGTATAAATGTATAAATAGCTTCCTCCATGATCTTTAACTGTACTTAGATTATTAGGACCAATAAATCCAACTCCGCCTAATTGAGATTCAACTTTTACTACATTTAATGATTTTAATGGTGGGGCAGGTGCTGCGGATACATCTGTCGCTAAACCAACTGTTGCTCCCACTACTAATGATGAAACTCCTAGAATCATTCTTTTTAACATACACTCATCCCCTTTCGATTTAACGAATTCCCCGAAAGAATTCTCCTTCCTCAAACGTGTGAAGGGCGTAGCCCAACGGTAGGTGGGAGATGAATTTCGGTTTGGCATAGCCAAAAACTTTTGATAAACTAGCTATATGAAGTTCTTTGATAACTTGATATATGAGGTTGCAGGAAGAAAATAGAGTGCGAAAACCAAGCCATTCGGTTCCTGCGTAAAATATCAACCGTACCAAAAGAGCGTCCAAGCGTTGGATATCTAGGGGTGGAACACCCCGAATTAACGCTCAGGGAGACGAAAGGGTACTTTCGTCGTGGAATCAAGCTTTGCTAAGTGGTGCGTAGTTCACTACAAATTGATTCTATCATACTAATTTCATACATTTCCTTCCCTTTAAAAGAGTTAACAAAAAGTACCTATTTATATATGAAATTGTGCATATTCATTGCTTTTTATCATTTATACATAACATTAATCCTACTACCGTATAATTAGTTCTCTACTCTAATTGACTTACCACCTTTGGACCCATTTCAAGTTGGCTATTGTAAGAGCTAATAAGTGGTGCGTAGTTCACTGGTTTAACAAATAAATAATAGATTTGCAAAATCCAGCTTAATTTAAATCGGCTTTTCCTCTAGCATTATAAGCCAAATCCATCACTTGCATCGATTAACTCACCAGTTATCCAACGACTGTCTGATGATGAAAGAAAACCTACAATATCAGCTATATCATTAGGTTCTCCCCACCTATTCACCTATTAAAGGTCAATAAACCTGCATCATATTTTTGTCCATCTTGATTCCCCAATGTCTCAGCATTCATTTCTGTATTAATTATGCCTGGGAGAATTGCATTTACTGTAATACCACGGGCTAAAGTATAAGTGAGTGTATTAATTGCCCCCTTAGATATACTGTAGGCAAAAACACTTGGGCAGGCTATCCGTGTAACAAATGACGAAATATTGATAATCCGGCCTCCATCTTTTAAACGTGGCAAAGCCTTTTGAATAATGAAAAATGGAGCCTTCACATTAATATTCATAACCTCATCAAAAGACTCCTCCGTAGATTCCTCTAACGTTAAAATCTGCCCAATTCCAGCGTTGTTTACAAGTATATCAAATGTAGTATTACCTATATGTTTTTGAAGAGATTGATCCAACATTGAATACAAGTAATTTATAGCGTTAAAAGTACTTAAGTCTGCACTGATTGCAAATGCAGAACCGCCATCTTGTTTAATTTTCTTCATCTCATCATCCCCTTGTTTAAAATTCTACTTAGTTATATCACAAGATACCCTTTGAAATTTTGCTCTCTAATTTGATATCCATAAAACAAAAAGGCCCACTCATAAGTATAAGAGCCGGCCTTTTCACTTCACATATACAATAGCTTTACATACAGGTTCCCTAACTGTTATGTACCTTGTGTCAAGTATAATGGTGTATTACCCAAATAATTAGCAATTCTTTCTTCCAGCCACGTAAGTCGATTACTGTCAATATGAGAAAGCACGACATGTTTAAATTCAAAAATGCTTAAATTTAATTTAGAAGATCATTTTTTTGGCGATAAAATAAAATGAGATAAGAAAACTTCACCTACAGGTAAAGCCTAAATAAACTAAAGTTGATTCATATATTTTGCTTAGAATTCCATCATTACCTACCGTTGAACATTTCGTTGAGGCTTCTATGACTCCATTCAATGATATTCCAGCAGTACCTGTATTTTTCACCTTTAATTTTTGGTTTCTCAGCCATGATTGTACTTAGAAAAACTCTAAAAACTAGTTGAAAATCTTTTAGAATCTAACTTTCTTATAATTCTATTTGCTATTTCTTCAATATTTTCATTTAGAAAAAAATGATTACCTTTAAAAGAGTGAAAAGTACACGTTTTACTTGTGTATTGCTCCCATTTTATTACTTGATTATATGTAGTAAATTCATCATTTTCCCCATTTAATATAAGAAAATCAATATCACATGCTTGCATATTATTGTCATGAATATATGTCTCAACAATTTTAAAATCTGCTCTTAGAATTGGGAGGAAAATTCCCATTAATTCTTCTGATTGAAGTACCCCGGACGGTGTACCTCCCATTGCAATAACTTCTCTTTTAAATTGTTCGTTAGAAAGATTATGTCGGATATTTTTCATTTTACTATTTGGGTGGTTTCTACCGGACAAAACAAGAAATTCAGGCAATACGTTTTTAGAATCTTGTATTTTTCTGGCTACTTCATAGGCAATCAAACTTCCCATGCTATGCCCATATAGAATATAGGGCGAATGCTCTATCTGCTTAACTATATTAGTGTAGACATCATTTACGGCCTCTTCCATACTTTGGTACAAGTTTTCTTCAATTCTATATCCTCTACCAGCTAACTCTATTGGGACTACTTCAATATATGGATTAAAGTAATTTTTCCATTTTGCGTAACTAAACGCAGATCCCCCAGCATGTGGAAAGCAAAAAAGTTTAGTCTTCTGCATTGATTTTCTCCTTACTTTAAAATTTGTTTATATTTTGGCAAATTGTATAAATATCTTTAATTATTATATCCTGCGGAAATTCTTCCCTTGTTGCACAAGCAGATATCTTATAATTCGGCTCAATGCTATATTGTCTAAAGTAAAAGTCTTTAGGTATATTCTTATATGAGATTAAAGTTCGTGACTCTTTTTTTATAGAAAATGAATTTAACGGGATATAAAGCCCTTTTCCAATCGTTTTTATATAGCTTTCTTTTAGTGTCCATATATCATAAAAACAATTAATTTGTTCATCAGAATTCATACT
The DNA here is from genome assembly GCF_019344915.1 of Bacillus sp. FDAARGOS_1420. Lineage (NCBI taxonomy): Bacteria > Bacillati > Bacillota > Bacilli > Caryophanales > Bacillaceae > Bacillus > Bacillus sp. FDAARGOS_1420. The sequence continues at coordinate 273,887 of NZ_JAHWJB010000003.1, read as the reverse complement.
AGATATATCATAAAATTCTTCATCTGAAAAAAACTCATTTGCTAATTTAAGAGCCTCTATTTCTGAAACTTTCTCTATATCAATCCCTACATTAGAATTAGCAGTGCCACAAACCACCCATTCTCCTGAATGTGAAATATTAAAATGAAAGTCAGAAAAGTTTTCAACAAAAGGTTTTCCATACTCATTATATATAAATCTAATTTCTTCATTACTAATTTTATACTTTTGGCAGACTAGAGATCGGATTAACAAATCTCCTATTAAAGTCCTATTAATATCACATAAATTTAATAACCGCTTCATTCGTTCTCTCTTCTCATTTGAAATCAAGTTACTAAATTGATTAAGCAAATGATTTCCAATATTCTTTGGTATTTTCACAGCATGAATTTGTATGATAAATCACTTCCTTTTTAAAAGGATGGCTTCCTATGTATACGTTATAGAAATTCAATTTCATTTTCTAACTTGCATCTATTCAAGTGCAAATATAATAGAAAAGGTGTATATTAACATATCAATGAAAATATACACCTTTCCTCAGCAATATCATCAAAGCATTCGCTTCTGGTACAAAAACTTCAGATAATTTACAGCATACTATGAACAACTCATATATGTTTCTATGTCCCTATCAAGCAATTTTTCATTAGCCCCTTAAAAAGTAATGCTCTTGATATATGCATAATCTCCTACACTTGATGTGCAGTTATTGGACTGCTCTCTTTATTTATACTACTACTCACAAATAACGACTTTAATAATAACAATGTTCGTTTATAAAGTTGCCTATTTTGCGCTCTCTACTTTTCCGTTAGTGAAAGGGACGTCTCTTTTATTCCTTCTAATTCATTTAGTAGATACTTAGCTAACTTTTCAACTGCGGGGGAAGCTACTATTTCTTCGTGTGATCCAGGGACCGAATACATATTCACTCTTCCTTTTAATAAAGGCTTCCAATCCGTAAACAATTCTTTACCTTCCTCAGCACTAAAGTAAATGACTTCTCCAAAATATGGTGTTAAATCATGCTCTGCCATTAAATTAAGACATTTCCTGTGAGCATTGATAATTTGCTTCAAATTCGTAAGATTTGCATCAGGCGGGAGTACTCCTTCCACAATTAATTGCTCAACAAGCATGTCCTGTTGATGAACAAGCTCTTCTTCCTGATCCACTAACTCTATATTGATGAAATGCTCCAATATATAAGATAGCATTTCATCTTCTGTCTTGTAATCCCGTTCTGAAGGCACCTTGGTATCCAATAGTACCAACACCTCAACTTCTTCTCCCTGGTTCCGTAGCATAGTTGCAATTTCATAGGCGATGGCACCGCCCAGAGACCATCCTCCCAGACGATACGGCCCCTCTGGCTGAGCCCGCTTCATTTCCTCGATGTAGAGTTGAACTACTTCCGATAAAATCAACCCGTTCATTCCTTCTTTCTCTACGAGAGGATTCTGTAGACCATAAAATGAGCAGTGATCCTTGAGTAACCTTGCTAGCTGAATGTAACAGAGTACATTACCCATAAACGGGTGAACACAGAAGAAAGGTCTTTTCTCTGATTCTTGTAATGGAACCAGAACCGATAATGATTCTTCCATACAATGATTCTCACGGATGAGACAAGCGATTCCTTCCACTGTCGGATTCTTAATTAGTGCGGGCACCTTAATCTCTTTTCCAAATTTCTCTCTGACCTTTGAAATCAATTTGATTACAAGGAGAGAGTGACCTCCTATATTGAAGAAATCATCGTTTACATGGATATCTTCTAACTGTAGCAAATCCTGCCAGATTGTAATCAGCTGATACTCGATTTCATCCCGTGGGATGATTGGTGTAGAAAAGGTACTTTCTCTTTGAATCGTTAAGCTGTTCAGTGCCTTTCGATCAACCTTCCCATTTGTTGTAAGCGGAATCGCATCCACCTCAATAAAGTGTGCAGGAATCATATAATTCGGTACTTGCCTCTTGAGATGCTCACGCCATTCATGCATACTTCCTTCACCCACCACATAGGCAACCATTCTCCGATCTCCTGGTTGGTCCTCTCTTATCAAGACTACCGCCTCTTTCACCGATGGATGACTTTCTAAATTCGCTTCAATCTCTCCAAGCTCAATCCGGAATCCTCGAATTTTCACTTGATTATCGATTCTTCCCAGATAATCCAAATGGCCATCAGCTAAATAGCGGACTAGATCCCCCGTCCGGTATAACCGTTCCCCTTCATTAAATGGATGAGGAATAAAACGTTCTAACGTTAACTCTGGACGATTCAAGTATCCTCTCGCTAGGCCTGCTCCACCGATATAAAGTTCACCCGTTACACCAACTGGAACAGGTAACAACTTCTCATCCAATACATAGGCTTGAACATTTGGCAACGGACGCCCAATGGTTACTCTCTTACTATCTTTTTTGATACGATAGCATGTCGCATCAACCGTACATTCCGTAGGACCATATACATTATAAAAATGGATATGGTCATTCTCTACTAGTTGTTCCCACAGTGATGGCATAATCGCTTCTCCACCGACCAGTACCTTGCTTGGAACATGAACACTATCGTTTGTTTCTAACAGCCCCTCATCTATGAGTAATTGGAGTAGTGAAGGTGTTATATCGAACATTTCCAACTTATTCTCCCGAATATAAGATACAAACTTTTGAGGATCACTGCGAACTTCTGTTGAAATAATATATAAACTAGAACCATACAAAAGCATTTGTAATTGTTTAACGGATGAATCAAAGGCGATTGAGGCATTTAGACCAACGCGCATGTTATCATGTGCCCGATGTGAAAAAACCTCTTTCTGTAAACCATAGGATAGATTTAATACCGAATGATGCTGCACCATAACCCCTTTTGGATTCCCGGTCGAGCCTGAAGTGTAGATAACATACGCCAAGTTTTCTCCTGTTACTTTACATATTGGTGAAAGGGTGTTTTCTTGCGAAATCATTGCTTGATCTCGGTCCAAACAAACTGTTTCAACTTCTTCAGGTATCCAACCTTGTGATACTTCGTTCGTAACCAATATTTGGATTCCTGTGTCCTCCAGAATATATCGTAGGTGACTTTCTGGATACGATGGATCCAGCGGAACATAGGCTGATCCAGCTTTCAAGATTCCCATGAGACCGACAATCATCTCAACTGAACGTTGGAAACAAAGCCCGACCAATGACTCCGTCCCAATCCCACATTTCTGAAGATAATGGGCCAATTGGTTTGCTTTCTCATTCAGCTCTCGATACGTCAACCGCTGATTTTCATCCACCACTGCCACCGCATCAGGTGTACGATCCACTTGATCTTCAAAAAGTTTGTGGATCACACTTTCACGTGGATACGCTGCTGCATTATCATTCCATTCTTCCAGTAGTTGTTTCTGTTCTATTTCCGTAACATACACCAGCTCCGACAGAGTTTGATCAAAGTTCTCGAACATTTGCTTTAACACCTGGCTTAAATGCCCCAGCATCCGTTCAATAGTGAGACCATTAAACTTGCTACGATCATACTTCAACTTTAACAACAACTGGCTTTCTGGGACAACTGTCAATCCTAATGGATAATGAGTTTGCTCTACTCCTTCCAACTCACCAATTTCTAGATTTCCTGAGGACTCCTCTTTCACTGGGTAGTTTTCAAACACATACAAGCTATGGAACAGCGGGGTTCCTCTAGGAACTTCACTCCATCCTTGAATCTCTGTCAAAGAAGCATATTCATATTGTCTTCTTTCTATCTCTTCCTCTTGTATCTTCTGCAACCAATCCATTATTTTTATATTATCTATCAACTGAATTCGTGTCGGTGATGTGGTAATAAAAGGACCTACAATGTTTTCAACATCAATAATCTCCGTAGGGCGTCCTGAGCTAGTTACACCATAGACAATGTCATCTTCTCCACTATACCGGCCCATGAGATACGCCCACGCACCTTGAATTACCGTATTCAAAGTGAGCCTATTGCGCTTCGCCCAGTTTTGTAACGCTTGGGTTTGCTCTTCTGATAAATAAGTTACCTTCTCTGTGTAACCTTTTTCTTGCTCTTTACTTTCTAAGCCCAGCAGAGTTGGAGCTGTAAAACCTTTAAGTTTCTCTCTCCAGAATTGCTCCGCCTGATCCTGATTCTGCTCTCTTAGCCATTGAATATATTTCTTGTATGGCGATGACTTAGGTAAATGCACGGCTTCTCCATTCATTCTCTTCTGGTACACTGTAAGCAATTCGTTAAAGACCAGTGGTAGGCTCCATCCATCCAACAGAATATGGTGATGTGTCCAAACAATCCGATATTCTTCCTCACCTTCTTGAATGACAGTCACCCGCATCAATGGCGCTTCATCAAAAAGAAAGGCTTGTTTTCGATCCAATGCCAAAAAGGCTTTTCTTTTCCCCTCTTTTTCTTCAGCAGTCAGCGTACGCCAATCTTCTACATTCACCTTAAATGGAACACTCTCATACACCACTTGTAAAGGCTCTTCAACTTCATCCCAAAGGAAAGATGAGCGAAAAATTTCATGCTGCTGAATTACCGATTTCCACGCCTGTTCGAAAGTTACAATATCCAATTCTCCTCTAATCATGAAACTTAATTGCACTATATACGGCGCTACATGTTCATCCCCTTGGTCATGCAATGTATGGAAAATCATACCTTCTTGCAAAGGCGATAGTGGATATAAATCGGTAATCTGATAATTATTTCCACGATTCATCTTGGATAATACTTTTGTCAAACTGGCTTGGTCAAGATTAGCCATCACAAAATCAGAAACGGTCAGTGCAGATTCTCCATCCGCAGATTGAATCAATTTACTTAGTTGATGGAGCATATTCTCTGCAATACTTTGTATCGTTGATTTCGCGAATTGTCCTACATTGTATACCCAAGTGAACTGAAGTTTCCCATCCGTTACAATTCCAATTACATCGATTAAATGCAAGCGCTTGGAACCAGAAGCATGATCTAAGCGCTTAAATCCGTTCTCCGGAATAAGCATTGCATCGTCAGAAAACATTTGGTCAAATTGTCCAAGATAGTTAAAACTAATAGACGGTGTATGTTGAGACCCCCATTTCTCACACATTGTTGTGTTCAGATACCGCAAAACCCCATGGTCAACACCCTTATTAGGAATTTGACGCACTTGTTCTTTAACTAATTTTAATGCTGCAATTGGCGTGTCGGCACCGGTAATATTTAAGTGAACAGGATAAATACTTGTAAACCACCCCACAGTTCTAGATAGGTCAACGTCTTCGATAATCTCTTCCCGACCATGCCCCTCCAAATCCACGGTCAGCGTCGGATGACCTGTCCATGCTGCCGTAGCCTGTACCAATGCTGTCAATAGTACCTCATTGATTTGGACACGATGAGTGCTTGAAATTTCTTTCAATAACGTACGGGTCTCTTTCTCATCCAGCACCACGGTAATCTCCTCGGTTCCTGTGTTTGCTGGAACTTCGAGGGTGGTATCCACTGGTAGCATAGCCACTTCTTGTTCGGATTGCTGCTCCCAGTAATCACGCACTTCTTGCACAATTCCAGCTTCAGCGTAATGATGCAATTTCTCCGACCACGCTTTAAAGGATGTACTCTTTGTAGGTAATTGGATCATCTGATCCTGACTCGCTTGATTATACGCCGTTTGCAAATCCTCCAGTAAAATCCTCCAAGAAACACCATCCACTGCTAAGTGATGAATCACCCAGAATAATCGGCCGGCTCTTTTCTCACCTTCATCAAAATACACCATTCTCATTAGCGGTCCTGCGTGTAAGTGCAAGCTTGCTTGTGCAGTGTCAATCTCCGTTTGAATCACTTGATGCCATTCTGCTTGTGGCACTTCGTCTAATGAAATAACGGTCAGCGTCGATTGTTCTTCGATCCCTTCGTTCCGCTGTTTCCAAGCTCCATTCGGTAACCGTTCATATCTTAAACGCAAAGCATCATGATGGATTAGAAGGGCACTCACAGCTTTCTCCAGTAATACTATATCCAGTCGCTCTTTTGTTCTAAAAAACATGGATTGATTCCAATGGTGTGGGTTTGGATGATCTTGTGCAAAAAACCATTGCTGGATTGGTGTAAGGATCAGTTCTCCAGTTACAACTCCCTGCTCTGCTTGTACACCCTGTTCTTCATTGACTACTTGCGCCAACTCGGCAATCGTTTGGTGTTCAAACATTTGCTTTGGCGTCAATTGCAAACCTGCTTGCTTCGCACGAGAGACAATCTGAATGCTGAGAATTGAGTCTCCACCAATTTCAAAGAAGTTATCATGGATTCCCACCTTTTTAATCCCTAATACTTGCTTCCAAATGGTGGCCAGTGTTTCTTCGTTACCATTCCGCGTGGCAACACATTCACTTTCGATTTCCCTCTCCTCTGGTACAGGTAAGGCCTCACGATCAACTTTTCCGTTAGCAGTTAGTGGAATTGCTTCCATCATCACAAATCCTGAAGGAACCATATGGCTTGGTAGTTCCGCCTTAAGATAATTTCTCCACTCACCTACATTCCCGTCACCCACGACATATGCCACCAACCGTTTATCACCCGGCTGATCTTCTCGAACAATCACAACAGCCTCTTTTATGGAGACATGTGCGTTTAAAGCAGATTCAATTTCTCCGAGCTCAATTCGGAAACCACGGATTTTCACCTGGTGATCAATCCGCCCAAGATAATCCAGATTTCCATCAGGTAAGTATCTCGCTAAGTCTCCTGTCCGATATAATCGCGCTCCTGGGTCACTACTGAATGGATGAGGAATGAAACGCTCTGCAGTCAATTCGGGTCTGTTTAAATATCCACGTGCAAGTCCTGCTCCACCAATATATAGTTCGCCAGCTACGCCAATAGGCACAGGTTGTTGACAAGCGTCTAGTACATACAATTCTAAATCTGGAATCTGTTTTCCTATATTACTTCTCAAAGCATGCTGCACATCATCTTGAGTAATTGGATAATACGTAACATGAACGGTAGTTTCTGTAATTCCATACATATTAATTAACTGTGGGTTCTGCTCTCCATACCTTTGAAACCATGGTAACAAGCTGGTAGGATCGAGTGCTTCCCCACCAAATATGACATAGCGCAGATACAAATCTTTCTTCTCATCTTCTTGTTCACACACTTGTATCAATTGTCGAAATGCGGATGGTGTCTGATTAAGTACCGTAACCTTCTCCTTTACTAACAGTTGATAGAAATCCTTGGGCGATCGACTAATCCAGTAAGGAACAACAATCAATCTTCCGCCATGGAGTAACGCCCCCCAAATCTCCCATACCGAGAAGTCAAACGCATAAGAATGGAAAAGCGTCCAAGTATCTTTTTCATCAAACTGATACCAACATTCCGTTGATTTAAATAAACGAATCACATTGTGATGCTCTACCATAACTCCCTTCGGATTCCCTGTTGATCCCGAAGTATAGATTACATACGCCAAGTTTTCTCCTGTCACTTCACAAATTGGTGAAAGGGTGCTTTCTCGCGAGATCATCGCTTTATCCCGATCCAAACAAACTGTTTTGATTTCTTCAGTTATCCAACCTTCTAATGCTTCGTTCGTGACCAATACTTGAATCCCTGTGTCCTCCAGAATATATCGTAGGCGACTTTCTGGATACGATGGATCCAATGGGACATAGGCTGCCCCAGCTTTCAAGATCCCCATGAGACCGACAATCATCTCAACTGAACGATGGAAGCAGAGACCAACCAATGACTCGCTCCCAATCCCACATTTCTGGAGATAATGTGCCAATTGGTTTGCTTTCTCATTCAGCTCTCGATACGTCAACTGCTGATTTTCATCCACCACCGCTACCGTGTCAGGTGTACGACCCACTTGATCTTCAAAAAGTGTATGGATCACACTCTCACGTGGATACGCTACAGCATTATTATTCCACTCTTCCAGCAATTGCTTCTCCAATTCCGATAGCATCTTCAGCTTCATCAATGATTTATCAGGATGTTCCACGATTTCATTCAACCAGTTTTCAAAATGCTCAGCCATACGTCTGATCGTTACAATGTCAAATAAATCAGTCTTATAGTCAAAACAAAGGAATAAACCCTCTTCCACCTCTGCGGCGCTTAAACTCAAATCAAACTTGGCGATCAAAGCATGACTTTCCATCGGTTCTAAACTTCTTCCATGAAGCTCTGGAAGCTCTCGTTTCGTGTTTTGTAAGGTAAACATGGTTTGGAAGATCGGAGAATGACTTGTACTTCGCTCGGGTTGTATGACTTCTACAATCTTTTCAAACGGAACATCTTGGTATTCATACGCCTTCAATGCTTTTGTACGTACCTGAGACAACAACTCTTGGAATGTCGGTGCGCCACTTAAATCAGCCCGATAGACTAACGTATTGACAAAGAAACCAATCAATCCTTCAATCTCTCGATAATTTCGATTCGCAATTGGGCTTCCAACAAGAATATCTGATTGTCCTGTATAACGGGCAAGGAAACTTTGATAAGATGCCAATAAGGTCATGAAAAGCGTTGCCCCTTCTTGACGACTAAGTTCGTTTAATTTATCCAGTAATGAGCGTGACAACAACACATTATGAGTTAATCCATGGTGGGTTTGCACCGGAGGACGGGGACGATCCATCGGCAACATTAAGACTGGTAACTCACCAGACAGTTCTTCCTTCCAATATGCAAGCTGTTGATTTAGTACCTCCCCTTTTAACCAATCCCTTTGCCATTGAGCAAAATCGGCATATTGAACTGGTAATGGTGCGAGCTCTGCTGGTTTTTCGCCAATCGCCCCCTCATAAAGTACCATCCATTCTTGGAACAAAATTTCCATCGACCATCCATCCGAGATAATATGATGCATATTACACAGAAGAACCCATTCTTCTTCTGAAATTTTCACGATTTGTCCACGGAACAATGGCCCTTGCTCTAAGTCAAATGGGGATTCGACTTCAGTTTGAATCCATTGCTCCACTTCTCTTTCTCTCTCTCCTGGAGAAATCTTAGTTAAATCAATTTGTGGAAGGGAACGGAAAGTATACGGTTGAATATTCTGCACAGGATGACCGTCCACTTCATGAAATACTGTCCGCAATGATTCATGACGCTCTATCAACTGATTCCATCCCACCTCCAACGCTTCAGGTAACCAATTCCCTGTAAGACGGCATACCATTGGCATATTATAAAGTGCACTATTAGGTGCAAATTGATCGATAAACCATAAGCGCTGTTGGGCATAAGAAAGTGGAAGGTTATCTCCTCGTTCCATCGGCATCAATGGTGGAATTTCTTCTCGTTTTTTGCTTCCCTTACGTAACTGATCCATTCGTTTCGATAATGCCTCGACCGTTGAATATTCGAACAGTTCACGTACCGGTAATTTGATTTGAAAGACTTCTTGCAAGCGTGAGACCACTTGTGTAGCAAGTAGAGAATGACCACCAAGTTCAAAGAAAGAATCCTGAACACCTATATTTTCTATTCCTAGCACTTGACTCCACACTGAAGCGATAAGTTCTTCTAACGGAGTTCGTGCGTGAACGGTAATTTCAGTAGATACTTTGCTAGGTATTGGCAATGCCTTTAAATCAAGTTTTCCATTCGGTGTAAGTGGTAAAAATTCCATCTCAATAAAGTTTGTTGGGACCATATAATTTGGTAAATGTGTTTGTAGATGCTCTCGCCATTCTTGGACACTTCCTTCACCAACTACATAAGCTACTAATCTCTTGTCGCCTGGATCATCCTCTCGTACCAATACAACCGCTTCTTTCACAGAAGAATGCACCTGCAAAACTGCTTCTATTTCTCCCAATTCAATCCGGAAACCACGAATTTTCACTTGGTCATCTATACGACCATGGAACTGGAGAGCACCATCAGAAAGATAACTTGCTTTGTCTCCGGTGTAATAGAGACGTTCTCCTGATTTGAATGGATGCGAAATAAATTTTTCCTTTGTAAGGTCCGGACGATTAGCATATCCACGAGCAAGACTCTTCCCTCCAATATAGAGATCTCCAATCACACCACTTGGTACTAGCTGAAGATGAGAATCTAACACATAAACTTCTGTATTCGCAATCGGTCGACCAATCGATGGCGTACCTGTTGTCACTCCTACAGGTACATAACAATCCGTGGTAACAACGGTATTTTCCGATGGACCATACTGATTGATTACCGCAAAAGGAATATCGTTAGATGGATACTGCGTTAATTGATCCCCGCCGGTAATGATAAAACGAAGATCCGTTTTACCTGGCCAAGATAATTTCAAGAGTCTTTCCAGAATAGGCGTAGGTGCAAAACTAGCTGTTATTCGCGAATCAATGAGCCAGTCTCTTAGTGCTTCTGGATTAATTCTCAGTTCCTCTGTTGACAAGTAGAGTGCTGCACCAGCAGTTAGATACGGCCAAATCTCCTGGACGGCCGAATCAAAAGCAATCCCTGCAATCTGAGTCGCACGATCCTCTGCTGTAATACGATAAACTTCTTGATGCCAAGAAACCATATTCATTAATGAGCGATATTCAATCATGACACCCTTTGGTTTTCCTGTAGAACCAGAGGTATAGACAATGTAAGCTAAGTTCTCTGGATTTATCTGCCGCGTAGGTGCGATTACGCTTTCCACTGTTAATTCTTCTAACCTTACCATTTCGACCTGTTCGAAAAGGCCTTCTTGTCCTTCCGCCGTCACTACAAATTGAATTCCTGCATCTTCAATCATGTATTCTAACCTTGATTTTGGATACAACGGATCTAAAACGACATAAGCTCCACCAGCTTTTAATATGCCCAGTAAACTTACCATGAGCTCAGCCGACCTCGGAAGATAAACTCCCACGACTGACTCTGGAGCAACTCCTTTTCGCTGTAAAGCATTTGCCAACTGATTTGCTTGTGCATCCAGTTCACCGTAAGTCCAATCTTTTGTTTGATCAACTACCGCAATCGCTTCAGGACGCTTTGCTACTTGTTCCTCAAATCTGTCGCAAATAAGACCCTGTGGGGGCATTTCCATTACAGTGTCATTCCATGTTTCTAATAACAAAGTACGCTCAGGTTCCGATAGCATGCTCAGACTATGCAACGGATTTTGCGGGTAATGGGAAACTTCGTGTAGCCATTTCTCAAAGTGCCCTGCCATCCGTTCAATAGTTGTGGCATTGAATAAATCCTTATTGTATTCAAAAGTAAAACGTACTCCCTCTTCCGTCTCAGCTACCATTACACTTAAATCAAACTTTGCGATTGGACTATGGCTTTCTATCATTTCAATACTTCTACCAGATAACACCGGGAACTCTTGTTTCATATTTTGCAAGATGAACATAGTCTGGAAGATTGGCGAATGACTTGTACTCCGCTCTGGTTGTACAACTTCTACAATTTTTTCAAAAGGGATATCTTGATATTCATACGCCTTCAATGCCTTTTGACGAACCTGAGACAAAACATCCTGAAATGTCGGTCTACCACTCAGATTAGCCCGATAAACCAATGTGTTGACAAAGAAACCAATAAGTCCTTCAATTTCTCTATAATTTCGATTAGCAATTGGACTTCCGACCAGAATATCTTCTTGTCCCGTATAACGTGATAGAAAACTTTGATATGCAGCCAACAGCGTCATGAAGAGTGTAGCCCCTTCTTGGCGACTAAATTCGTTCAATTTGTCATGTAGCGTGCTTGGCAGAACCAGAGTGTATGTCGACCCGTCATGAGTTTGTATTGCGGGACGCGGGCGATCCATAGGAAGTTGGAGTACAGGAAGCTCCCCAGACAATTCTTCCTTCCAATATTGGAGTTGTTGATCAAGCACTTCCGCCTTCAACCATCCTTTTTGCCACTGAGCGAAGTCGGCATACTGAACCGGTAATGGTTCAAGTTCTGCTACCTTTCCATCCGTAGCTTTCTCATAGAATGCCATCCATTCTTCAAGTAGGACTCCCATTGACCATCCATCTGAAATGATATGATGTAGAGTACAAAGGAGAATCCATTCTTCCTCTCCCACTTGCAAAATACTTGTCCTGATCAGTGGACCCTCGCCTAAATCAAATGGCACTTCTGTTTCTTGTTGAATCAAACGTTTAACTTCTTCTTCTCGGTCTTCTGGAGAAAACATAGTTAAATCCGTTTTCGGAATTAATCGAAAAGCATACGGTTCAATTTGCTGTACGGGTTGACCGTTCACTTCATGAAAGACCGTCCGCAATGATTCATGACGCTCTATTAGCTGATTCCATCCCGTTTCCAATGCCTCAGGTAGCCAACTCCCTGTAAGGCGGCATACTATTGGCATATTGTAAAGTGCACTATTAGGTGTAAATTGATCGATAAACCATAAGCGCTGTTGGGCATAAGATAGTGGAATAGTTTCCCCTCGTTCCATCGGCATTAGTGGCGGAAAATCTCGTTTTCTATCTCCTTTACGTAACTGATCTAATCGCTTTGCCAGTGACTCCACCGTTGCATACTCAAATAGTTCACGTACCGGTAATTCGATCTGAAAGATTTCCTGTAAACGTGACACTACTTGAGTAGCTAGTAGCGAGTGACCACCGATTTCAAAAAAGGAATCCTGAACACTAATATTTTTTATACCTAACACTTGGCTCCATACGGAAACGATGAGCTCCTCCACTGGTGTTCGTGATGAAGTAATATCTTCACTTATGAACTGCGCTTCCAATTCCAGTAAGGCTTTCCGATTCACCTTACCATTTGGAGTGAGTGGCATCCCTTCAATTTTGAAAAAGTATGCCGGAACCATATAATGTGGTAGTTGCTTCTTGAGATATTCACGCCACTCTCCAGTATCCCCTTCACCCACTACATAAGCTACTAACTGCTTATCTCCTGGTCGATCTTCCTTCACCAACACGACAGCCTCTTTTACAGATAAGTGATCATGTAAAGCTGCTTCGATTTCTCCCAGTTCAATTCGGAACCCTCTGATTTTGACTTGGTTATCTATTCTTCCAATATACTCCAAGTTACGATCATTCATATATCTCACTAGATCACCCGTTCGATATAATCGTTCCCCTTCTTTAAAGAGATGCGGAATAAAACGTTCAGTAGTTAAATCTGATCGATTGAAGTAGCCACGCGCCAAGCCTACTCCACCAAGGTAAAGTTCCCCCGCCACACCAATCGGTACCAACTGTTGATGTTGATCCAATACATACAACTCAGTATTATCAATTGGACGACCAATTGGAATAAGCATTGGTTCTTTTTCTAAATCACAATCATAACAAGTCACATCCACAGTCGCTTCGGTAGGGCCATACAAGTTAATTAACTTCGTTTGCTGAACATCGTAAAATCCCCCCTTAAACCGGCGAACCTGTTCAGTGTTTAATGCTTCTCCACTAGTAAAAACCTGATTTAATGACGATACATCTCTTTTCGATTTATATTGTTCCATATAATCCAAGAAAGTAGATAACATCGACGGAACAAAGTGCATCGTGGTCACGCGATATCGTTCGATATACTCCTCAATCATCGCAGAATCTTTCTCACCTCCGGGTGGAAGTAAACAAACACGTGCTCCTACAAATGACCACCAAAATAATTCCCAGACAGAAACATCAAACGAAAACGGTGTCTTTTGTAAAATTGCATCCTCCTCAGATAATGGATATTTTTTCTGCATCCACTGTAGGCGGTTGATTACCGAGTGATGTTCAATCATTACTCCCTTTGGATTCCCTGTTGAACCCGAAGTGTATATGATATACGCTAAGTTATTTGCTGTCACTTCACTCACCGGAGTCAAATTACTCTCTTTAGAAATCATTACCTGATCCCGGTCTAAACAAATTGCTTGGATATCTTTAGGTAACCAGTCCTGTAGTGCCTCTTTTGTTAACAACACTTGAATTTGTGAATTCTCCAAAATGTATCTCAAGCGGTTTTCGGGATAACTTGGGTCCAGTGGGACATAAGCCCCACCTGCTTTCAAAATCCCAAAGAGACCAATAATCATATCAGGAGAACGTTCAATACATATACCAACCAATGATTCAGGTCCTATACCCCGTTTTTGTAGATAATGTGCCAATTGGTTCGATTTTTCATTGAGTTCTTGATAAGTTAACTTTCCACCTTCATAAACTACCGCCACCGCATCAGGTGTACGTGCAACTTGCTTCTCAAACAGCTCATGAATCATAGACTCATGACCATAAACTACGTCAGTGTCATTCCATTCTTCTAGGAGCTGTTTCCGCTCTGTGTCCGATAACATTGACAGCTTTGTATATGATTTATCTGGGTGAAACGCGATTTCATTTAACCAGTTCTCAAAATGGTCCGCCATACGTGCAATAGTACTACTATCAAATAAATCTTTGTTGTATTCAAAAGAGACAAATAGACCTTCATCCACTTCGTAGGCAGTTAAACTCAAATCAAATTTCGCAATAGACATATTACTTTCTACCATTTCGATACTTTTACCAGACAAATCTAGTCGTTCTTGTTTTATATTCTGTAGTGTAAACATGGTCTGGAAGATAGGAGAATGACTCATACTTCGTTCAGGTTGCACAGCTTCTACCACTTTTTCAAACGGTATATCTTGGTATTCGTAAGCTTTTAACGCCTTTTTCTTTGTTTGAAGCAAAATCTCCCGAAAAGTAGGGGTTCCACTCAAATCCGCTCGGTAAACCAACGTATTAACAAAGAAACCAATTAATCCTTCTACTCCCTTATGATTCCGATTTGCAATCGGACTTCCAACGAGAATATCTTTTTGCCCCGTATAACGGGCAAGAAAGCTCTGGTATGCAGCCATTAAAGTCATAAATAAGGTAGACCCTTCTTGTCGACTTATATCCTTCAATTGATTGAGTAATTTATAAGGAAAAATCACATGATGCGTATCCCCAGCGTAAGTTTGCGTAACCGGTCGAGATCGGTCCACTGGCAGTTGTAATATAGGAAGCTCCCCAGACAATTCTTCCTGCCAATACGCGAGTTGACGATTTAGCACATCACCTTGCAACCACTCCTTTTGCCACTTCGCAAAGTCTGCATATTGAATTGATAGTGAATTTAATTTAGCAGGATTCCCGCCCGTTTCTTCTTCATAGAAAGCAAGTAATTCATTCATGAATATACCGATGGACCAAGCATCAGAAATAATATGATGCATCGTACACAGTAATAACCATTCATCCTTTCCTAATTGAACAAGCTGATTACGAATTAAAGGGCCATTCATTAAATCAAATGGTTCTTGTGCTTCTCTCACAATTAAACTATCTACCTCTTTTTCTTTTACTTCTAGAGGAAGGTGAGAGTAATCCCTTACAGGTAATATGCTAGGAAGGAAATCGACAATATGTTGTACAGGTTGTTCTCCTACTTCTTTAAAAACGGTTCGTAATGATTCATGACGTTCAATGAGTCGATTGAATCCCTTTTCTAATGCTTCAGGAATCCAATTTCCTTTTAGACGCCATACCGTTGGAATATTATATAAAGAACTGTTTGGGTTAAATCTGTCCATAAACCACAAACGTTGTTGTGCATGAGACAATGGGAGTGCTTCTTTATTCTCCTTTTTTTGCATTTTCTTCTGAAGCCAAGCTCTCTTCTCAGGAGAAAGCGAACTCAGCTTTGCAAGTAAATCACTTCTCATTTTTTTACCCCTTCCTCAATCAAATTACTCTCGAATATCCCTTGTGCTTCTTCCTCTGATAGCTCTTCTAATTGCTTAAGCAGTTCAAGTAATTCTTCATCATTACTCACTTCTGCTTCTTTTTGAATATAGTCTTGAAGACTTATATTATCCTTACTATCATTCTGCATTCCTTGATTTCTGTTATAGAGCAATTGATCAATCTGTTCTGCCAATTGCTGCACCGTATGGAACATAAATAAATCATGCAATGGTATCTCAATTCCAAAAGCCTCTTTAAGATTGGAAACAGCTTGCGTAGCAAGTAATGAATGGCCACCGATTTCAAAAAACGAATCCTGGATTCCAATATTTTCTACACCTAAAACTTGATGCCATATTGAAACGATTGTTTTTTCCGTAGACGTACAAGGGGCAATATACCCACTCGCTATCTCCTGTCTCTCTGGTGCTGGTAAGACCTTCCTATCAATTTTCCCATTTGGGGTGAGTGGAAATGCGTTCAATCCGACAAAATAGGCTGGAACCATGTAATTTGGTAACTGGGCCTTGAGATAATCACGCCACGTATGAGCATCCCCATCTCCCACAACATAAGCAACCAAACGTGGATCACTAGGATATTCTTCCCGCACCATCACAATGACTTCGTTAACTAATGCATGCTTTTGTAATGTCGCTTCAATTTCTCCTAGTTCAATCCGGAACCCACGAATTTTCACCTGATGATCGATTCGGTCAAGATACTCCAAATTCCCATCCGGCAGATACCTTACTAGATCTCCAGTCCGGTATACTCGCTCTCCATCTTTAAACGGATGCGGTATAAAACGCTCTTTTGTTAAGTCAGGGCGGTTTAAATATCCACGTGCTAATCCTGATCCACCAATGTAAAGTTCACCAACTACACCAATTGGAACCAATTTTTGTTCCGCGCTCAGTACATATACTTCCGTATTAAAGACTGGTTTACCAATTGGTGGTACCCTATGCATGCCACCCTTTTCTAATTCCATATATGTGGAATACGTAGTATCTTCGGATGGCCCGTATAGGTTGTACACCTTTTCAATCGGACTTCTCTCGTATAAGTCTTGAACAAGTGCATGTGGCAATGGTTCTCCAGCCAAATTCATCACCTTTACCGAAGAAGGGATTGTATTTGCTCGAACCAGTTCCTTTGCTGCTGATGGCACAGTATTGACCAGGGTCACACCCTTGGTAAACAGCCTGTCTAGGTGTAGAGCATTTTCAGCGACAATCACCTTACCACCCATTGTCAAGGGAACAAACACTTCAAAAACGGATAAATCAAAGGATAGCGAAGTTGAAGCCAACACTGCTGTTAAATCTTTTCGGGAATATGTGTGATGCGCCCAATGAATCATTGTTACTGTATTTCTGTGCTCAATCATTACTCCCTTTGGATTTCCAGTGGAACCTGAAGTATAGATGATATAGGCTAAGTTATTGCTCATCACTCCACTTGTACACACCGTAGTTACTTCTTGTTCTATTTCTGCTCGATCACGATCAATACAAATTACGTCAACAGATTTAGGTAAAACCATTTTTTGCTGTAACTTTTCCTGTGTCACCAGTACCTTTATATGAGCATCCTCTAAAATATATTGCAGTCGACTTTCCGGATACGCTGGATCAATTGGGACATATGCTCCTCCTGCCTTCATGATTCCTAAGAGGCCGACAATCATCTCGGATGAACGTGTAACGCAAATCCCAACCAATGACTCGCATCCTACACCATTTTTCTGTAGATAATGAGCCAGCTGATTCGAGCGTTCGTCCAATTCTCGATATGTTAGTTCTTCATCTTCGCACACTGCTGCAATTGCTTCTGGTGTTTGTTTCACTTGTTCTTCAAACAATGTATGAATCGTACTTTCTCGTATATCTACAACACCTGTTTCATTCCATTCCTCTAGTAGTTGCTTATATTCTGCTTTCGATAACATATCCATTTCCGATAATAAATTTTTTGGATAAGATACAATTTGATATAACCAATGTTCAAAATGACTTGCCATACGTTCAATGGTTGTATCATTAAACAAATCAGTATTATATTCAAAGGTTAGTGATAATCCTTCTTCCGTCTCAGAAGCAAATAAACTCAAATCAAATTTCGCGACAGAAGCATGACTTCCCATGAGTTCCATGTGTCTTTCAGATAGCTGAGGAAACTCTTGTTTCGTATTCTGTAAAGTAAACATAGTTTGAAATATCGGTGAATGACTTGTATTCCGTTCCGGTTTTACGGATTCAACCACTTTCTCAAATGGAATGTCCTGATACTCGTATGCTTTTAGTGCTTTTTTTCGTACCTGCGACAAAAGTTCTTGGAACGTCGGATTTCCACTGAAATCAGCTCGATAAACCAACGTATTTGCAAAGAAACCTATTAATCCTTCAATCTCTTTAACATTTCGATTTGCAATTGGGCTCCCAACCAAGATGTCGTCTTGTCCTGAATAACGAGAAAGGAAGCTCTGATACGCTGCCATCAAGGTCATAAATAAAGTGGATCCTTCTTGCAGGCTTAAATCTTTGAGCTTTTCCAGTAGGGAATTCGCCACTAATAAGGACTGACTCGCACCACGGTGGGTTTGAACCGCAGGTCGAGGACGATCCATCGGTAATTGTAAAACCGGTAGCTCCCCAGACAATTCTTCCTTCCAATATTGGAGGTGCTGATCCAAATTCTCTTCATTTTGCCATGCCTTCTGCCACATGACAAAGTCTGCATATTGGACAGATAACTCCTTCAGTTCCGCCGGTTTTCCACTTAGTGCTCCTTCATAAAAAGCCATCCATTCTTCAAGTAAGATTCCCATTGACCACCCATCCGAAATAATATGATGCATCGTACAAAGGAGAATCCATTCTTCCCTGTCCACTTTCAATATTCGTGTTCGAATCAGAGGACCTTGTCCAAAGTGAAATGGCTCCTCCGCTTCGTTTTGAATGAGCCGTTTCATTTCTCTTTCCCTATCTTCCGAAGAGAGGTCTGTTAGATCCGTTTGAGGGATGGATCTGAATACATGAGATTGAACCTGTTGAAAAGGTTCACCTTCTTGTTCTAGAATTATCGTCCGTAATGATTCATGACGTTTCAACAACTGATTCCATCCGGCCTCCAATGCTTCAATTGACCATTTTCCTGTTAAACGACACGCTGCATGAATATTGTACATCGCACTATTTGGCATTAATTGATCAATAAACCATAGGCGTTTCTGTGCATAGGAAAGTGGAATAAATTCTTCCCGCATCATAGGTACAAGGGATGGAACCTCTCGTTTTTTATCTTCTTTGCGCAACTGATTTACTCGTTTCGCTAATGCTTCCACTGTATCGTGCTTGAAAAGTTCACGTAGCGGGATTTTAATCTGGAACAATTCTTGTAATCGAGAGACGATTTGAGTAGCGAGTAGTGAGTGCCCACCCCGTTCAAAAAAGGAATCCTGAATACCGATATTTTCTGTTCCTAACACTTGACTCCAAACCGAGGCAATAAGCTCTTCCGAAGGCGTCCGAGGTAGAACATTTAAATTCCCTATAGGTCGCTCATCAGGTGCTGGTAAGGCCTTTCGATTGATTTTCCCATTCGGAGTAAGCGGGAACTGTTCTAACTCTACAAGGTGCGCTGGAATCATGTGATTTGGCAATTGGTTTTGTAGATACTCTCGCCACTTTCGGGTATTTCCATTGCTTATCACATATGCCACCAATCGCTGATCGCCCGGACGATCTTCTCTAACTAATACGACAGCCTCTTTAATAAACGAACATTTTTCTAAAGTCGCTTCAATTTCTCCTAGTTCAATCCGAAAACCACGCATTTTTACTTGATGGTCCATTCTCCCTATAAATTCTAAATTTCCATCAGTTAGATATCTTACTGAATCTCCTGTTCGATATAGTCGATCTCCCAATCGAAATGGATGCGAAATGAATTTTTCGGCAGTGAGAGTCGGACGATTTAAATATCCACGCGCTAAACCAGCACCACCAATATATAACTCACCCTCTATGCCTATTGATTGCAAGCGTTGATTCTGGTCAAATACATATAATTGCGTGTTCTGTATCGGCTGCCCAATAGACACAAATTCTTGAATAGGTTGCAAGTCAAATGCATTTACATAAATAGTGGCTTCAGTTGGTCCATAAAAGTTGGTTAATTTTACTTGTCCGCTATGATTCCATTGCTGTTGAAATCGTCGAACCAACCCTGAACTTAGTTCTTCCCCACCAGAAAACACATGACGTACGGACGAACAATTCATGTTCAATTCAATATGATTGAAGTGATCTAAGAAAACAGATAACATCGAAGGTACAAATTGAACAATAGTAACCTGATGTTTTTCAATCACTTCAGCTATAATGGAAGGATCTTTTTCTCCACCTGGAGGCAGGAAAGATACACCTGCTCCCACGTGAATACCCCAAAATAACTCCCAAACAGATACGTCAAATGAGAATGGCGTTTTCTGCAAGACCACATCCTTTTCAGAAAGTGGATATTGATGTTGCATCCATTCTAGATAATTAATTACTGAATGATGCTCAATCATCACTCCCTTTGGATTCCCTGTAGATCCTGAGGTATACATAACATACGCTAAACTTCTTCCTGTTACGCCACTTATACATGGGGTTGATTCTTCTTTTTCAATTGCAGTATAATCTTGATTCATACAAATCGTTTCAACGTCTTCAGATATATATAAATTTTCAGAATTCTCTTCCGTCACTAGTACTTCAATTCCAGCATCCTCTAATATATAACGAAGCCGACTCTCTGGATAAGTAGGATCAAGTGGAACATATGCCCCTCCTGATTTTAGAATACCTAATAACGCTATCATCATTTGTAATGAACGTTCCATATATACTCCGACAAGAGATTCTGGACCTACACTACGCTTTTGTAAATAATGTGCTAACTGATTAGCACGCTCATCCAACTCTCTATAGGTAATTTGTTCATTTTCGTAAATAGCTGCGATTGCTCCTGGCGTTTTCTTAACTTGCTCCTCAAATGCCGTATGAATCATGCCCTCAGCTGAATATTTTACTTGAGTATTATTCCATTCCTCTAGTAACTGTGTCTGCTCTTCCATTGTTAAATGAGTAATTTCGGAGAGCTTTGAATCTAGGCTCTTTTTCATCTGAATTAATGTTTGCAATAAGTGACCCTGGATTCGATTTATTGTTTCTTCATTAAAATAGCTCCGGTCATACATCAACTTTAAAGTAATTTCCTTACCAGGCATTACAATGAGTGTTAAAGGATAATTTGTTTGTTCCACACTTTTAACATCTAGTAATCTTAAATCATCATTTCTCTCACCTTGAATTGGGTAATTTTCAAACACATACAAGGTATGAAATAAGGAGCTATTCCGCGGAACCTCACTCCACCCTTGAATATCAACCAACGAGTTATATTCATATTGTCTTCGTTCCATTTCTTTCATCTGTATTTTACGAAGCCAATCTACTACTAATGTATCATTCGTTAATCGAATTCTAGTAGGTAATGTGTTAATAAATAGACCTACCATATTCTCTGCTCCTATCAAATCAGTAGGACGTCCAGAGCTAGTTACGCCAAATACGATGTCACTTTCACCGCTATACCTACTCATCAAATAGGCCCATGCGCCTTGTACTAACGTATTCAATGTTAATCGACTATTTCGTACCCACTCTTGTAAATTCTCAGTGAGTTCCTCAGATACCTGATAAACACACTCTCCATAGCCCTTCTCCTGTTCTTGATCTTTTCTTTCCATCGCTAATGGCGTAGGTGCATAAAACCCCTTTAATTCTTCTGTCCAAAATTCCTCTGCTTGACTTTGATCTTGTTTATTTATCCACTGGATATATTTTTTATAAGGAAGAGGTTTAGGAAGATTCAACAATTCTCCCTTTATCATCTTGAGATAAACTTCCATCACTTCACTAAAGACCAATGACACACTCCACCCATCTAGCAAAATATGATGATGTGTCCAAATGATTCTCGTTTCCTCTTCTGCTTCTTTAATCGCAGTGACTCTCATCAACGGTGCTTCATCCAATAAAAATCCTTTTCTACGATCTGCAGTCAAAAACTGGTGTAATTTCTTCTCCCTCTCCTCATGCGAATGGGCACTCCAATCCTCTTGATGAATAGTAAAAGGAAGACGTTGGTAAACTGCTTGCAGAGGTTTTTCTACTTCCTCCCACACAAATACTGAGCGTAGAACTTCATGTCGATGAATAACATATTCCCAAGCCTTTTCAAAAGTAGCAACATCCAATTGCCCCCCGAGCAAGAAGCCTACTTGTACAATGTAGGAAAAAGAATGTTCATCATCTTGATCGTATAAAGTATGAAACAATATTCCTTTTTGCAAAGGTGATAATCCATATATATCTATAACGTCTCCCATCTTTACACCCTTTTCTTTGTTAATTTAAGTAATACTTTGCTCAAACTTTCTTCCGTAAGGTCCTCCGCATCAGCAAAATCTGATACTGTAAAAGCAGACTCTGTTGTTGGTTTATTTATAAGTTGACGAAGATGCCTCAACATACCATCTGCTATCGCTTGAATTTTCAATCTAGAAAACTGTTCTCTACTATACATCCAAACAAAATGTAACTTCTCATCTTTTACCATACCGATAACATCAATTAGATGCGATGGTTTGGAATCTGGAGCATGATTTAAAAATGTAAACCCTGTCTCTTGCATAAACAAAGATTCCTTTGAAAACACTTGATCAAATTGGCCCAAATAGTTAAAGCTTATTGAAGGCTTTTGCTGATAAAACGGAAGTGATTCTTTTTTCAGGTAACTTAAAATACCATAATCAACTCCGCAATTCGGAATTTGACGCAATTGATCTTTTACAGCCTTTAATCCTTCAATAGGTGTTTTAGTTCCTTGAAAATTCAGATGAACAGGATAAATACTCGTGAACCAGCCCACTGTCCGTGATAGATCAATACCTTCAATCATCTCTTCTCTCCCGTGTCCTTCTAGATGAATAGAAACCGTTTGCTGATTTGTACAATCGACGATAGCTTGTCCTAATGCCGCCAATAGTACCTCATTAATCCTTGTCTTATGAGTCACTGGAACTTCTTGTAACAATGCATGTGTTTCTTTTACTCCTAAAGTCCTCGTCACTTGATCAATGGATTCTTCTGTTGTTTCTTGTATTGGGTAGTCCATTGGAATTTTCATCGTTTCTTTTTCTACCCGTTCATTCCAATAATCTTGTACTTTTTTTGAAATACCCGAATCACTGTATGTCTGCAGTCGTTCCGACCACTCTTTAAAAGATGTACTTTTCGCAGGTAAGCGGACTCCTTGACCTTGTTTCATCTGTTTATATACCGCCTGTAAATCTTCCAATAGAATTCTCCACGATACTCCATCTATCACTAAATGATGAATCACCCAAAATAGTCGATCATTTCCATCTGAGATATCCTCGAAGTAAACTACTCTCATTAACGGACCTGTAACTAAATTGAAACTAGCTTGTGTAATGTTCATCTCTTCTTGTATTACTTTATTCCACGCTTGTTCATTAGCTTTGTTCCGTTTTACCACATGAAGTACAGACCGCTCATCAGTCCCTTCATTTCTCTGCCTCCACGTTCCATTTGGTAACTGTTCGTACCGGAAACGTAAAGCATCATGATGTTTGAGTAAATTTAATATTGCTCCCTCTAGTAACTTAACGTCCAATCTCTCTTTTACTCTTAAAAGCATCGATTGATTCCAATGCTCCGGACGTGAATGTTCTTGCTCGAAGAACCAGTACTGAATTGGAGTAAGAGGCACATCTCCTGTCACAATTCCCTGCTCCGCTTGTACTCCCTGCATTTCTATAGCCACTTGTGCCAACTCGGCAATGGTTGGGCATTCAAACATTTGCTTTGGAGTAAGTTTTAATCCCACTTGACTTGCTTGAGATATGATTTGAATACTGAGAATCGAGTCGCCACCAATTTCAAAGAAATTATCATAGATTCCTACCTTTTTAACACCTAATACTTGCTTCCAGATGGTAGCCAGTATCTTTTCGTTACTATTCCGAGGAGCAACAGCTTCACTGTTAGTCTGCTCTTCCTCCGGCATAGGTAAGACCTCACGATCAACTTTACCGTTAGCTGTTAGTGGAATGGCTTCCATCGTCACAAATCTCGAAGGGACCATATAGCTCGGTAGTTTCGCTTTAAGATACTCTCGCCACGCACCTACATTTCCATCTCCTACAACATATGCTACTAATCGTTTATCACCTGGTTGATCTTCTCGAACAATCACAACAGCCTCCTTTATAGATGCATGTGCATGTAAAGTAGACTCAATCTCCCCAATCTCAATTCGGAAACCACGTATTTTAACCTGATGATCAATTCTTCCACGATAATCCAGATTCCCATCCGGTAAATACCTCGCTAAGTCTCCTGTCCGATATAATCTTGCTTTCGGATCACTACTAAATGGATGAGGTATAAAGCGCTCTGCAGTTAATTCAGGTCTATTTAAATACCCACGTGCAAGCCCTGACCCGCCAATATAAAGCTCACCATCTACACCTATAGGTACAGCCTGTTGATAAGCGTCTAGTATATACACTTCTAAATCTGGAATCCGCTTTCCGATATTACTTCTTGAAGCATGCTGCACATCATCTTGAGTAATTGGATAATATGTAACATGAACGGTAGTTTCTGTAATTCCATACATATTAATTAACTGCGGTTCTTTCTCCCCATACCTTTGAAACCAAGGTAACAAGCTAATAGCTTCTAATGCCTCTCCACCAAATATCACATAACGCAGCTGCAAGTTTTTATTCTCATCTTCTTGTTCACACACTTGTATTAATTGTCGAAATGCGGAAGGTGTTTGATTTAGAACTGTGACTTCTTCCTCTACCAATAATTGATAAAAATCCTTAGGCGATCGACTAATCCAGTACGGAACAACAACTAATTTCCCACCATATAATAATGCTCCCCAAATTTCCCATACTGAGAAATCAAATGCATAAGAATGAAAAAGCGTCCAAGTATCTTTTTCATTAAACTGATACAAACAGTCTGTTGATTTAAATAAACGAATGACATTGTGATGCTCTATCATAACGCCCTTTGGATTCCCTGTTGATCCCGAAGTATAGATTACGTAAGCTAGATTTTGGGAACTTACATCAGAAACTGGCAAGGACTTACTTTCTTGCCCAATCTCAGCTCGTTCACGATCCAGGCAAATCGATTTAATATTTTCTGGTAACCATTTCAATTCTTTTAAACTTTCTTGCGTTACGAATAACTGAATGCTAGCATCCTCTAAAATATATTGAAGTCGCTGCTCTGGATATGTTGGATCAAGTGGAACATAAGCTCCACCAGCCTTCAAAATCCCTAAAATACCTACAATCATTTCGAGAGAACGTTCAACGCACAGTCCAACTAAAGTATCAGGTCCTACTCCTTTTTTTTGTAGATAATGAGCTAACTGATTTGCACGTTCATTTAGCTCCCTATAGGTAACTCGCTCTTTTTCATACGTAACTGCAATAGCGTTTGGATAAATCATCGCTTGCTGTTCGAACAATTCATGAATAGTTACTTGAGGTGGAAAATCAAGCTTAGGATTGTTGAACTCTACTAAACTTTTTCTTTTATCTTCTTCAGAAATGATTTCAATTTCAGCTACCTTCTGCTTTGGATTTTCAAACGTATTTTCTATTATTGCTAACATAACTTTGAAAAAACGTTTTATCTCTTCCTTAGAAAATAACTCTTCACGATAATCAATATGTACATGTAAAGAGTCTATATCAATCAAATTCTCAATATGCACTGCAAAATCTTGTACTTCTTCACAGTTTGGAATCCATAGTGAGTCACCACTTTCATCACGATCTCTATAATCAATCGTAGTTCCGAAAAGTCTAACATTGCTGTTATTCTCTTTATTAATCTGCTTTAATAACAAATCAAATGGGTATTTCTGATGTCGTAATGATTTACTTTGTTTTCTGGACACTCTACTAATAAATGAAAGCACTTCTTCTTCTGGATCGATATCCATTCTTAGGGGAACCGTACTCACCATCATTCCAATTAATTCCCGTTCCATTTTAGTCATACGATTGCCATAAGCCATTCCTAATGCAATATCAAGCGATGAGGTCCACCGATGCATAGACAAGGAAAATGCAGCGACAAAAAGAGTATATAAACTAAATTTGTAATTTTCAGAAAATTTTTCTATCTTTCTCTTCAAATTCTCCGATAATATAAACGTCTCACGTGCTGCTCTGGTACTAACTTGGTACGTATTATAGGACTTCAATCCCGTCACAGATGGAAGTGTTTTAAATTCCTCTAACCAGAATTTTTGATCTTTTTGAAAGCGACTACTATTCAAGTATGTTTGTTCATTGGCCAGAAATTGAACATATGAATTTCTAAGTACGCCCTCCTCAGTCTCGCTATACATCCCATAATAATATTTTGCAATCTGACTGATAAATATTTGGATTGATAAACCATCCATGATAATATGATGAACATTCCCAAAGACTGCACATTCATTATCGTTTAATTTTATTAAAGCAAAATAGTGCAAATCTGAATTAAATAATGTAAACGTTTCTTTTGTTTTCTGCTCGATCCATTTCTCAAGCAAATCTGAATCTTCCACGGAACTGAAATCGAAAAACTCAAATTCTTGTTCTGCATGTTTAACAAAATATTGTTCAGGTTGCTGATGCCCATTTTCTTTTAGTCTGATGCAAAGACCATCATTTTCACTAATAACACGATTCACAACTCGGTTTAATTTTGAATAATCCATTTTTCTATGAAGTTTAAATAAAAACCTTAAATTACATATCCCTTTACCGGAATGAATAACTTCTGTATACCATATTCTCCTCTGTGGATGACTTAACGGATAACATTCTTCATTGGCCATAAAAAATCTTCCCTTCAAAAATTATTTACTCTTATAGGTTCTTGTTTGTGTTTAACCCATATATATTTCTGCAGTGAAACCCCAATTACTCCGATGATGATGAGCCCAATACCCACATAAAAATAGAGTTCAATTACTCCGAAAAAGTGAACCAGTGGACCGCTCATAGCAGGAGAAATAATGAGGACTGCATTTGCTAAACTACTTTGAATTCCAAATACTCTTCCGACCTGTTCTTGATGAGATTCTATTTGTAGAATAACTTGATTGGATACAAACATAAGTCCACTTCCAATACCAGCTATAAAACTAATCAGATAGGCAAAAATGAGGGATGAACCAGGACTTATCAGAGTTATCAGACTAATACCTCCAAAGCCAATTCCCATTAAAGCAATGCCTCCACATATTACCCAACCATATTGAAAATGTTTTAATTTCTGAGTTAAGAATGCGCCAATTATTCCCCCAAGACCAATAATAGAAATGATGTATCCCATTTTACTCTTATCATTTGGAAACAAGCTCTTAAATAAAGTAGGGAACTGTGAGTCTACTAATTGTAATACTGCCATAGCTATTGTAAAGAAAATCATAGTTGATAATATCATCCGATTGGATAATACATACCCCCAACCTTGTAACCAAGCAGTCCAAGTACTTTGCTGTTTCTTTTCTATATGTTCTTTTGACAAAGATTCCTGTAACCTTATTGTAGGCAACAGAACCAAAGCAGCTAGTAAACAGCATATTGCCCTTATAATCAAACAAAACTCTGGCTGAAACCAGCTCAGTAACATTCCTCCTATAAGTGGGCCCAGTATCTTGGTTCCTTGCTCAACTATCCCATTGATACTTACCGCTTTGGTAAGCAGATCAGGAGAAACAATCTGTCGTGTTAGTGTTTGCTGTGCAGGATAGTAAAAAACGGTGAAAATGGAACGAACCATTAATGCTAACAAAAGCCAATGAATATTTTGGACAAATAAAAGAACAATTGTTAATAAACCAACCATTAGATTACAAAACATCATAATTGGAATTTTTCTAAAGCGATCAGCAATAACACCTGCCCATGAACTAAATATAATCCCAGGAAGTGCATACGCAACGGGAATTAATCCAATCATGGTGGGATCTACTCCCCATTCAAAACTAACAATGGTCATAATGGCTAACATGTCAATAAATACTCCGAGCATAAGCAGTGAATACGCAGAGAAAACTTGTAAATAAATTGTATTTCCCCATAGACTTTTTGATTCGGTAGTTTTCATAAAAACGAGCTCCTTAAGTTTACTAAATAGGAAGATAGAAACTAATTGAGTGGGATACGAGACTTCTCCCGCCTCTTCAATCCTATTCTTTTTTTGCAGTTCGTTTGTGATGGTAATGAAATCAATAGCTTGCTTAGACTTTCTCAAAGACATTAACGCTCTAAAAGTGAGATATTGACTAACAATTAAATCATAACACTCCTATTAATGGGATTATTTTCTAAAAATAATATAGAAAACAATGAATATTCAGATTATTATTTTCTAAAAACCAGAAATATTTCTATAAAACAACTAAATTAAGATTAAATCGTATCGCAGATTTTAAATAATATTAATAAATAGAATCTATTTTGAACGTAAGAAATTTGTAAGGAATGGGTAAGGAAAAAGAGAGTTTCATTGTATAGGATTAAAAGGTTCTGGTGCAAGAACTTAAGGACAATTGCAATGAATCTATAAATCTTGGACATACTGTTACTATTACTTTAGAAAGGGTGCGTGATTGGTATGGAAAAGGAAAAGGAAATTGCATTCAAATGGAAGCATTATCAGCCTGATATTATTTTGTTAACGGTAAGATGGTACCTACGGTACAACCTCAGTTTTCGCGATTTAGTGGAAATGCTAGAAGAACGGGGTTTATCCATTTCTCATACAACGATTATGCGTTGGGCTCATCAGTATGGTCCTGAATTGGACAAACGAATCCGTCGTCACCTCAAACAACCAAATGACTCTTGGAGAGTCGATGAAACCTATATCAAAGTAAAAGGTCAATGGATGTATCTGTATCGTGCTGTTGATTCGAAAGGAAACACATTTGATTTTTTCCTAAACAAAACAAGAGACCAGAAGGCTGCAAAGCACTTCTTCAAGAAAGCTTTGCGGTCTTTTCATGTTACAAAGCCACGTGTTATAACAGTCGATAAGAACCTGGCTTATCCGATAGCAATTGAACAGTTGAAAAAAGAAAAAGCATACCTGATGGTATGCAAATTAGACAACAAAAGTACTTGAATAACATAGTAGAACAAGATCATCGTTTTATAAAGAAGCGAATCCGTTCTATGCTAGGGCTCAAATCTTTTGCCACAGCTACATCTATTCTTTCTGGAGTAGAAGCCATGCATATGATTAAAAAAGAACAGATTGATTTAGGGGAACAGTCTGTCCAAAATCAGAAAGAATTCATTCATCAATTGTTTGGACTTGCAGCATAAGATACAATTCTGTTAGGAGTATATGCGCTTTATTCTCTTTTATTTTATTTTTGCACCAGAACCCATTCGCAGGTAATAATAATAACCAACGAACAAACGAATCTTCCCCCGGATTGACTTTCTCTTCGTGCCATTGTTGCATCAACTTTGGAATCTCTACTATATGAACTTCTATATCATCACTTAATAGCTTAGTCGCTCACAACAAGAGAGGATAGCATTTACATTTTGCTTATTTATTTTACCACTTGAACAGATACTGGTTTCCAGCCCTGATTCTCTACCCAAGCAATATCAACCTTATATTTTTTATTACTTTGCTTATCTCGTACATTACCGTAGGCTTTATTTTCACCATTATTTCCAATAAAATCAAAAATCAATTGACCCTCTGGAACATCAACGGCATAAGAAATTGCTTTTTTCATCTCATTCCAATCTACTGTTCCTTCTTTAAATTTCATTGCAGGTTTTGCTCCTTGCTCTGTACCAATTGGCTTCCAAGAAGGATTAGTTTGAGAACCCTTTTCTTGAGATGCCGTTTTTTCTCCCTCTTTATTTTCATTTTCGCTGGTTTTTACCGATTTTTCTGCTTTTTGTTTCTCTTCTAACAGTGCTGCCTCTCTCTCCTCACGTTCCTTCTCTTCTAACTGCGCTGCTTCTTTCACTTCACGTTTCTTCTCTTCTAACTGCGCTGCTTCTTTCACTTCACGTTTCTTCTCTTCTAACTGCGCTGCTTCTTTCTCTTTATGTTTCTTCTCTTCTATCTTTGTTGCTTTCTTTTCTTGAGCAATTGCTTTCTTTGATGTATCAGAAGGGGAAAACAACTGGTATGTCACTATACCAACTGCCACTAATACCAAAGTAAATGCAATATTAAAAATCACCTTTTTACGACGATTTTGTTGTTTTTCTTGAAACCTGCTTCCTTGTCCCATTTTTTAAACCTCCGAGTTTATTTTCTCTTCTAATCTTTATGCATTATCCTCATAATTCTTAATATTTTCATTAAACAATGGAAATGAATTACAATTCCCATACAAGATTTCATATCATAATAAAATTTGTGTTGTTTCAAGCATCTGACATATGTTATTCAAAAATATTTTAATACATTAAAAATTGATAAGCATCTGTTCATAAGAAACCTTCAATTTTATTCAAAGGTGATTCCAATTAGGTCCACATTAGATCTCCTGTAGAAATCTTTTTAACAATTAAGCCCCTTCTTCCCTTATTTATAATTTTCAAATTAAACTGCCCTCTATGGTACAATAAAGATGTGTTGTTTTCTACTGGGGTATGCCGTAAAATCAAAAGGGATTTTATCTCTTTTACCTTTTTTTCAGAGAAACTTTCACCACTAGGAGACTCTATTATTCCTAATGTAATCTTTAATTCGCTTTCATCAAAAATCCAATCTTTATTAAGTTCCCTTATCTTTTGTATAAAGCTTCTTTTGGTTTTTCCTATATAGATCAATGTTTCATTCTTAGCATATACTCTAGAGATTGCAAATATTCCCTTCTTAAAAGCTTCTTCTCTATTATAAAAATCATTTAAACTATACAATCCATACCATTTAATATGTACTGTTTCTATTAATCTCACCTCATTTTTATGATAATATTATAATTTCTGAATGTTCAAATTATTATAGATACATAGCCTTGATTACTTGAATTATAAATAGCGCTTTTCAATAATACATTTTATTATTACTAATTTCAATAATGAATATGTACATATGTAGTATTGGATGGCCGCAAAAAAGTTGAAATTGATGATAATTTTAAAGAAACTTATCAAAAATGGAAAAATCATAAAATTACTGCAGTAGAAGCCATGCAAAGAGTAGGAATGAAGAGTAATACATTTTATAGAAGAGTCAAAGAATACGAATATAATTTACAAAAAAGCAATCTTTCTTAAAAGAAGCGGCTGGTTTTTTTATTTTCTCTTTTTGCGAAAGTAATTAAATGGAGAATATCTCAAATTATTTTTATCTTCCTCTTCCTTTAGTGAATGACCTTACATGAATCTGCTTACACATGTCTTTACAAACGAAAAAGAACAGATTATTGAAATAATCTGTTCTGATATAAATGATACAATTTTAGTTTTTTGCACGAGAACCAAATGTTTAGCCGTAATACGAGTCCATTTCTTATTTCCAGCTTTCTTGTCCCCCTTCAGAATGATCAATAAATGGGGGCTGATGATGTTGACACTTCATATAAATCATATCATTACGTTAATCTTCTTTCGAAAGTACAATTCTTTTATATAATTGAACTGTAATGAAGTAATAAATCAAGTAAATTACTACAAAAATAGCAAGTGGCAACCAAATTCGAAAATACGGATCAATTAAAAGAGGGCTGAACATGTTCATACCAACTAATACGTGAACAATACCCACAATTGCTGGTACTAAGAATACAAAGAATAACTCTTTATAAATCGATTGTGTTAATAACTCTTGGCGAACACCGATTTTACGAAGCATTTGATAACGTGTACAATCTTTGGATGCACCAGACAGAACTTTAAACATCAGACAACTTGCCATCATTGCTAAGAATGCAATTCCAACGAAGAAGCCCATAAACATGAGTCCGCTAGAAAAACTTTGGTTCGACTTATATGTTTGATACTTACTATCCAGTTCTTCTGCTTTCACATTTTTATATTTAACTACATGTAATTCATCAAGTTTTTTCCATTCTTTTATGTATGTACCGAAATTATCCGCTTTACCAATAAATACTTTATTTTCTGTATCTTTCATACTATCGTATATGTTTTGATTGACAATTTTCACTTCATGATTCGGATACATATACTTTGGTTGAATTGTTTGGAAAGCATCGCTCCATTGTTTTGGTTTTCCATCATCTTTACCCCATTGTCTTGATAATGCAAATGCATTCATGGGGATTTTTTCTGAAACTTTCATTGTCTTCTCATTTTTTCTATCTTTTACTAAAGGACGATTATTCTCTAACTCTTCTTTTATATAATACACATACGTATCATCCACCTTGTAGCGATATTCAAGTTGCTCTTTAAATGGAATACCGTCTAACAATTTCTTTTCTTCCACTGTTGGATTATGAACTACCGAATCATAAATGGTTCCTTTATCAGTCTGTTTTAGAACATTGTTTTTAAATGCCATACCACAAGCAATTCCACCAGCTCCAAGAGCTACTAATATTGCTACCGTTGCCAGCACGTTTGTTAGACTGTTCATACGGAAGTTTAATTGCGCAAAAGTAAAAGCATTCAGCCCTTTTTCCCTACGTTTTTTATTACTCTGTACCTTTTTCATCATAACGGGGAGAAGGGATCCAAATAGCATGTACGTACCAACTGTAGCCGCGATTAATCCAATAGCCATGAATTTAGGAATGCTTATTATATTTTCTCCTTGTAGCTGTGATATATAGATCAGTGATGTATAACCAATACCTAGTAAAAGTAAACCTAGGAATGCAACTACAGCTGTCATTTTCCCTTTTACCGCGACACGTTCTGTTTGTTCATCTGCATGTACAAGTTGCAAAACAGAAATACGTGACAATTTCATACTATTCATGATGGCTGATAGTACAAATAAGACAAAAAAGAAGATGCAAGTAACAGTCATAGAGGGAATATAAAATGCTTGATACCCCTCACCAGAAAACTCCAACTGTTTCATCAATAACTGACCGATACCTTCTGCAAGTCCTACACCAATTGTAATTCCAATCACAAGAGACGCTGCGCCTAATACGATTGTTTCAATAAACATAAGTAGTGTAACTTTATGCTTTTTTGCTCCTAACATCATATACATCCCAAACTCTTTTTGGCGAAGGGATAATAAGAAAGAATTTGCATATAAAATATAGAAGAACGTTATGATTGCTAGTAAAACTGAACCAATTTGAAATGCAAATACAATAGCAGCTACATTTGAATTAGATTCAAGAAATGCTTTATTTTGTGCTAGAGTTTGGAACATATAGAAAATTGAAATAGATATAATAAGACCCAAAAGTAAGACAATATAGTCTTGCAACTTACTTTTTAGTCCTGACATGGAAATTTTAAATAACATGCTTGAACGTCCTTCCTTATCCTTTTTGAGTGCCTAAGTCTGCCAGCACATCTAAAATTTCTTTATAAAACTCTTCACGGGTACCACCACGATGAATTTCTTTATAGAGCTCACCATCTTGAATGAATAAAATACGTTGACAGTAACTAGCACTATACGGATCGTGCGTAACCATCATAATAGACACACCTTGTTCGGTATTTAAGTTTGTCATGGCATCCAGTAAACTCGTTGCATTTTTAGAATCAAGCGCTCCTGTTGGCTCGTCCCCTAAAATAATTGCTGGCTCATGCACTAACGCACGTGCTGCTGCTGAACGCTGTTTCTGTCCACCGGATACTTCAGTTGGATACTTTTGAAGAATTTCTGTAATCCCTAACATATCCGCTACTTTCTCTACTTTTGGTCCAATATTACGTGATGAAACACCTTGAAGTGAAAGTGGAAGTGCAATGTTCTCATAAATAGATAAGTTCTCTAATAAGTTGAAGTCTTGGAAAATGAATCCTAACTTTTGCGAACGGAAATCAGAAAGCTCACCTTGCTTCATTTTCGTAATGTCCGTACCCGCAATTTCAACAACGCCGCCCGTTGCTTTATCAAGCGTTGAAATTACATTTAATAATGTCGTTTTACCAGAACCAGATGGTCCCATAATACCAACAAACTCACCTTCTTGAATGGAGAATGAGACACCTTTTAACGCATGTGATTGGTTATCACCTTTTTTACCGTACACTTTTTGAATGTTTTTTACATCTACAACTGGTTTCGTCATATATATCCTCCTACGATTGTTATTCTCTTACTTATTTTGCTCTTTTGAGAGATAAATCGCTATTGATTAATATGACAGTAACCTTACATTTTTGTAAGAGGATATTTCTTCCACTTGAAAACATCTACTTTAATGTAGGGAGAATACACACAAAAAAAGAAAATACCAAATGATGATCGGATTGTTACAATGAAGGGTAAATGGTTTAAATGATCTCAAATATACACTTTTACGAACAATATTACTTATCTAGTTTTAATATGTTAATTTCTGAACGTGAGGAATATAAGATATCCAATTGCTTATTCCCCCATTTCGAGGGGATGGGCAAAAACACCCAGCATATAAAATCGATATAAATTGACTGTTTTTTCTGAATTTTATTGAAAAATAACTCGAAATCACTCAAATAATGCTGCTGTTCTGCTATGATGATACTAATTAAATAGGATTAGGATACTTCTATAGGATGGGGGAATATATAATGAGTGTTTTAGTAAAGGGGAATGAGCAATTAACCTCTCTATTGAACGACTGGTACCAATCTATGCTATCTCAACAAATTTTAAAAGCTACCAATTTAAAAAAGGAAATCGATGAAAAAATTAGTAAATTAAGTACTGAGCCGAATCAAGATTGTCAGGATCAAAATTTGCTACTATATTACTCACTACTTGAGTTTCGTTACACAGTCTTAACAGATAGCCTTAGTATTCAAAAAAACAGCTTTGATACTATTAGCGATTATGATATGCCTACAGACCAATTTCTTCGCTTTTATTATCACTTTTTCAAAGCCATGCATGCCACTTTTATCGCAAATTATACTATGGCGGAGGAACATTATAAACAGGCAGAAAAGATACTAGTAGATATACCGGATGAAGTTGAACATGCTGAATTCTATTATAGAATCGCAACTTTTTATCACCATACTTATAACATGCTCACTTCAATTGAATACGCAAATAAATCAAAAGAAATCTTTTCGAAGCATGAAGGCTATGAAGTGAAAGCAGCCTTTTGTAATAGCTTGCTAGGCGGCTGCTGTATCTATTTAAAGCAGTACGAACAAGCAGAAGAATATCTAAATTCTGCAATTGATTTACTTAAAAAGAATAAGGAAGAAGATTCCTTGTTATATGTAAGAAGTACAATAGGTTGGCTATATTCTGATCAAAACATGTCTACTTTAGCTATTCGTCATCTTTCAGAAGTAACAGCTAAAATGCCTACGCACTTTAAGGCTATCTTCCTAGAAGCTAAGGAACATTATAAATTAGGAGAACAATCGGCAGCCAGCCAACTCATTGATAAGGGATTACAGATCTGCAGAGGAATTAATAACGAGGAATATACGCATCACTTCTCTATTTTAAATAGCTTAAACGAAAATATTCCATTGGAAGAATTAGAAAAAATCATTCAAGAAGGAATTGTGTACTTTGAGAAAGAAGAGTTATGGGATTATGTTGTGGAATATGCTGAATTATTTGCTACATCATGTAGACAATTAGAAAATCACAAAAAGGTAAGTGACTATTTCCATATTTGTTATCAAGCTAGACGAAAATTAGTCGAAAAAGGAGCGTTAAAATAATGAAAAAAATCAGCTTATTATTATCTGGTATTGCTTTTATTGGGGCGTTAACGGTGGGAATTACTCAATTTTCTCAGACAGACCAACTTGCTACTCATGGACATTACCCTTCTCCTACATATAGTGTCGGCGACTATGGTGGTGCACCACAACAAATTTAATCTAAGCGCATTTAAAAGTCCTCACTTATTGTGAGGACTTTTATTATCTAATACTTTTTTATAAACCTAGTACACTAACAATCTGGCAAGCTTTGAAATTCTCAATATGATAATACATCTCTAATCCTCTTCTTTCCGAACGTATGATCTTTCCTCTCATTTTTGATAGATGCTGAGAAACAGTGGATTGTGGTATTTTTAATATATCTGTCAATTGCGTTACATTACAGATTCTATGATGATTTAACTCCTTCACAATTTGTAATCTAACTGGGTGTGCCATGATTTTTAATAATTCTACGTCTGCCTCTGAAATTTGGTTCATTTCTTTTTGGTTTTGTAATGTTGTCATTTTTAATTTCTCCTTTTCTATATTCCATTCTTATTTTTTTCGAATTAACTAACGTTATACATGTTCATGTCTATGTATATACAAGGTGTTTTATCGGCTTCCTCTATCTTTCGTCTCTGAGGTATAAAAGTATAATAATAGCTAAAAATCCAACAAAAGATAACATCGGAATTGTGATGAAACCGAACAAATTTAAGTGGTCTTCTGTACAAGAAACTCCTACTGAACAAATCTTCATCTCACTAACAGGAAACGCTTGAATTGTAATTTGATATACAGATAACATTAAACCGATACACGCAAATGGAAATGCATACGTGCTGACATGAGGATCTTTTCTATACATTCCTATCCCCAATATAAATACTAATGGATACATGGCCATTCTTTGGTACCAGCACAAATCACATGGTGGAAGTTTCATCCATTCACTAAAAACCAAGCTTATAAGCATTGCACTTGTAGCTATCATCCAAGCAATTGTAATATGATACTTTCGAATTAACGCCATTCTTCATTCACCTCATTTAATGTTCTGCTCTACTTAGCTTCCGTATGTGATTAGCTCATTTCCATGCTTTGAGAATCCTGTCTCAATGGAAAGTATCCAATTGTTGATATCTTCCCAATCATATCCTTTTTCTTTTAGTTCTATCGGGAACTTATTCTCGAAATCATCCCGCATTTCGTACATACTTTCCAATGCTTTTTCCATTTGACCAAATTTATAAAAAATGTGCGTGTTTACACGTTTGTTTCTCTTTTCTGATACAGCCAAATATACGTAGCATTTTTCTTTCGCTAAAACAAATTTCAAGAATCCCGCTACCTAACTCATCTATTCCATCTCCTTCACTGTTTTCCTTACCACTCTCTTTTTAATGTGAGTAAGGAAAACTTTCTCTCTTACAGTTTAATTCAATGAATATCTCATTTTTTTGCTTTGAACATACAAAAAAACACTCATCATCACAATGTTTATTACACCAGCTGCAGCTCCAATTTTTGAAATAACATAGATGTATTCGTTACTACTGAAAGGCATCATGCTCGAAAATATAAAGACAAACGAAATAACAAACGATAAGATCATGTTTCTTTTATTCTCTTTCACACTTAAAAACCTCCTTATTTTAATCTCAAAGCATTAGTATTCTTACTATGCTTTAGTGATATGCGTTAAGCGGCATTATTTCGGTTATAATGATGTTTCTTTTCATCCACAAAACCTTTGATACTCCACACTCCACTTTTAGATGATTTTGCTTTCTTTTCTGCATCTAACATTTGTGGAAGCAGCGTAGTGTTCGGTTTAGTAATATAAGCTACAATCCCGTATCCTGATTTGACCATTAATTCATTTACATGTATTCCTTCGCAAAATATATACGCTAATTTTCTGCCATACTTGTCTTCTTTTTGTCCATGATCATATACCAGGGTTACATCTTTTCCTTCTATTTGTTTCTTTAGAATAGAAGATGCTTCTTTACCCATCTTTTGTGGCGGAATCTTTCGAGAAACAGATTCAGGGGTGTCTAATAATAGTAACCTTACCGTCTGCTTCTTCCTGTTTACTTTTACATCTACTGTATCTCCGTCTTTTACATATATTACTTTTCCTTTACCCGTTTCTAATCCTTTTAATTTGTCCCTGTATGCTTCCGGAATATCAACATTACTCTTTCCTTCTACATTCTGCTGGATTGCTTTCTGGGCCGTTTGTGCAGGTCTCGAATTATTTGTTTGTGTTGAACTGCTACATGCTGTCATTTGAAAGACTAATGATGTTATACAAGCAATCTTAATCCATGGTTTCATACCGTAGTATCCTTTCCTATTAGTATCACTCTACTTAATATACAAATGGACTATATGCTGGATTAACTTCTTTATAATCACAACACAAGCAAAAACGCACCCACTTTGGATGTTCGTTAAACGTAGCTCTGAATGATTGCTTTTTACATTTGGGACATACTGATATTTCATTCACCTTACTACGCTCATGACTCTCCACATTCTCAAAAGATACATCTGTAGATGGTATTTCACTCGTAAGCAATATATCTTCCCCCTCTCCCTTTTTTAGGGATTTATAGACAACGAAAAAAGGACACACCTATGGCATATGTATGCGTAGGTGTGTCCTTTTGCAGGTAGATTTAGAAGTATTTTGTTACTTTCATCATATCATAATTCTTATTAATTTTATATATGAAATTTAGGATTTTATAATATTATTTTTTCTTCTCATATACAAAGGTTATTCTCTTCTGTGCAGAGTCATATGTTAATTTTGCACCAAATGATGTGCTGTTTGTGTAGAGCTGCTACATGCTGTCATTTGAAATACGAATGATGTTATACAAATAACCTTAATCCATGATTTCATGCTGTTATATCTTCCCTAATCAAATAAAAAATCACTCTATCTATACAACAGAATGCATGCTTCTATTATGTTAAAAAACGTCAATTCAAAAAGTAAGTACTACCCCCCCTACAATAGCTCCTCCAATAATAAATACTACTAAAATCTCGTATAAATGATTTCTTATAAATTCTTTCATCAATTCATCCCATTTCTTTTTAATTTATTCATTGTTTCTAATGCTATCTGATAACTTATTTATTAAAATAAATGCAAAAAGGACACACCTGTAGCATGTGTATGCTTAGGTGTGTCCTTTTGCAAGATAGTTTTAGAAGTATTTTGTTAACTACCTGATCCAACTGTAACGGTTGAAATTTGATCAAAAGCCCAGTTTTTTGGTAGTGGAAATCCTAAATTCCCACTAAATTTTATAGACATTCCACTAACGAAACTTGTTTTTGCATAACCTTTCTCTGAAACTTGAATACATACGTTTCGAGCTCCATAAACACCTACTTTATAATATCCACCAAGTTCAAGCATTTTTGCATGTAAAGCCTTGAAATGAGGAAGGATATTATCCGTAATATCTATCCCATATGCATCAAAATCAACTGCAAAA
This sequence comes from Bacillus sp. FDAARGOS_1420, assembly GCF_019344915.1. Classification (NCBI taxonomy): domain Bacteria; kingdom Bacillati; phylum Bacillota; class Bacilli; order Caryophanales; family Bacillaceae; genus Bacillus; species Bacillus sp. FDAARGOS_1420. Next base: position 234,647 of record NZ_JAHWJB010000003.1, on the reverse strand, counting down.
TAAATATTGGAATGCTCTAACTGCACTTTCTATATTCGCATTATATGTTGTTGAAAATGAACCAGAACCAGAATCATAACCATTAAAATATAAAGCATATTGGAATAATGTAACAAATCTACCCGAACTACCTACTTTTAGAATTGGTAACCCTGCCTTTGTTGCTGGACCAATTCTATCTCTTTGAGAATCTGCAGGGATTCCTATTTCTGTCTGTAAACCGTACACTAAAGCCTTATTTGTGTCTGCTTGGTAATGACCATCTGTTGGTTGAACACCAGATGTTTTGTAATAGTTATTATTTAAATCTTGTTGAATCTGTCGTATTTTTGCATCTCCGCCTGGAGTAAGACGATAAGCATCCATTGTTAAGAAAGCTTTAAAAATATAGGCATATACTTTACCATCAGTTACTGGAAGAGCAACATCTTTTTGTAAACTTACAACTGCATTTTTTGTTCTTTCATCAAAAACATCATCAAATTTACCTGGATTATATCCTTTACAATACATAGCACCTTTTAAAATTTTAACAATCGCTTTTCCTTTTTCATCCGTAGGAACATTTCCTAGTGACATTTCACCCCACTGCTTGTATTTAGCAGTTGTAGTTACTCCGAATTTATCTGCAAGCTCAGTAATACCTAATTCAATTTGAAGGGCTCTTGTTAAAGCATAAACAGTTGACCAACCTGTTTTACCATTTAAAGGTGCTAGTTGAAAACCTGCGACTTTTTCATATTTTAAATTTACCCATGTTTGTACTGCTAATACTGCTGGTCTCCTTTTTGTTCTGCCATTATAAACTCTCTCCCTTTTTTGAATTTTTTGTTAATGAAACTTAATGTACTAATGTAATAGAACATAATTCTGTTCTATTGCTACACGAAAGACAATATTCATATTCAAACAAATGATGAGGTGAATTACGCTCCTACATTATTAAGTGAACGGAACGTAGAATAACTAAAACACTTTGAAAAAAATAATTTAATAATAAAAATTTAACTATCGAACCATGAAGACGAGTTATTTCCAATACAATAATTCAAATTATCCGTGCTCTCTCTAAAAGAGAACCAGCCTCAAAAAAATCAAAGAAAAAAATTTTTTTGATCGTTGGACAGAAATAAATATATATCTCTATCTATTTTTCTGTTTCAATAAAGTCAAAAAATCCAGGTGTAGAAAAGGCATGTAATACCTTTATTTTTTCATAGATTTTTAATCTCAACTCTGGTTCTAAATTTTCTCGATCTTGTCGAGGTGTATATTTTATACACTGTTGAATTTTTGATTGAAATAGTTTCAAAATCATCTATATTCATTATTTTGTCACTAGCGACATGCATCACAATAGTCCAACTCCTTTTTATGAATGAGATGTGAGAATGTGTCTTAGCTTACTGATGGATTTTCTATGATGGTAAGAAATATTTTGTTCGGATTTCTGTAAAATGTGTGCAATCTCTTTGTTGGTATAGTTATACACATACATTAAATCTAAGATTTTTAATTGGTTAGCCGATAAGGTAAGTTAAGCCCGAAAAAGAGCCTGATCAGAAACACAATCTTTTATACTTTTTTGCTTCTTATCATATTCAATTAGTGTTGCATCTACTGTTGTTGCTATTTCTTGTGTCAAAAAAGAATCGTCATGTAAATAGTTTCTTTTGTTATATCGTGAAATTTTTTTATCAAAATCAATAGAGTAAAAATAAATCAATTTACTTATGTAATTAACCATTTTGATGTTTTTAAAATAAATCTGAAATGCCGTATCTAATTGTTGTTTATTTTCAATGGTAGGCTTTAGAATTGCTTGTTCAAATAATGCATAATTTGTGGGTTCATTTAAAAAATGTTGCACAATAGGCTCATTCAATTGATTTCTATGTTTTTCACAAAACTAAGACAATACCTCTTTAGACATATCATAATTCCTCCTTAAAACCCATTTATCCAATAAAGAAGGAATAGGATAATAATCACAACAAATCAGAATTTACGTTCTATTTTAAACAATTTTTGTCTAGAAAGAAAGGGAGATTCAGGAGATAAATACTTGATAATATTCGAGAGTTTTCCTCTTTGATGTTTAGGAAAGAGGGATATAAAGGAAAATGCACATGCTGATTGATGAAAAAGGGCAATTATTTAGAAAGAGAGGGAGGAACGCTTTGAAAACACAAACTATTTTAAAAAGACTCCGAAATTGGCAAATGTGGGTTGCAACATTTTCTTTAGTTGGGTTTCTTTTTGTAAAATTAGGAGCAATTGAAGCCAAAGATTTTTTAGACGAGCTAATGCCTTATCTGTATTGTTTAGGTATTTCATTAGGGATTTGGGCAGATTATGAAGAAGAAGAACGAAAGACAGAAAAAGAAGAATGAGAGAATAGGAACATCAAAAAGAAGGCATTTGAAAAAATACCTCCTCTTTGATTGAATACTATTTATCTAGTGTTTAACGACCACACCATGCACTTTCTGCATCCCATGGTGAGTCATCAATTCTAATTTGCTTTACGCCTAAAGAGAATGAATCCCATGGGTTTGTATCACTTAACCAACTCGAACAAGTATATGGGGATACACCTGTCCACACATTTTTATTAATTGTACCTGCTGCCCGAAATTGATATGCCCACCCTAAATCTGTCCATCCGCCATGTTCTATGCTAAAGTACTTTGTACGTTTTTGAACACCAGGGAGTCCTGGGTGTAAATCATCAATTATTACTTCACCATGCGTTTTTAATTCCCATTTTTGTGCAGGCGTTAATTGTGTCGTATCTGCCGATGCACCAAAAGGAACAGTTAAACAAGCTGTGGTAAGTACTGTTGCAATACCTAAAAATTTTTTACATGCATGTTTCATTCTATACACTTCCTTTTCTATTAATGAAATGGTTTTAGAATGTTATTACCATGATAGATTAGTAGCTTCAAAACCAGACTTCCAAATTATAACATGAAATACCGATTAATATACATAAAATTCTTTCTATTCTGTCCATTGTGTTATAATTGTAATTGTAATTTTTTCACTTCAATTCAAAAAGGACTTGCAAAGTTACTACAATCTATAGGAGGAGACGATGAAACAATTAATAAAATGGGGAAGCATAGTCTGTGTGTTGTTCATTTGTTGTGTAGGAGCAACGATTGGCGTACTTTATATGAGTGGTTATGAATTGGAGAATATATATAAAACTTCAAGTATAGATCATTCTCAAAACATGGAACAGAAAAAAGAACCAATATTAGTGGATGCCCAAGTTTTTTTTCAAGATGCGGTTAGGTTAAAAAATGAGAATTACTCTTTGAAGAATAGTCAATTTAATGTGAAAAGAACATGGGAAGAAAAAGAAGTCCAACAGGTTCTACATGAAATGTCCCATCAAAAAATAGGTGCTGAAGAGAAATTTGGATTTCTATTAATTACACAAGAACGGATTGAAAGCTTACAACATATAGTGAATCATCATAAATTCTTATCAGAAGTTACCTATAAGGAGATTTTAAAGAGCTGGGAAAAAGGGGATTATACAAATGTAGTTCCACATCATAATAAGATTTGGGGATTACAATATGGACAAATAGGAGAAGCCTTTTCCCATTTGACACAAGAAGAAGAGGAAGCCTATATTCACAGTGTCTTAACAAGGGAGTTTACTTTTTCAGGGAATTCTATTGTAGGATGGAGTAAAAAAAAGAATCCTGAAATGAACAAATGAGTCGTATAAGGATAACTATGCCCATTCCCCGAAAAAGGGGAATAAGACAGAAAATATCAATTAATAAACAGTCCATGTAACAACAAGGTAGCAGTTTTATATTGTGACAAATTATTTTTGATACAGTATTTTGTTACAGACAAATTGACTAAATAAAGGCGAATACTTCTTGAAACCGATGTTGTAACATCAGATGAAAAATCCAAGTGAAGTTTTCATAACATTCACTTGCAACCAAAATTCTCAAACACTTCCTAAAATTAGCTTTTTGGAATACTTATTTACAACTTCTTATATAATAAGAAATGCTAACGCTACTCTATATCTTTTGAACTACGTGATAAATCACATTGGATAGAACAAGAGCCATCATCCCAAACATTAGGAATGATGGCTCTTGTAAGATGCGAAAAAGATAACGATAGAAGAGACTTGTCACTGTAAAAATTATGACATAGAGTCATTTCAAGAATCCTCAAAATAATAATGGTCTATACGATTATTTTCAGAGGGAATCATTCTTTTCTATAGAATCTATACACCATACCATGTTTAGAGGAGTGATTTTCATTGACAGGAACAATAAAAATTGAAGAACTTAACACGTTCTTGGCATTGGCTTCTTTAGAAGCGCTTCCTGCTGAAGACCAAAAAATGCGCCTGCAATATTGAAAGGAACATTTTTTAAGCCAAGAAATCTTAGAAGGATTAGGAACATATAAAAGTAAACTCTATGATTTATATAAAAAACATGAAATTACGACGCAAAGAATAGTGAATTTAAAACGAAAAGGAAACGAAACGACCAATTCCAAAGAAGATATACCTACTGATCTGCAATATCCTCATTCTACCGAACCAGCTCAAACGCAAACACCTGCACCCACAACGATTTCATTAGAACCTATAGGGGTCCCGCCACATCGCTATCAAGCTAAGCTCATGTAACGTCAATGATAAGCGAGATTGTTTCTTTTTTTCTCTTACAGTTTGATCTTGTAATCGTTTTTGTTGTTGTTCTTTGGTTAGTCGATGAACAATCACACGGGTTGGTACCTTATCAGTCATTCCTACATAAGCGTTAGATATTTCACATGTTTGTCCTGGTTGAAGAGAGTTCATTAAGACCTGCATATCTATCTGTATATGCTCTGTACCTTTCTTGATTCTTCCATCTTGAAAATAATTAGGAGTGGGATTTTTTTGATACATACGTGTATTTGATTTAATACGAGAGATATAGTAAGCTTTTTTATCTTGTATATGTTGAAGATCTTTCAAGTGAAAATAACCTAAATTACGGATACATAAATCATTCGCTGCCACAGTTGGGGCACATAGAGAACCATAGGTTCGATCATGTTGTTTACCTGGGCCTGTATGAATATGTAGGAACTGTCCACTTAATAAATCATACTCAAGCTGAATCTTCATCCCAGCTGTATGGCTGCATCCTCCTGCACCTGGATAAACAGATGAAAATACATCGGGAAGTTGAAAGGCAGTTGAATCTAGGATACGAATACGTTTGAAAATAGAAGCGTATGGAGAAATGAGCATCTTAGTTGAAGATAACTTTTGGTTGAGAAGTTCGGCTAACACTTGTTGTAGGAATTGCACGGCTGTGGCATTAAATCGTTGATGCTTCTAAACAGCTACATAAATGAGTTAAAGAGGTTTTAGCGACTTTTTGACTGATCCATACACATAAAGCGACTAAATCTTTTGGTTGGTACTTACTGGTTCTTTGCACAAAACCAACATTTCTAGCAAGATCTCGTAAGAAATTTGGAGATAAGAAGTTTTGAATTTCTTGAGCAAATAGTTGTAATTCATCAGATACAGAAATAGACATACAAAAACGCCATCCTTTCCTATGATTCTACAGAAAGAATAGCGTATTTTTTCATTTTAGGGGTGTAATAAAACTCTAGGTTGGTCTGTACCCCTAATTTAAGATGATGTCGTACTCCCTCTTCAATCAGATTCAACTATACTTATTCTAACTTTCTACCTGTTAAGAAACTTTACAACAGAACCGTAATTTACAAGCTGGCGGAACAAATCGAAATATCATGCTTTCACATCAAATAGCAAACAGCAAAAGTACTTTAAATTTAATTCTTAGGATATCGCTCTTTTACAATTTCTTCGATGTTAATAGCTTTTTTAATTTCTTCTGATGATAACCAGGGTGTATATCTTGTTCTATTCTTAGTTTGTAAATATATCTGAAATTTTTTATTATATAGTTCTTCTTTAAGGATTGTGGCTACCTTAATTAAATCTTTAATTACAAGGGGATTATTTTCAAATTCATTACTATCGGTATTAATAATTAAATTCACCTTATATCCTCGAACATCCACATATTCCAAATTCGAATAAGTAATACCTTTTAATTCAAAACGATTGTTTTGAATTGCAATTAATCTCTCTTCTATTTTTGTATGATTTTTAATCCAATTTTCCAAATAAATGTCTATGGCATTGTTCATCGTTTTTTTCATTGTTAGTAACAGCTCTTCTTTTGTTATCATTTTTTGCACATTTTTAAAAGGTCCACCTAAAGATTTGCCATTATAATCCTTGATTTCAAGTTCTGTTATCTTTTTATTATTTTTCTGGATGAGTTGAAATAGAGTATATAAACGATCTAATTCTACTGATTCAAATTGGCTAAAGTCCATCTCGTTACTCATTTGAAGAGTTAATAATAATTCATTAGTTGGTTTTCCTACATCTGAATCTCTATTATCTGTCAAATATTGAAGAGCGTTATCAGTTTCAGTTTCCACGTACCCTAACTTTTTGATTTCTTCTAGAGTAGGTTGGAATTTCTGATATGCCTCATATGTTTTTTTTCCATATTTGTATTCATCACTTTTTATGGATGAATAAAAGAGACCATCTACCTCTACTCGAAATTGAATATTTTTATTGTTCTTTGCTTGCACAGTATGGTATGCATGTCCCATATTATTTTCATTTAAAGGGCTCATATTTGTTACATCAACATCAATTCCGTGTTTTTCTTTTATATATTTTTGTACCTCATCTTCATTAACTTGATTACAACCACTCAAAAATAAAAAAAATACCACTAACAATATTACATTTTTCACTCTTTCCATCTAATCCCTCCTTAGGTAAAAAATGATTTTGGTTGTGCAGCGTAGCTCAAAGCCTTCTTTTCTTTATTCATATACTTTAACTTTTATATAACGTGAACCTTAAATCATTTAAGTTCTTGACGTTTTCACCTATACTGTCTGGAGCATTACTGTCTTGAAATACAGATAATTAATTTTTTTAAAAATCTTTTCAAATTCTATAAGTATATGATTCATTGAGCCCATCTTTAAATTTTACATTCATACTATGAAACCTATTCTACTACAAAATCTAGTTCTATTATTAAAATATTCCTTTAATTATATCCTTCACCTTACGAATAATAAATTACATAAATGATAAATTATGCGATTTATCAAAATTTAACTTTTCTCAAAAACTTTATTGTTGCCCTAGTACCAGCATTCTTGTAACCAAAAGGAAATAGTAAAGTTCAGTTTTGTTTATATTTTTGAATTTCCAGTTAAATACCCACGAAAAAACAGCTATATTGTGCAAAATTCGCACAATATAGCTGTTTTTTTCAATTCCCTATTTTCTTAGCATTTTAAAAATCATTTTTATTTTCTGCCCTTTTAACTTTTTAGATACCAACTTAATAAAATGTAAATACATTCTTATTCTTACATAAGTACAGCATTATTATAAATTAATATAATATTTTTATCATTTATTACAAATAAGATAAGGAGGCCCATAATAAATACGATAAGAGAGATTCCTTGAATAGAGAAAAATTCTTCCCACAAGTCAAATACCGTATACTGTCTGGAGAATCTGTTGCCAATCCATCTATAAAAACAGAGAGTGGTAGCAAGCAAAGATTCAACCACAAACGACCGTGGAGAACAATAGAATTTTTTTTCACAAAAAGAAATTCCCTCCATTTTCCTTGAACGATATAGTGCTCCTATTAGAATCATTTTTATTTTAAATTTAATTCTTTAAAGCGAGCTAGACTATGATAATATTCTAGACCGGAATCTCCCTTCTTAGCCTCATATTCATTCAATCTTCCTAATTTACTTCCAAATCGACTTATAGGATCTTCCGAAATACGATGATTAATTATAAGGCTATCATATTTGTGTTTTTCATTTTGGGAAAGTTTATAATCTACTTTTTTTTGAAATTCTAAAAAATTTATAGGTAATTTGAAATTATTAAAACCTGGCGCATTAAATGTCACTGTGAATGAATCCAGCCAAGGTAAAGTTCCATCAATTATTTCACTTTGTACCCATTGTGCTAAGTATCCCCCAAGTGAATGACCTGTAAAGTACATATGAGTTATCATTTTATAATCAGTCTCTATTAATTTTTTAACAAGATCAATAGCGCTACGACTTTGAAGACCTCCAAAATTCCCCACTACTGAGTATAAATCTTCTAAAATATCATTAAGTTCCTCTTTTTGTGTACCCCTAAATGCAACTGTATATGCATATTTGGGTGTTTTGGTTAAATCCGTGGGCATTTTTTTTCTAAACACAAATGCATCAAAACCATTAGTATCAATTCTATGTTTTTGGTGTAATACCCAGCCTCCTGAACTCGTGAAGGTCTTATCAGGTTTGGCATCAGTTTCTAGTTCATCATGATACGCATTTCTCGACATTTCAAGAAGTTGATTTGTAAAGGAAATAGTACTACCATTATCTTCTTTTATAGAAACGCCATTATCCCGCTCTGATTTAATGTTATTATCTATCTCAATAGCACCACTACCTGATCCAACTGTAATCGTTGAAATTTGATCAAAAGCCCAGTTTTTTGGTAATGGAAATCCTAAATTCCCACTAAATTTTATAGACATTCCACTAACGAAACTTGTTTTTGCATAACCTTTCTCTGAAACTTGAATACATACGTTTCGAGCTCCATAAACACCTACTTTATAATATCCACCAAGTTCAAGCATTTGTGCATGTAGAGCCTGGAAATGAGGAAGAATATTATCCGTAATATCTATCCCATATGCATCAAAATCAACTGCAAAATAAATAGTCGTACCATATGGGAATCCATATTCTTGCGCTGCAGCGTATGCTGCTTTTGCATCCGATTTACCTTGGTCTGCATTAAAATATGAAGCCTTTGCACCATTAGTTTGGAAAATTGGAAACACAGATAATCCAGCAGCAAAAATATTTTCCAATTCACCTGGTTTTATTTTTTTATTTAAACCACCTGGAACATTAGTAAGATAACGTCCTACAGTTTCATAACCAGCATCAAATAAAGCTTTCCCTCTCTCTAAAGTGACTTCTGTTATACAATCACAAGCCTTTCCTTTTCGATCAGGTTCCCCCGTACTAACTAATGCTGATAACCAAGTTGACTTATCTACAATACCATCTTTAGGAAGTAATATGAATTCTTGGAATGCTCTAACTGCACTTTCTATATTCGCATTATATGTTGTTGAAAATGAACCAGAATCATAACCATTAAAATATAAAGCGTATTGGAATAATGTAACAAATCTACCTGAACTACCTACCTTTAGAATTGGTAACCCTGCCTTTGTTGCTGGACCAACCCTATCTCTTTGGGCATCTGCAGGGATTCCTATTTCTGTCTGTAAACCGAACAGTAAAGCTTTATTTGTGCCTGCTTGATAATGACCATCTGTTGGTTGAACACCAGATGTTTTGTAATAGTTATTATTTAAATCTTGTTGAATCTGTCGTATTTTTGCATCTCCGCCTGGAGTAAGACGATAAGCATCCATTGTTAAGAAAGCTTTAAAAATATAGGCATATACTTTACCATCAGTTACTGGAAGAGCAACATCTTTTTGTAAACTTACAACTGCATTTTTTGTTCTTTCATCAAAAACATCATCAAATTTACCTGGATTATATCCCTTACAATACATAGCACCTTTTAAAATTTTAACAATCGCTTTTCCTTTTGCATCCGTAGGAACATTTCCTAGTGACATTTCACCCCACTGCTTGTATTTAGCAGTTGTAGTTACTCCGAATTCATCTGCAAGCTCAGTAATACCTAATTCAATTTGAAGGGCTCTTGTTAAAGCATAAACAGTTGACCAACCTGTTTTACCATTTAAAGGTGCTAGTTGAAAACCTGCGATATTTCCATAATCTGAATTCACCCATTTTTGCACTTCAAATACTGCTGGATCTCCCTGTGTCTCTGCCATTATAATTTCTCTCCCTTTTTCTTATTAATGAACTTAATTTGCTAATGTGATTGAAAATAAATATTATGTAAACAAACCATTAAATAAATTAAGCTCTTACTCTATTAAGTGAAAAGAAAGTAGCATAACTAAAAGAAATTTAAAAGAATTTAGGTTGAATAAAAAGGTTCTTGTGCAAAAATAGTTTGATAGAGACATAGAACATACACGTTTCTTAATAAAACGTTAATCTTATTTTACTCTATTATCGAGATATTTAACTTGACTTAGTTGTATGCCTTCAGGCATAGTTTCCTCTTCTTTCAACTCTTAAATTGTTACAAGATTGCAAGGTTCTTATCTACTGTTATTACGCTAAGTTTACAAATATAGGAATCAGCAGCCAAGACTCTCTAAAAAAGCGCTTAGCTGCTTATTTATCTCTTAATTCACTTAGGTAAAAATCAATGATTTTTCATTCTGAATCGAATGCTCGATATAAATACATCCATTAGCCTTTTACTTTCACATACGCTTCATCGACTCTCTAGAATTATTTATTGTCCTGAGATGACACCTTATTCTCTCATCTAATTCAGATCCATATTGATGTACCCAACATATAACGGTGGTGTGAGCAATCGACAAACTTCATTCTTCTATCATTTCCAACAAATAACGAAACCTTAAGTTGTACCGCTAATAAGATAATATTCAGATTATCAGTACCAATATGTCCAAGATTTAGAACTTATCTTAAATTCACCTGAATTTTTTGTAATAGAATTTGATAACTAGAATTTTAATATTTGGGCACTTTATAAATCCCTTAAATTCTAAAGAATATAGAAATTACAATTAAGAAAAGAGCAAAAGTTAACCAATAAACCACGATAATGTCTTATCCCCAATAAGATAATTCATATCACATTTTCCTATACCTGCAACTTCTCCAGAATCTGTATATTGCCAGATGTCACATGAATAATCTGGCTTTTTACTCCCATAACGGGGAATCCAAATAAAATCAGAATTAATATTAGCTGCGCCAAATGCTTCGTAAGTATGGTGACCAATGTATAAACCAACTTTTTGGGCACCTAAATTACGTAATTCATCGATAAAAGCTTTTGTTCCTACTTGCATATTTCCCATCGTTTTTACTTCAACATCTGCTACCCAAAATAACGAATCTTTATCCCCACGCTCCCAAAAATCTTGTGCTTCTTTTCTAGCATCATTGATAGATACAAAGCGGCAAAAAGCATAATTTCCAAATGGAATTCCACGATCCTTCATAGATTTCACATATCCTTTATACATAGGATCAACATAATTTGAACCATCTTGTACACGAGCAATAACTAAATCTAGTTGTGGGGCCGCCTTGTCCCAATTAATATTACCATTCCACTTTGAAATATCTACAATATTACCCATTAATTAAACATCTCCTTTTTTATCTTCTTGTTTCTCTTTATCAATCAGGATTTCAACGGTATTTGTTAAAACAGTCGGTAACTTAATCCCTATACTCCCAGCATTCTCCAGAATAGAAAGTAATTCATTTCCCATAAAGAAAAAGATTGTTGCTTCACGTACAGCGCTATTACTTCCAAGGACAAAGTCTAATTGTGCTGCCACGCCAATCAATAGAAAAAGTACAACTTTTTTGGAAATACCTTTAAAACCAACTTTACTTTTTAACTCTCCTTTATATCCTGCAGCAATAATTCCTGTAATATAATCAATAACTGCTAATATCACTAGAATTTTCAATATAGCATCCCATCCTCCAAAAAAATATCCACAAAAAGCTCCAAAGATAGCTACAACAGTTTTTATTAACACATTAATTTGATCCATCTTTTACCTCCTTATCTTTTAAACTACCTAAACTCTTCATGCAATCCAATCTTGATTTCCAAATTTCCTCATACTCATCCCCCCTAAATATAAAAAGAGAAACAAAGTTCTCTTCTCTCAATTTATAAATTTTGAAATACAGCTTTATTTTAATTGAATGCGCTTTCTTTACATAGAAAATCACCCATACTAGCATCTTTTGAAATCTTTTGAAATCTTTTGAAATCTTTTGAAATCTTTTGAAATCATTCAATCCACAGTTAAAAACCTTTTCTTTTTAATGGAAAAGTGGCATAATAATGGAATAGTTAAGAACGTATGTTCTTTTTTGTTCACTTTGAATTATTAAAGAATTAAAATTATATTTTCGAAAATTAATAATTATAAAATTTAAAAATAAATTATTTTTTTGATTTTTCAGCTTTCATTCCTCTTTTATTAATATGTTTATATACCTTAACTATTATTCTATTCTTGATATATTTTTAAATATTAGGAGGTTTTTTTGTTGAGTAATAAATCGTTAGCAATTTTCCATAGTAAATATCAAAATAAATTAAAGGAACCTATTTTACAGCGTTTCCTAGAAAATTCAGAGAATTACTCGTTATTACTAAAAGCAGTCGAGCATCCTACAACTGAAAATAAACAGTTAGTAGATAACGCTTTTAAAATTCATTTTAAAAAAATAAAAATAATAAGTTATATTAGTAATTTAATTTATTTTTATTCAATAGATTTTGATAAAAAAGTCTCCCTTAATAAAAATAGATATTTATTAAATTTGGATAAAACAATTACTAATGAAGAGGATAGTCATTCAACTCTCTTGGAATTAATCAATAATGATTTAGTAGATTTAACTTCTAAACAATTTGAAGAAAATCAACTTCACTTAAAAGAACATATAACAAATAAATTATTATATGAAGGTCTCAATCTATTAACAGAAAAACAGTTAAAAATACTGGAGTTATATTATGTTTGTGAATATAACAATAAACAAATTGCAAAGATTCTATCGGAATCAGAGCAAACCATTTCTTATAATCACAAAAAGGCTTTAAAAAAACTCAAATCAAAATTAATATAAGGGGAAATAATAAATGCTAAAATTCGAGGATAAAAACATAAGTAATTATAATTATGAGGGAATTTTACAAATCTTTAATCTTAAAATAAGTAAATGTTTAAAAAATACACCTTATCAAGAAAGAGAGGATTTAGAGCAAGAGATTAAAGTGAAGATATTTGAAAAAATAAGTATACTTAATGATTTAGAAGTTCCTGGTTTTTTCGATTTTTTAGATGATTCTGTTATAAATTCTCCAAAAGCTAAATTAGGAGTACAGACCCCGAATCATCAACTTAATAATTCTGACTATTATAAAAATTAAAAGTGCATTATGCTTATATTAAATGAGAAATGGTGAAGTGCTTTTATTAATATGTATCAAAAACAATAGTTATATTTATTTTCAGAAAATTTCGAGACCTTAATCAAAATAGTAATTAATCTATCAAAGTTGTAAAATAAGGGTAATAATAGTTCTGGGGGGATTTATATCAATTATAATGCTATTAATCTAAGCGAGAAACTGTCCAAATTCAGTGAACACTGGTCGCCCAAAGTAATTGGTGAAATGAATGACTATCAGTTTAAGTTAGTTAAGATTCTAGGAGATTTTGTATGGCATGATCATAAAGACACCGATGAGGTATTCATCGTGATAGACGGCGAGATGTCCATCGTATTCCGCGATGGACAGGTTAAACTTTCCAAAGGAGAAATGTATGTGATACCAAAAGGTGTGGAGCATAAGACCTATGCTGAAAAGGAATGCCATATAATGCTGGTAGAGCCTAAAGGTGTAGTCAACACTGGTGAAACTAATTCCAAACTAACTGCTGATAATAATATATGGATTTAAATCAATATTTCAATTACTTTCTTTGGATCAACATATAAAAGGAAGTTACATATTAGTTAATGACTAATATGTATCACTCCTTATTTTTTATGACTTTTTTTGATTTAGGTCTTAATACTGTAAATTAAACAACTTTATTGTCACTAAACAAATATATCTTTAATCATTCTTTTTCATCACAAAATCTTTTGGATTCCCTTTTAACTTGTAATACTTCTTGTTAAGATGAATACTTACTATGAAAATCACTAAAAATCCTATTACATATAACATGTCTCTTTCTCCATTTTCTTATTGTTTAGCGAACTTATTATGTAAATATTCCACATGTTTCTTCTCAATATCTTTATCGGTAATGTTTGCTCGCAATATAGTTTGATAGATATGCTGGACCTCTTCTTTTGTTAACTGAATGTCTGTATAAGATTCAATACATTTCTTCAGATTGTAATAATATAAGATATGTTTATCTTTTGAATGTACATTAACTTTTTTTAGATTGCATTTCGGATGAAACGCTACAATAGAGATACACGGCAGCTGTTGTTCCATCACCCATTCGATTGCTTTTATATGTTTATAGTTTTGGCGAAATGGATTTTGAAAAGAGTGTTTCTTTCTAAAAATACCTTGTGTCCATCTTGCTGATTTCTCACTGCCATAAATCCAGCCCTCGTAGTTCTTCGTCTCTATAACGAATACACCTGTTTCCGCAATAACAATATGGTCAATTTGCATTGTATCACCATACTCCGTATGAACCGTCACATCATGTAGCACATAATAACTTTCAAGATCTAATTTACTTAATATACGTTTCACCAGTTTTTCTCCGGCTTTCCCTTTCCATTTAGGTACATGTTTTTTTACAATGCTATTCAATGGAATCAGAATCGCAATGAGAACTAATTCAAATATTAATACTTTCATAATGAAATCCTCCCTTTCTTTTTACACTTTTGCGTTTCTGCGCATTAAACGGAATACATGTGTTTCTAATCCTAAAATAAAATATGAAATACATAGGCCTTTTATCACCATCTCTACGAATCCTAACGCTAATGAAACAATGAGCCCACCCCGAAATTGAAAGGGTCTTGTCACCCTTCGATTCACTGGCTTTTCAATGACACCAAAGTTAGCCCAGGTTGGTAAACGTTTTTCCACATTCTTTATGGTGCCCATTAATCCATATTTAAGCGACAAAATGAAACATCCGATTAATAAATACACAATGGAAGAAAAATAGACTGACAGGCCCATAACGATAAGTGTGAGTAACCAACCTATCAAAATGGAATTTCGTAAAGCGATATATTCTCGATGTCTTTTCAAAACAAACAATCCTTTCAAAATAAATAAGGTTATTTTTATTTGGAAAATATTTACATTTAATTATAAGCATGATATGATACGTCTATATTAATTTACGAACTAGCCTAAAAAGGATTGTGATAGACATGTTAAAACTTGTAGTAGATAATACCGTAACAGTTCAAGAAACAGATTCAGCTTTTTCAAACCTTTTTACCTGCAAAGACTGTGTATACTATCTTTCAAAAGTGGATTCTTGCAGTCTACAATTAGCAGCTGATTCAAATAATCCCCTTATCCCTTATGAGTGTGGGAATTTTGAGGAAACCTATGAAATCGGAACGGAAGATCCATTGAATTCACATATTCATCAACGACTTCGTGATGAAAAAGCACAAATACTAGCTGAAAATTATCCAGCAAAACCTTCTATTGATCCGATTCATAAAGAAGCAATATGGTATGGAACAGCAGATTATGGTTGTTGGATTGTAAACGATTCAAAGAAACGTTTTGCTCTTGCAGGACAGGTTCCTTTCGGTGATAATAATATGTCATCTGAAAAATACGCATCTCCTTTCCCTTTACATGATCATGGAGCAAAAGAAGGTATTAGGCACTATATGTGCTGGTATGTAAACGAAAAAGGAATAGGCGAATACCATCTACTTATTGGTGGTGTCATCATGAAAATTGCAGAAGGAGTTAAGAAACTTGGATTCAATTACTAATCACCTCTACAAGAAAAGAATGTTAGAACATACGATTTTATTTAGCCTGGTACATCTGGTACCAATCCTTATCTTTACCGGCATCATATACTTAGTACTAGATCTTTCTAATTCGGAATGGCATACTTGGCTTATGTATGAAGGAATCTTTACGATCCTGTTCCTCATAACGAGATTCCAAGTCTTTCAAACGAAAAAAAGTATTCTTTCTATGAAGCAATACGAGAAATGGTTTTCGAAGTTAAATATTATTTTAGTTTCTATTTTCCTTGTCTGTTTTGCAGGCATACCAGCTCTACTACAAATTGTGTTCATTCTACAAATGGCACTCATTTTCTATCTGTTAGAGCGTAGTTATCTGTATATCGAAAGATTACCAATACATAACGTCTATAAAATCAAGGCAATTATTTGCGACAAAAAACAACTGAAAATTGAACGAATTATCCCCAATAACGAGGAACACGGCACTCTTACAGTTCGAACAAAAGATGAACAATACTTTTTATATACAGCTGTATATCTAAGTGGCATATTATCTCCTATATCACCGGAAGTATTTGAAGAATACGAACGAAGAAATCATATGGGTAGATAAAAGGTACTGAATATAGATTCAGTACCTTTTTCATTCCTCTTATATGTGTTTCTTTACATATTCGCAAATAGCCATGGAGCGAGTACGGCTAACATACAAAGTAAACACGATCCCGTTATGACACGATTGGACCAACGATAATACTCAGGTTGTTTCGTACTCTCATGAATTTTTCGTAAACGAATACCTGCAATTAACATAAATGGTGTAAAAATAAGTGCTGTTGATTTAAACAGGTCTAAAAAATCCGTAAAGATGTTCATAAACGAAACTACATCGGAACTGAATAAGAAGTACACACTTAGTCTCATCGCCATCATACTAACGAATGAAAAGATCATACTCCCTGTCGCCCACTTCATCCATTGACCATTCTTCGTAATTAATGCCATAACCATTACAATAACGCCTAATACGAAAGAGATAGAAAAGATATTTACCCCTACTTTAAAGGCAGGTGCATACATACCCTCAATTTTTTGTATTAATGATGAACCGAATGAATCATCCTTCTCTGGTGTTTTGGTTCGATTGTTTAATCCCTCTTTAAAGGATGACGAAACATCATTCCCTTTTAATTCATTAAAGTCCACTTTTACAGATGCATGAGCTGCTTGTAAGGGGATAAGAAGTAAAGCCATCAAAACAAGCGTACATAAGACTCCTATCATCCCTTTTTCTTGTTTCATCACACATCACCCGCTAATTTCGGTTTAACGCTCTTTAATTTGATTTGATTTCCTTCTGCAACATAATAGAGATCTGCTGAGTAATAGATATTTGCTTTTGTATATGCTCCCATAATTGCATTCGCGATTTCTTCCTTCTCTACTGCCATGTATGTTTCATTTTCATTATAAAATTCAATTTCAATTCGATTAATATTATTATTTAATACTGTAATATGTAACTCTTTTAAGCTATCTAAACGATTGCCTAATCCACACACTAACTTAAATACTTTATTTGCAATCGTTGGTGGTTTGACATAAGTCGTATTAAAATGAAGAGTTTCATCATCAATCACACCATCTTCCTCAACTGTACACGTCATAATGAAAGAATGATTTTGTTTTTCAATTTCTTGTTGACTCAACTTGCGATCAATGACATACTTCACGCTTGTTGATAGGTTTTCTATATATTCATCCAGTTCGGTATTTGAAATTTTAACCTCTGAGAATTCCGGAAAAATCATGTAAGCGTGTGTATTAGAACTACTTTTACTTACACGTAATACCTGGATTTGTTTCTTTTCATAGCGCACCGTTTGTTCTAATTTTTCTACTACGTTGTTGCTTATATGATCGATTGCCATATATTATCACTCCTATTTACTTTGATAAAAATTTTTTCATACAATACTCATGATTTGATACTATCTATTTAAAGCATTGTAATATTACGAAAATTTCTCAATTCTACTGTTCTAAGACTGTTAATCACCTGAATCTCAAAACATTGTAATATTACAATGACGTACAATGTTTCATTATAGTCGAATATCCTTATATGGTGAATCATTCTGTCCCACTCATTTGTACAAAAATAAAAATTATTTTATCCTTGTACAAATGAGTGAGAACCTAGTGTGTTTAATGCTATATAACTAAGAAAATACCAACTAGGAAATAGATTTATATACTCCCTAGTTGTCTATCACTCCACCCAACTAATTTATAGGAATAAGGTGAATCAACCTCTAATTCTATATACATTAGTTTATTTTCTGGTAATATCTCTCCCTCTGTATGTATCCAATAGCGCTTCCTATTAGACATATTCATCACACGTGTCAGTCCTTGTTCTCGTTCTATCACTTTTGCGGTCCACTTTACCACATTCACATCCTGCACTTCTGATACTTCTTGTTGAACAGGAAGGATAAGTTCTGTTTCTGCTGAAACCGGCAGCTGTTCTAGTTCTGGAAATGTATCTTCATATCCTAAGAATTCCTCTGGTGTATCCATATCGCTTGGAAACGGTATATCCTCATCACTCAGGAAGGGGATATCATATACTGCTTCTACAACTTCAATTTCCTGTTCTAATTTGTTACTCGCTTCTTCACACAGATTCTTTTGAACCGATGTTGCAACTAAATCGTATATATTTGCTACATCCTTTTCTAAGGTAATTTCTTTCGTTGGAACAGTAACACGTTCTTGTTCCCTGCCAATAGGCCTATTTTCTCTCGGACACCAATAAACAGGTCGTTCCAACGGTTCAGGTCCTTTTTCTTTTTTCTTTTCTTCTATCAACATATTTTTTCTTGTTTTGTAAACAACAAAACACATATAGCAAATTAGTGCGATAAGAAGTATTGTAAACATGATTTTCTCCTCTCATTTAACCAAATAAATCGAACTTGAATTGTCCATCATTTACAATAAAAAAAGGAAGATCCAAGTATATACATCACTTAGTTCTTCCTTTTACCCTCTATAAACTACCTCGCCTTGTTTAAAATGGTAGTTCTTCATCTGTAATCTCCGTTAGCTCATCTATACCAGCAAAAATATCATCCGGCTGTTGGGATTGCTCTCTCGTCTCCTGCTCTTTTGGATCATCTACTACTGTCCAAATGTTATCTTTTTTCATATTTATATCCCTCTATCCTTCTTATTTTTCAGTTTCATAAACAACTTCCTCGTAATCACATAAATAATCTTTCATCTTACGTAGGATTGTACCATGATAAAAACTTTGTTGCCCGACAAAGCGCCATAGGATGACATAGCTTTCTTTTGCTTCCTGGATGCCTTCAATAAATAATGCGATTTCGTGAATGGCTTCCTTTTCATTAAGAGTGTCTGGTTTAAAATATTAAAATTTACCATCTGGTAATATAATTTCAGCTTTAAAACAACCTCTCATTTGATTTACTCTTGCTCTGGATTCAGATGACATGGCTGGTGTAGCATATGACTTCTGATTTTTTTCCATTCGTGTTTTATGTTCCTCTACTGTTGGTACTAGTCATAAGTGTCTACAATCTTTTTTAATTTTCATATCTCCTCTATTTTGTAATTTGTTATGATTCATAACCCAGCCTGCGAACTTGAAAACAACACAAAAAGGGCTTCTTCAAGTCGATTAAATATGTGCATAACAAAATAAGCTATATATACACTAATCGGCTCAAAGAAGCCCTTTCATAAATGAAACAAGACGCAACTTGCTTCTACAACTCAACCACAACACAAAAAGGTGTGGGAATAAACGGAATCAAATAAACTAACAATATACCTATATATTACATAATAACATAATAGGTTTCAAGAAGTATTAATTAATATTAACGCATTACACAAAAGAATTCTTATTCCTCAAGCTTGTGAAGGACGAAAACCCATTGGTAAGTGAGAGTTGAATTTTGGGTAATGCGCAAACTCATAATAAATTATTATCAAGGATCTAACCAGTCTTAATCCACGCACCTACTAGGGGTGCGAACCCGATTTGTGTTTAAAATCACTCACAAATACGTTAATTCTATTCAAAAGTATGCAAATATTTTTATTTGAGAAAGTAAGTTGTATAAAAGTCATAAATTCCAGGTGCAAATGTACTAGAAATTTCATGTTTACTATACATTCGCACCTAAAAAATTATAGGGCTTTCTTAATCATTTAATTCTTTTACACCAATATCTTCGCGCTTATTTTATAGCTATCACCTAACTGATAAACAAAAATACATAGTTCCACCATAGCCGTTATATATAGTAAGTCATAATTTACAATAAATTAAATACCTCTTGTCTTTCAATCTACTTATCAAGTTTATTCTTTGTACCATCGTTCAATCTTTTTCTTTTACCAGATAGCATTCTTGAGAGCGTTGAATACGAAATATCTATTTCTTTCGCTAACTCACGAATACTTTTATTATTCTTCTCTTTATATGCGTTCATCTTTTTAATATAAAACTCGATACTATTAGGGATTTCTTCATTTAGTATACTTATTGGCTTCGCTTCAATTACTGGTGGCTTTTCCACTCTAAAGAAAATCCGGCTCGGGTTTTTTACATATTTCATCTCAATGACAATCAACTGATCTAAATACTGTTCTTGGGAAATATTAGTTTAGACTAGCCACGTTCTAGGATTTTCCCTACATATTTTTCTTGCGTTATTCCAAATACATCTATAAGGATTTTATTATATTCTTCTTCGGTTATAGATTGTTTTATTTTTTTACCTCTGCAAGTTTCAGTGAAACTTTGTTTAGTAAGTGAAACATGTCCTGTGTCATTCAATTTACATATAATATGTCCCTTGTTAAAAGGTGATTCTTTATGTTCTACAATAATTCTTTGTATTTCATTCACCTTTGCTTCACTTATTTTTTCTAAAGTAAAAGTATACCCAATTTTCCATGCATTTGTAGGCTCAGAACCAAGAAAATCAGCTGTTTCTCCATTATTTCCTTTTTTCATTTGTAGGATGTAAGTCCCTTTTAGAGTGTCCTGTTTACAAATTCGATATTTTCCTGTTTGAGAAGAGATAATTTCTCCACTGAATGGAACAGGGTACAGTGGAAGATGTGAAGCAAACCCTCCATCAATAATATATTTTTGATTCTCGTGAGTCATAATGATGATTACATGACCATCATCTGGTTTCCATTTCTTATCTTTTAAATCGTATATAGTTCCAGCTACTTTATATACATCAAACCCACAATCAATTAAAAAGTAATATAATAATGAATTAAGTTCGTAGCATAAGCCACCACGTTGTCTAAGAAGCAGTTTTTCTATGAGGTTCTCTCTAGAAATATTCTTTGTAGATTGTTCCATAACATCTAAATTCTCATAGGGTAGAATTTTACCCATACGGAAAAGAATTTCAGGTAAGTCTTCAAATAATACCTTTTCCTTTACAGGAATCCCTAACCTTAAAAACAAATACTTCTGTAAATCAGTCACAGCGAAAACCCCTTTCTATTTATAGTAAATAATAACTATACCTAACAGATTAGTACTTCTTAACATGCAATTCAAGTTCCGGAAATTTATAATAATATTCATTTCTGGAATCGATTCTATAAATTCGGAATATTGCAACTTGTTAACTTATCCCCTCATATCAGTATAAAATGTGGCATATAATATGTATATTAATCCCTATAATTAAATGTAGTTTTTAATATTTTTATTAATTTAATGAATTTAATGAATTTTTCAGACGATAATTTGTTGTATTAACTGAACTTTATCAACATTTACAAGCAAAAAAATCTTGAAATAGTCATTTAATAGTTACATAAAACCTAATTATTTCTGAATTATGCTGATAAGATTTGCACAAATTTAACGGTTCTGGTACAAGAAATCTATAAAACTTGGACATACTAATCTGATACTATCAATCTAAAAAAGGACGTAATCTGTATACCTCTTTCAAATGAATGAAACCTTTGCACCAGATCCGAAATGAAGACGCCTCTCTCCCCTGCTACTCTATACGGATATATTATGGAATATGAAAAGTTCTTTAAATGAATTATAAAAAATATAGATATAGGTAAATAAAGAAGAATGTAGCATTCTTACAAAAAGACCTATATTTAGGATTAATTAACTATAAGAAAATCAATTTCGTATTGTAACTAAATATAATTCTTAAATATATGTAAATGAAATTTTCTTATATTTTTTTACTTATGATGAAGAAAACAGTTATGGAAAATTAAACAAGCGCTTGTTTAATTATTCTGATTATGAATCAATGTGTGAGATATGAGGATGACAATTTTCCGCGTGGTTAAATTTCTTATTTATTATATAACTTTTATATAGCAAAGAAAGAAGCACCTATTTTCATAGGTACTTTATCGTATCTGATTAATGGATGCTCTGGATGTTTTTAAATTTCAATTAAGGTCAATAGCACATCGCCATGCAATCAAGAAATTGGTTTTTCATAGAACAAAAAATGAGTTGAATTTATATATATAGCTGTAAAATAATAATATTTTTGTTTTGAGGATACTTCAAAATCTTAGCTTGATGGGCATAGGGTGGAACCCCTATTTGTAAATCTAATATCCTTATTTATGGCGTACATGTATCACCTTTCTCTATTCATCTTCTAAATCTTGTTCTTGCTTTACTCTTAATCTATATACATAATACATCGGTATACACCCACAAATAAATAGAATAGCTCCTACTAATAGACCATTAATCCAACCAAAGTTTGGTGTAATAGAAATAAGATATGCAACAGTCACTACAATAATAGTTAGTACTACCATACTAACTATAAGTGATTTCTTTGGATTTCTTATTTCCTTTTCATGTTCCACACTAACACTCATCGATAAATATGCAGATACAATAGATGTTAAAATAAATACCATCCAAAGTGGGTTTTCGCGCATCCCATCAAGTCCACCTTGAAAGAACTCGTAACCAAGAATACATAAAATTCCGATTGTTTGGACAATGTACGTAATTCTAATATTTTTCAAATTCCTTAAAATGAGTCTTTCATCTGTAATCTTCTTCATTCAAAATCCTCCTGATTTATCCAAAATATTTCGTCTAAGTTTGCATTTACGGCATAGCAAATTTGTAAACATAGCTTTAGTGACGGGTTATATTTCCCTTTTTCAATTAGGCTGACGGTTTGCCTTGTAATACCAACTGCATCAGCAAGCTGCTGTTGTGTTAAATCTGCTTTGACACGAGCAATTTTCACGTAATTTTTCATATAACACCCTCCACAGAATAATGTAACTTATATATTACTTTATGTAAAGTATAAATTACATTAAACAAAAAAACAGCTTCATATCATAAAATAGTAGCTGTTTTTAGCTTTGAAAAATAACTTAAATCCTTAGAGATCTCCTCAAAAATAAGAAACAGTTTATATCCGACTTTAATACAAATTATCAATCTTTTTTTAAATTACCAAACTTTATGCAAATGATACAAAAACCCAATGCGCATATGCGTAATAAAATAAAAGAAGGTCATAACATGGAAATGAATTCCATACTATGCCCCATTTTCACACGAATCTCGGCTGAATCACTTAAGAAGGTTCCTTAAACGGCCTTTAATGTTTGTTATGATACTTTGTTTTTGGCAATGCGTTTTGGAACTAGTTTTTGACCGTATTTCTTTGAGTTTTGTTAGAACTAAATAGAGTTCCTTAAACGATCATTTTGGGTTAAAAAGAATTTCATTTTATTTATTGACTATGAAGTAACCACATAGTTTATAGTATGAATATTATTCCTTATAGGAGGCAATATAATTAGATGGATAGCTATAAGTTAACTAAAAGTGATGTAATTAAGATTTTTAATACAACGAAAGAAACACTTCGATTCTATGAAGAAAAAGGACTAGTTCAGCCAAAGGTAGGTAAAAATAACTATAGACTTTATGGAAATGAAGACCTACAGAGAATTAGCCAAATCTTTTTTTGTAAAGGTATAGGTTTTTCAATTGAAGAAATTGATTTAGTAATAAATAAGAAAAATATAATAAACAATATAAATATCTTACAGAACAAAAAAAATGATATTGAAACTGAAATTTATCGATTTATGGAAACGCAAAAGAAAATTACTAGGCTCCTCGATCTCCTTCAAAATAGAAGTAGAAACTTCAATGAAATTCAGAGTGTCTATTTTGAGGAAAGAAAATATTATCACATCAAAGGAGAAAATTTTAATAGTGTAAAATCCTTTTTTGATAAATTCCGTTCTATTTTTAAGCAAGGTGAATTTTTTCAAGAACAATTTATAACAATCTGTCCTATTAAAAATTTATTCCATGATGATCTGGGACTATCGGTTTATTATCCTGTTTTGAATGATACAGAGATAGAGCATGTTGATATTCTTAGTATACCTGCAGGTAATTATCTTTGTGTTGATTACGTATGTACAGAAGAGCATACGGATGAAGTACGACGTCAAATATATACAAATATTACAGACTATATAGAGAGAACTGGTTTACAGTTTAGATCATGTAATGTAATTGAAACAGATTTACATGAATTGAATCTGTTTTATCCACAAGGACAGATAATTATGAATATGCAAATTCCTGTTGAAGAAAAATCAAAACACCAAAAGAAATGAGCATTTATTGATGCAACACAATTTACAAGGAAGGCGTAAAAATCGGCCCTTTTATCAAAATGTGCTTAGTATAATTCTTTTACGAAGTGCTGGTAGTCCACTTATTATAAAATCATAGAATCTCTTTAAATTAATACAAAGAAAAAGCCAATTTCCTTAACTTACAGGAAACTGGCTTTTTCTTTGTATTAATTTGCTTAGCGCACGAAATTCGCGAAATGTTGGTGCGACCCCATGCCCATCAAGCTAATAATTTAGGACTATCCCCAAACGATAAATCTGTACAAATTGCTCAATTCTATCATTTTGGGTTAGTTTATTTGTGTTAAGTTGATGGCGATGTGGTGCTACCCCGTGTAGGAAATTTAAAGATTTGCATGCGAAATAACCCCTATCTGTTTCTTTTTTTATGGTTTACTAAATCCTAATAACCCAAAAATAATTACTAAACTTTCATCCATTGGGCATTTCTTCCTTTTGAGATTAACTTAATATAACCAAATAATTGTAAGGAGCTTAAAGTTTTACTGATTGTACTTTCGGCTATATCTGGATGGATGCTACGGATACATTCTTTAGTAAAAGGAAGTTTTTGTTTAAGTATAAAATTTTGAATGCGTTCAACCTTAGTATTGTTACATATAGAATCTCGGATTGTAGAATGCAAGTCTTGATAGGCCTCTAATATAATATTTAAAAATATTTTTATCCAAAAACTAATATTGTGCTCACCACAGTACCAATTAACTGAAGATTTATATATCGAATCGTAATATTCTGATTCGTTCTTCTTGATATATTTATCTAAACAAACATATTTTACAAATGTGTGTCCGTTTTTTACTAATAGTAATTGCATTAGCATAAGCGCTAGTCTACCATTTCCTTGACTAAAAGGGATTATGCAATAAAAATTTAATATAAAACGAGCGATTAATAAAAGGGAATGTAGTTCCTTTTTATTGTTTACTGAATTGTATTGATTACATAATTGTTCCATAGCCTCTAGAATAAACTCGTGTGGGAAAGGACGATAACTACTTGTATACATCCCACTTTCCGGAATTCCTGGGATGTAAAATGGTTTTTTGCGCCATTTTGCACTATCAGAGGTACTATAATGTATTAATTGAAAATGCAATTCTTGTATAGTTTCTGGGCTAATTGATAAAGTACAAGATCTTTTATGTACAAGTGACAAAGTTTTAAAATAACAAAAAACGGCATCTTCTTCGATGTTTTGAGGCACTATATCATCTAAACTAAGTTCTTTTAATCTTTTATTTGGAACTTTTATATCTTTATATACAGTAGTAAAGTTTTTTATGTAGTGCAAAGGTATATTCTTCTCTAAATTAATGAATATATCAGGCTTTTGTTCTTGATAGGTAGCTAATCTTCCCTTGTATTCACTAATTTCACTTACTAAGTTTATTAATTTTCTTTTAAGCCCAATATTTTTATAATTGTCTTCAAAAAAGTTTCTCATTTTTCCCCCTGGTACTACCCCTAACTTGTTGCTACATAAAATCATTCATCCAAAAGATATATTACAATAATAACATTGAGTAATGCTATAGTTTTTTATTTTTTATACCTGTTTACTTATAATTTTGGTTGTACAGGACCTTAAAGTGCTGAGTTTTCTAGGTTTTCATAATCACTATGCAATTTTGCATAGTATATAAATTTTAATTAGGAATCGTTGCCCCTCCCCAGAAAAAGGGGTCACCATACATGCCCATCAAGTTAAAATTTATAAGAATAACCCCTTACCACTTCAAAAGTAAGGGGTTATTCTATTGCTGTTGTATAGTATAAATAAAGTTATTTTTTTTGTTTTATTTTAGAAACTCCAATTACCGTTTTTGCATGACTTTGTATATTTTTATCCAAAAAGGTAAACCTCCCTTCATCAGAATTATGAATGTTAAATGAATGCCATATTCATAATGTCGTGAAGATAAATAAACACAATATTTTAATTATATAATAGTATTTTATCATTTTGAGGATACCAGGAGAATTAGAATAAAGTTAGTGTTTTTAGGTGTGTGAAAGTAAACTAATGAGTAAAGAAATCTCAGTTTTTATAACAATCTTGGAGAGTTAACTATTGTATTATTTTTTAATAAACCGGGGTTTACTAAAAAATATAGCAAGTATAAAAAATAAACTTGTAAATAAAATTGCTAATGATGTTTTATTTAGTAAAGGTAATATTATTGCTGAAAGAGCGGATAATATAAAGAAAAATTTCATCAAGTGCATCAACCTCCTAAAGTATTTTAATTATCTCATTAAAAATTAATAATATAAATATTTGAAAGTAAACTAATATATATAAGTTTACTTTCGATCTTCGAATCATTTATAGCTAATTTTCCAATAAATTTCTCAATATAGATATATATGTTATTTATGGTTTTATATAGAAGATTAATGAAAAATATAGTATTATAAAAATTAAGCTGCTGTCATTTGTTTTTCCCTTACGCTAAAGATAAGATCATACTCTCCGATCTTATCTTTTTCATTTGTAGATTCGTAATACAAAAAAGAGAATCCTTATAACAAGACAAGGATTCTGCAACAGGAAAGAACAAATATATAATAATAAAAAAAATTACTTATATAATAATTTAAAAATAAGACAAATATATTGAGAAAATTCAGAACGAATTGAATGTTCCTATACGTTAATTTATAATTGATTAAGAGTTGGAGTAGTAATCTGTCATCTGTTCCTTTTTCTAAAGAAGATTGATTTCAATCTTCTTTTTTTATGTTTGTTCCTCTTCCCCATCTCCATCCAGCTAAGAAACTCATTGTTCCCCAAAACAAAAAAGTTAGTTGAATTCTCATAAATAACTATAAAATAATAAATTTTTCGTTTTGTGGATACTTCAAAACTTTAGCTTGATGGGCATGGGGTAATCGACTGTTGTTATTTTCTCAATAACGATTATTCAATAAATCTGTTAACATTTAATTACCGATATGTGTATCAACCAGCCTGTGCATCTGCACAGGCCTTTTACTATGCTAATTTTAGTTAGCAGATGTATTTTTCTCACCCTTTATGATGCTTCGCACATCAGAATAGTTCATAATTCCGTAACACATGCATACGAGTTATCGTGTTAAAATTAAGCCATTCTCAAGAAGTAATTCTTATTTACTCGACAATTCTTTTACCCTGTTTAAAGCCTTGCCCCCTGCGAGGCTTTTTTATTTAGCTAAGGTAATATATTTATGTGCTTCCTCTACCTTATCTGCGCTGTTATGTACCCCTTTAGCTCTTAAATCTCGTATCATTTTGATTAGGTTTGCTATTTCTTCTTTGTCAGGCTGCTATTTATCCATCACTTTTCATCCTTCATAATCCGTTTGTCTATCTACATCAGGTAAATGAATCCTGCAATTCCGATAACTAGTACCAGTATCATGAAATGGAAGAATGTACTTTCTTCCATTTTCTAGAGGTGAAATTATGTAAAAAATTCACCAAATTAACCAATGAGAGATACGGCTCTCTTTTTTATTTCCAATCGACAAAATATAACAATATAAGAATGTTTATTTTGATAAGATTGTCCAGAAATATTACATTTTATATATCTTGGAGGAATTAAATTATGAACAAGAAATTATTAATGGCTTTAGCATGCAGCGTGTTACTTATGGGATTGACTGCTTGTGGTTCAAGTGATAAAGCAAGTACATCAGAAGAACCAAAACAAGAAACTAAAAAAGAAGATGAACAAAAGAAAATAGAAGAACAGAAAAAAGCCGAGGAACAAAAAGAAGTTGAAGAGCAGAAACGATTAGAAGAACAGAAAAAGGCTGAAGAGCAAAAGAACAGGAGCAACAAAAAGCTACTGCTAATACAGCACCTCAGCAACAAGCTGCACCTAAACAAGAGAAAGTGCACTTTGCAAACTGTACAGATGCAAATAATGCCGGTTACTATGATATAACTCCAGATAGCCCAGCTTATGCTTCACATTTAGATCGCGATGGCGATGGCGTGGCTTGTGAAAGAAATAAAGGACATAAAAAATCTATTGACACTCCCACCCCTAAAGGGGCCAGCTGACTAACGTCAGTGGGATTCTTGCTACCAAAGGCGAAGTCCATTTCTTGTATCGCTGACGTGCAAGATTGCGGTGTGCCATCACCACTCCCACAACAGACCATATAGGTTCGTGGGCTACGGTACTGTGACCATACCATACAGATTATTGGTTCTCAAATGTTTTTACGTCTTTTGCATGACTATAAATAAAGTATACCATGTTTTGCTATGCAAAAACGCTGCTTTCATCCCACGTCTAAAGACGGACTAAAGTCCTGCGTGGGCTTTCACGCTTCATAAATTCTGTAAAAAACATTAGATTTATGGATAAGCACTCTTTTGAGTGTTTTTATATTTCTCAATAACTGAAATTACTTAACGTGGTAAAATAATAATTGGATTGGCATCCAATACCATATTAAGATGGTTCAAATCGCAAGAAGGCACCTTAGGGTGTCTTTTCTTTATGAAATTTACATTAAATTAACTAAACTTTATAAGTAAATGTAGTAAAATATAAATCGGGTGGGAACCCAGATATATTTGTGCTGTAAGAAAAGTCTTATGTAGATTAAGTAGGGAAAAGGCACCTTAGGGTGTCTTCTCCCTTTATATAAATCCGTTCGATTCTTTTAAAACTATAATAAATTATTAATTTAACAATCCTAATAAATTGATAATATTAATAGCTTTTTTCTCTTCTACTCTGCAATAAATCTTTGTACCCTTCCGTTCACTAATGACAACCTTACTTATAGTTAATTTTTTTAAATGTTGTAAAATTTTATATTCTGCAATTTGTGTTGCGGCACTAAGTTGAGAAACTGTCATAACACCATTTTTAATCAATTCACGAACAATCAATAAACGGTTTGAATTACCCAACATTTCTAAAATTTTAGCACTCCTTTCATAATGACTATAATCCATATTAAAATCATTAGACATAACACTTATCCTCCTGGACCATCAGAAATAATAGCTAAAAAAAATTGGACATAAGTAACACTATCCTAAAAATTACTATAAAAATACAATAAATTCAAATTTTAATGTGTCTTTCTTTATTTTCAAAAGGACCTGCTCAATAAATACTTAAAAACATAAGGTAAAGTGAACCCGTTAAAATAACAACTTACCCATTGTTCTATCTCCTAATTAAAGGAGGAAAAAATATAAGTTTCGGTGGTTCTTGCGGTGGCTTTGGTTGCGGATTTGCTTTACTGATCGTTCTATTTATCCTGTTAATTATTATCGGATGTAGTTGTTGGGGCGGCGGCGGTGGAGGATTCAGATACTAACAAGGTGGCACTCATAAGAGTGTCTTATTTCTCAATATAAGAATTCTAAGAATGTGCTATTATTTTAATACAAATTCCCTTTTGTGCAATGAGATAGTAATACCCAAAAAAAGCCCACCTATTTCCGTAGGTGGACTTTATCTTTATTACACAATACCAAATTATACTCTCATTTTTCCATAAACTTTATGCAATTATACATGTTTGTAAAAATTACACTAAATAAATATTACATGGAGTAAAATATAAATTGTGAACACGTTCTATAAAGCTGATTCTCCGATTAGAAGGCGTAACATATCTCAACCATATAGATGTGGCGTTGCTTTAATCTAGCCAAGCAAACGATCTCGATTCTCTTGTATTTGTACACTAACAATCTGGTAAAAATAAATGATTCTGTTTTATAGGACGTGTTTACATAATTTCCAGTAAAGTGGTTCAAGTCGCAGGAAGGCACCTTTGGGTGTTTTTTTTATGGAAAATCCCCACATAAGGTGCAGGGATTTTCATGCTACGAATATATAAAACTGATTATTTAATATATAACGAAGTGCGCCACGTATCTCTTGGATAATTTATTGAAGTCTTTTGATATTCAAAAGTCCCTTCTTGATGGTTTGATGCGTCCCATTTATATTCCCAACCTACAATAGGATTACCACCAATTATTTGTGAACCAATACTTTTCACATCAAATCCATTCATTTTGGCAAAAGGAAACTGGCCATACCCTATTTCTTTTGTGTAAACATACAAGTAACTACCCCCATGATCTTTAGTTGTACTAAAACTATTAGGGGTAATGTATTCAACTCCACCCAATTGTGATTCCACTTTTACTACACTTAAAGAAGTTAGAGGTGCTGCTGGTCCTGCTGATGCCTCCGATGCCATTCCTAACCCAACTACCGATGCCACCGCTAATGATGATATCCCTAATGCAACTTTTTTAAACATATAAACATCCCTTTGTTTTATAATAAGTACAAGTTTGATATTAACAGAAATTTATAAAAATATTCCTTATTTTGAAAACGTTAACAAATTCTACTTTTTTCGATATGCAATTTAGCATATCGATTGACATACAAAATAATTCATCCACTACTTTCGATATAAAACTATTTTCAAATTTTAATACTATTTACTCACTAAATTCTCATAAAAAGACTGGTCGTCTATACAATGGTTTGATAAAATATAGATATCTTTTAAGAAGAAAAAACTAATATAGATCAACTAAATAATGTAAAGAAAATGTTTTATTGCATAAAAAAGGCTCCACTGCTGGAGCGCTCAAAAAATAATATAAGTAAATGAATTAAAACAAATAACAGACAATTAAACTATATAGATATCCTGTTTATCGATGCTATAATAAGCTTACTCGATGATTGTTATATTTTTTTATGGTTTCTAAGCAATACAATACCTTCTTAACACTAATTGTACAAGGAAAAGAAGACATCGATTAAGATGTCTTCTTTTCTTATATGATAACAACACAATAAAATTAAGATGGTTCAAGTCGGAGGAAGGCACGTTTGGGTGTCTTTTTTTATAAAAATTTACATTAAATTAATAAAATCATATAAATAGTTGTAGTAAATTAGAATTGGGTGGGAACCCAGATATATTTGTGCCGTAAGAAAAGTCTTATGTAGGTTAAGTAGAGAGAGACACTTTGAAGGCAGTGTCTTTTCTTTATTTTCAAAAGAACCTGCTCAATTAATGCCTAAAAACATAAGGTAAAGTGAACCCGTTAAGATACATGGAATGAACCCTAGTTTTACCCTCTTATCTAAAGGAGGAACTATTGTTATGGGATATGGTGGTAGTTGCGGCGAAGGCTGCGGTTTTGCTGGAGGATTTGCTTTATTAGTTGTATTATTTATCTTATTAATCATAGTTGGAGCTAGCTGCTTCTGCTAAAAAACTATTGGAAAAGGCACCTACATAAGGGTGCCTTTTCTTTATGTACATTACTTATTATCCGATTCATCAGTTTTATTATAGACACATTTAGCTTCTCCAAAAAGACCACCGGTGTCTCATTCTCCACCATAATGAGCACACTTCCCAGGTGGATGATCGTTTCGCATACTTGGATTTGTAGGTGATTCATAGTCATAATTTAAAAGATTTTCAACTCACACTCTTTAACATACTTCCTGTTATTCTTTCCTATAATCTGAACTTATACCTTAAACCCTCCAATCAACTCTTGAAGTTCTTCTGCCATTTTTGCCAATTGAGTTGCTGAAGAATTTATCTCTTCCATGGAAGCATGTTGTTCTTCGGATGAACCAGCTATAGTTTGCATACTTGTGGTGTTCTCTTTTACAGCTACTGCTATTTGATTAATAGATGTATCGACTTGCATTGCATCAGATGTCATCTTATTTGATAGGTCCACCATACCATGTACTTTGGAAACGATATTATTCGCTGAATTTGAAATCTCATAAAAACTTTGTTTTGTATCATTCGCTACCTTAATTCCCGACTGTACTTCTATTCCTACTTCATTCATAGCTTTAACAGTCTCATGTACATCTAATTGTATTTCCTTAATTAATTTTCCAATTTCCATTGAAGATTGTCCTGATTGTTCCGCTAATTTCCCAACTTCATCCGCAACAATTGCAAATCCACGTCCCTGTTCTCCTGCCCTAGCCGCCTCAATCGCCGCATTTAGTGCTAGTAGATTTGTTTGTTCAGCAATATTTTGAATCGCTTCTAATATAGTGCCTATTTGCTGCGATTTCTTATCTAATAATTTAATTACATTATCGGATTGGGAAACAGAATTATGTATAGACTGCATTTGTGTTACAGTTTGTTCTACTAATTGTTCCCCCTCATTTGCTTTTTGTTTTGTGTATAAAGATGAGGTCGATACTTCAGAAGCATTATCAGCTACACATTGAATATTTCGTGTTACCTCACCTATTAATTTAGCTCCAGACTCAACTTCATTATTTTGAACTTCTGCACTATGTGAGATTTCTTCCATTTCTTTTGTAATTTGTTCTGTTGCAACACTTGCTTGCTCTACACTAGCAGTTAGTTCCTCAGAAGAAGCTGCTACATGTCCTGCAGATGTGTTAATTTGTGAAATAATATTGCGTAAAGACTCTGCCATTGCATTAAAACTATCACCCAATTGACCAAGTTCATCCTTTGAACGAATATCAATTTTCTCCGTTAAATCTCCTCGACTAATTCTTTGAGCTGAAATAACTAATTGTCTTAGTGGATTAATAATAGATCTAAGAATGAAGAAAATTATAATTCCACCTAATAATAAAGAAGCTCCTATTATAGCAAATGTTTTATAAAAAATAGGATTGGTAGCTTCTTCAATTTCTTTCGTAGGCATTACACCAGCTATTTTCCAACCTGTTTTTTTATTTGCCTTAAAGCTTATGTTTCGGTCCTCACCATTGAGGCTATACGTAATCTCTCCATCTTCTTTCTTATAAAGTTCATCTGCTAAAGATTTCTCTAATTTTTCACCCGGTTTTAATGTTGGATGAACAACTATAGTTTTATCTTGCCCCACTATAGATACAAAACCTTGCTTTCCTATTTTTATCATTTTAGATGTTTTTACGATATCATCAATATTCAAGTCCATACCAATGACACCACTTTTATCTTCATTTTGTTTAGCAACTGCTATTACCATATTTCCAGTAGCCTTTGATTTATACGGAGATGAAACAATAATTTCACCATTTGCATTTACAGCATCCTTATACCAACTACTTTCTAACGGATTAAATCCTTCTGGTATGTCTCCAACAGGCGCATGAATAAATTGATTGTTACTGGATGCGGAATAAATTGTTTCTATCTCTGGATGTAACTGTATATATTGTTCAAATTTACTCTGTACATTTTGTAATTGATCAGGATTATAATTGCCTTGTGTGAGTAATTTTGCAAAATAAGTTACATCTATATATTTGTTTTCTAATTCATCATCAACAATCTTATCTAAAATACTTACATTATCTTTTGCTGTTTGTAGAATTGTTTCATTAAGATCTGTTTTCGCCTCATCATAAGATGTTATTCCTACGATAAGACTAGGTATAATTAATATTGCAATAAATGCCATAGACAACTTCGTTTTGAGCTTTATTTGTTCCAATCTTTTTTTTATATTAAACACGATTTTCTTCTCCTTTTCATTCTTACAACTCATATTATTTATTTAAATGTTTACTCCTTTATCTTTTTCTACAATTATTTATGGTATCATTTGAAATGAAATCACTACTATATCCTTTTACATGCATCTTTAGAAATAGCAATTTAGCTTTCACAAGCGGAGTTTTATTTATCCCCCCTTTCAAGTATGTTATTTTTCTATTTTAAGCAAATATAAAAATAAGAATTATTCCAAATAAACCGTATTAAATATATACTTCACTCTATTAAAATGGTTTTTAGTTTTGATTGGATAAAAGGTTTAATTTAGGCCTAATTAAATTGTATGAAATCCTTACCATAAGAAATTCACTAAAACTTAACTAAGTGAATATATCCCCTGGATAATTCTACTTAATGGCTTTTTAAACCACTCTAACTGCTTCACTTCATTCATACATCTATTTACTACAGCCGCTTGTTGTTTTGTTGGATTACTGAACCATAAATTCTAAATAGAAGAATACAATAAATTGGAGGACTATATTGTAACATGTATACATAAGTTTTAAATATTAAAATCAAAAAATATATAAATTTTACATTATACGTATCTTCATATATTACAATTATTTAGTATTAATTTTAATTTGCTGCCTTATATACAGAAAATGCACTAGCATTAGAGTATCTAACTACAGGAACCAATATATATTTTGGAGAATAAGGCAATATATCACGTCTAAAAACTACTTTCGTCTTATCGCGGATTCTTACCACCCACGCCCGTTCTTCCGGTTACGTTTTGATAAAGGGGCAATGTTCATTGATCAATAGTTAGTTATGACGTTTAGGTATTTATTTACATTAGGAGGATAGAACTAATATGTTTAAAAAATCATCAGTATTTCTTATTGGCACTCTACTATTATTCAGTTGAACAGCTTGTGATAGCATTAAATCAATGGAAAGTAATGTTGCAGTTAGTAAAAATTTAAAGGTGCAGGATTAGAAGCAGAAGAGCCTACTGATCTACCACAAAAAGAGTTTGGTAATACTAGAAAAGATGCGAAACGTATTCTGGTACCTGCTTTAGGAGAAGATAGCGGCAGTAGATTATTCGAATTTAAAAACAAAGAAGATCTTGAACAGGCTAAAAAGTACTATGACGATTTAGGAAATGGAAATCAAATGCTCTTCTCTCATACCTACTCACTGGACTGTGGCACTTCACGTTCCTTGAGGAAGGAGTCTTCTTGGCTAAAATGATAAAAAACATCTAATTCTATTTGAATTAGATGCTTACATTTAGTCCTTAATCCTAACATTCTAAACTATTTATGAGCCTGTAAATCTTTTTTTATTACATCCCAAAGTGAATTATCTTGACGTATCGGTTTACCCTCTTCGTCCCATTTTATTTTTCCTGTTCCTAATTCATAATTCATTCCCGTCCAAGTGTCTTCACGGAACGCATAGAATGATTTATGCCAACCTTTTTGGTTGAAGATAGAAATAAGGTCTTGCATGTATTGGGTAGCTCCAGGGACAGTACGGTTAATTCCAAACTCCTCCGCAATAATTCGATTAGATGGTACATGATTTTTCTTAGACCATTGTTGGATTGGCTTTAAAAATTTCTCTAATCCCTGTTTGTTCCACATTACAGGTTTCTCTAAATCCCCTACTTTTACAAATCCCGGATATTGATATTCCTTGTTTTGTTTTTCACCTTGGCTCGTTAATTCATATGGTTCATACATATGAAATGCGTAAAGTGTTTTTTTATCCTTTATTGGTTTTAAATATTTAAAGGCCCATGGAGTAGCATATAAACCTGAATCTAAAATAATCGGTGTTTCTTGGTCCACTTCACGAATGGAATTAATGACCTTTTGATTAAATCTATTTAAATCCGCTGTCGTTCCTTTCACTTTTTCATACCATTTCTCGTAATCTTCCGTCCAAAAATCATTATATCTATTATTTTTAGCTGTTTCTGGATGCGGTTCATTTATAATATTGTAACCAACTACTGCAGGGTGATCTTTTAGTTCAAGAGCAAGGTCCTTCCAAAATTGACTTGCTTGTTCTTGATACTTCTCTTCTTCCCATATTCTGTCGTCATTCTTATTATTATTAAATTGGCGCCATCGATCACCAGGTAAGGATAACATTGTAAGAACGACTTTCATTCCTTGCGATTGTGCAGCATCTAAATCCGCCTTTAATTTTTCTAGATCCTCATTTACTAATCCCTGATAGTTATCTGCATTACCTATCAGAAAATCCTTTCCGGAAGTATCTGGTTTATCTTCAAATAGAAAACCTTTATCCTTTGCCCATTTATCTGGTGCTAAACGAACATATTCAATATTTGCTTCTTTTGCACTTTTATAGTTTTCAGGTAATGAAGTACTATTCATAAAATTAGTACCTTTTCTTTTGGAATCCCAAAAATTAATTTTGGAATCACTCTTGTGATAAGTATCAGCTTTCACATTCATTTCCTGTACTCCAAAACTCATCATTCCTAATAACGCAACAATTGGCAAAACTTTTTTCACAACTTTTCCTTCTTTCTATATATATTTTACACACATAACATACCTTTGTTTTGTTACAGGAATATGGCAATTTTACAAAAATAAACTTTAAGTTTATAAGGTGATAGTTCATTCATAAAAAAGAAAGAGACAATTAGAACGTTGCTTCATTTAAAAAAAACAAAAAAGGAATCCTTGACGGATTCCTTTTTTGCAAATATGTCAATGATATTGTGGACAGCCCCATTTTTTATAATCTTAATTATTTTATTAGTTTTCGGGCCTCTTAAAGGAATTTTATATGTATTACAAGGAAAAGATTTTCATTATCCTATTATCTCCAAATGGATTAGCAAGTAAAAAATCAATAAAGAAGATTCCAGTGAATTATGGATTCTTCTTTATTTTGTATTTAGTATCTATTTATGAACTATAAACTCATATTTTGTGTTTTAATTCTATTTGTGTTTATAATTAAGCTATCTTGATGGATTTGACAGAATGACCTCTGGGTTTTCATTTTAGAATCCGTAATTTTTTATAAAAAAGATTGATCATTTTATGTGACCTTCCCTCCATTACAGTACCGTATCTTCATTTTTAGCTGACAGTTACTATTGAGGAGTTATCTATCACTCTTTATTTTATATATACTTTTCTTTAACTTAGGCTTTTTATGTAATCTTACTTTGGTTCCATTAATATCAAAATCAACCTTTACTTCCTCCAAAGACTCCATTTTCCATATTTGGGATGTTCAAATTTCTTATAAAGCATACCTAATGCTAGAGATATTAAAAACATTAAAACAGCTGTTCCTAAAATTATAGAAGTAATTAAGCCCATCAAATTACTCATAAAGGTTTGAAAATCAAAAGAACGGGTTGTCAGCATTAACACTGGTAAAATCCTTATTAGTAGTATGAGTATAAATGAATCTACTCCAAAATAAATGGATCGCTTTTTCCACTTTATATGCTTAAACCATAAAGAAGCTCCAAAAACTAATAAAGAAATTAAAATTACTACAGAAAGGATAAGGAAAATAACATCAATAAATGCAGGCACACTCGCATGAACTGCCCCATCTATTTTATCTCCCCCATCTTTCATTACATCACTGCCGCCATTAAACAAAGGACCAAACCAGTCTACAATCCAATCGGTCATCCAGGAAATATCAAATGGTAACTCTTCATTTTTTATTTGTATAGAAGCAACTGAGTTGAAAATTTTCAAATTCTCCTCCCCCTTCATTAAAAATCCCCCCTTTACTTTAAGTATATAAATTTCCTTAACCAAAACTAATCAAGTATTAAATCATACTTGATTAAATAGAAGGACCACACTTATGAATAGAAATTTCATTTGTTACATTTGTACACTCGCGTTTTGATAACGATCCGTTGCATTTAGCTTTGTACCTATTTTGGAATAAGTAAAAAAGTACCCATCCAATTGTGATACACATAATAATTGGATGGGTACTTCATTACACATTCTTTATTCTGTTTTTATTGACATAGACGAGTTTTATACATTTCATGGTGATACAAACTATAGTACCGAATTAAATAATTTTAAAATATTACTACGTAATTCACTCGATTTAAGAAAATAAAATTTCACAAACCTTTGATGATAGCTTCTTGGTTTATCGGATAGAACATACGTATGAAAAAATGCAACATAATATCGGTTTTTCTAACCTTGTAAATGACTTAATATATATCTTTGCGTATTTATGTCTTGGCGTTTTAATGCCGTTACTAATTCTCGATTAACATCTGATACAGGTAATGGTTCTCCATATATATCAAATAATCTTATACCCAACTTACTTAAAATCCGTATATTATTAAGATTCCTACTCTCTTGTGTATAACTAATAATAGTGCGTAAATTAATCCCAAAACTTATCATAAACTAACGCTCCCTCTTCAATGTAAATAGATATGGATATACTTCTATTTATTTTCGAGGAATCCCTTGAAGCTTAATAAGCCCTATATATTTCTCAATACCATAACAGTATAAACTCTCTCTCTTTCTAATATAGTGCTACGCCACCTCTTATAAGAAGTATTCAATAGACAACCATTAATAAATTTTGAAAAAACCATTAACGAAACTAGTACTGTCTTAACTATACTATTTCAAATTTAAAAGCATGGACATTATTATAATTCGGAATATTCTGTATATTAATGAAAAAAATCGTAGTTACATTTAATGTATCTAATTCCTGTTATTATCAGAATAAGCCTTTACAGAGAAATGGGGGATATTATGACTGTTCAAGAAAAAAGTAATAAACAATTGATGGAACTATTACATGAATGGTATGAAGAAATTCGTTTATATCATGTAAAAGAAGCAAAACAGACATATCTACAAGTAAAAGAACGTTTAAAGGAAATAGAAACAGACCAATATGTATCATTCTATTATTCCCTACTGAATTTTAGATATAAAGTCTTGGTAGATGGAATGAGTATTACAAAAGATTCTTTTAATCAAATAGAAAAACTCCCTAATATCAAAGAGGAATTTTCATTTTTAGCTTACTATTATTATTTCTTTAAGGCAATCCACTCTACAATTTCAGCAAATTATACTGAAGCGAAAACACACTATGGAAAGGCAAAAGAAATTTTAATTGATATACCTGATGAAGTAGAAAAAGCCGAGTTTGAGTATAGATTTTCAACTTACTGTTATCAATCTTATCAACCATTTGAAGCGATTCAACATGTAGTAAAAGCCAAAGAAATATACCGGAATCATGGAGGCTATGAAATTAATATTGCTTTATGCGACAATGTATATGGACTGGCTTGTATAGATCTAAGAGAATTTGAAAGAGCGGAAGAATGTCTCAATACGGTTATTGATGTTTTTAAGAAGTATAATGAAGAACAATTATTATTACGAGTACGATCCAATTTAGGCTGGTTATATAATATTCAAGATCTATATCCATTGGCGATTAGACAGAGTTCTGAGATTATAAATACCATACCGAATCATTTTAAAGCATTATTTGTCTTAGCAAGAGCATATTATAAATTAGAAGGCGTTGAAACAGCAAAAGCATATATCGAGCAAGGAATGAAGTATACAAATGAATTAGGAAATGAGGAATATAAGCATCGTTTCGCAGTTTTAAATGAACTAATCACAGAACTACCTAAAATTAAACTAGAAAAAGTAGTTACTGATGCAATTTTTTATTTTGAAAAAGAGGACATGTGGGATTGTGTAAAAGAATATGCAGAGATTTTAGCACTCCAATTTTACGAGGCAAATAATCATGTTAAAGCGAGCAAATATTTCTATATTAGCAATAATGCTGATAAGAAACATTTGAGAAAAGGAGCGTTAAGGTAATGAAAAAAACAAAAAAATTGTTTTTAAGTATGGTAGTAGTAAGTGCATTAGCATGTAGCATGATTAGTTTAAATGTATCACAACACTCTTCGTTTAATGGTGGAGATACGCCAGCACCAACAAAACTGATTGTCTCTAGTGGAGTATCTATTGATTAACGTAATACATTTTTCTTGCTTTTAAAATCAGAAAATTCAGCCTCTTAATTTTTAAAAAATGTTAAATACATGGATAAAATATTGAACCCCTTGTCCGAAACATATTTGTTTCGGACTATTCACGTTCTTCTTTCAACTTTTCTATATAATTGTGAGCAGAATGAAAAATATTAAAAAGTTGATTGAGAAAAAGCACTGCTAAAATCTTCAGCAATGCTTTTCTATTAAACATACCATGATAATGAGTATCTACTTTCTTTTATTCATGAGTACTGTAGGTACATATATATTTACTTTAATTTCAAGATACGTTCTATTTCCTCCACACTCAACTTACTTGCTTTTGCAATAGTTTCAAGCGGCACACCAATTTCATGCATCCCTCGAATCATTTGCATCTTACCTTGCTCAATGCCTTTTTCCATACCCTCTTGTTCTGCATGTGCTAGCTTAGCTTGTTCATCTAGAAGTAATTTCTCTCGAGCTTCATATGCTGTTCGGAAAGAAGAATCGTGGCTCATATTCTCCCATTTATTTATCGCCTTTTGTAAAATTGGATCTTGATTCATCGCAATCTCCTCCAATGTTTGAGTTAAATGTTCATCTTCATGTGCTGGTAATAATAACATCCAACGAACAAATTTATTTTCCCACGGGTTTACTTTTTCTTCACGCCATTGTTTTACCAATTTCGGTATCTCTACAAAATGGATTTCAATGTCGTCACTTAATAGTTGCTGCATTTTTGTATTCCATAATTGTCCGATGGTATGAAATGCATCATCCTGAGAAAATAAAATAAAGTCTAGTAAGT
Organism: Bacillus sp. FDAARGOS_1420; assembly: GCF_019344915.1. Classification (NCBI taxonomy): domain Bacteria; kingdom Bacillati; phylum Bacillota; class Bacilli; order Caryophanales; family Bacillaceae; genus Bacillus; species Bacillus sp. FDAARGOS_1420. The sequence continues at coordinate 193,623 of NZ_JAHWJB010000003.1, read as the reverse complement.
TAATCGTAATTGTTTTTCGAAGTGAACGATATGGCATCCCTTCTTGCATTTGGGATGTATATAGTTTACTCCAATAGTATAAAGATCGCTTCACCATATCATGTGTATTTCGAAGCTGGATTTCTATATTTACTTGCGTCCCATTATCTAGTGTTGCTAATAGATCTAAAATCGATAACTTATCATCTTCATAAGATTTATGGAGGTGTGGATCATCTAATTGTAGCGAAGTAATAGGTGCATCTAAAGATTCCTCTAAAATTGCATTTAGGAAACCCGTTAAAATTTCCTCATTTCCTTTTGTTCCAAATAGCTGTTTAAAAGCAAAATCAATCCGTAAATTTACTAATTTAGTGGACATGGATTTCCTCTCCCTGTCTATATCATCTCTTATTACTATTGTACATAAAAAAAGGTAGAACATGCAAACAGGCTCTTACGTTACCTCACATAAGAGCCTGCCTACATTGACAAAAAATTAGTGGTTCTTAGCAAAAACAATTGCAAGTGACATCGTTTTTGTCCAGAACCTTTATTTTCATCTATTCTTTTTCTGGCCAAATTTTCGCATTTGGTTCTAATAACCACTTGTGTTCTTCCTCCATGATACGATCATTCCATGGGTTATTCTCAAGATGTCGAATCATCCAACAAAAATACATTGCATATCCAGGTGCCGTTGCTTGTGGGTGGTCTAGCTCACCCGGAATTGTAATGAAGCTATTATGTACAACGCGATAAGCATCCTCACCTACCATTGCACATCCAAATCCCTGCAGCTTATTAAAGCGATAATAATATACCTCTGGCTGGTCATGATGATGCGGTGGATAACTAGACCATCGACCTGGATAAGAAATAACTTCTCCTACTACCATATTAGAATATGCTGCATTTTTATAGTCAAAAATCGTACGAATAACACGTTGTGCTGTTCCCTCCCATACTCCTTCTCCAGCTACAACACTTTGACACTCATTTGGAGTATACAACTTGGACGCAAATTCTTGATCATTATCTGTTTTTTGAACAAGCACTTCACTATCTGAAAGAGCAGTAATTGTAACCTTCACATTTTTAGCCACATGTAAACACCAAGGGTTTTCTTCAAAAACAGACTGTCTTTGAATAACTTGTTCTATTCCTTCCCACTCTAGACGTATTGTCCCTTCTAGTAAAAGTACTGCCGTTTCATTTTTATTATCAAATAGCAACTCTTCTTTTCCATTAGACATCTTATATATGCCTATATCCATTAACATATCACTGCATTGACCGTTCATTTCTGTTAATACATTATAGCCTTCATTTAATTCACCTAATTTTCCTAACATGATGTTCTCCTCCTTTTTTTAATGGCTACTCTATCATTCTCTACTTTTGTCAACTAACTAAATTATGAGTTCCTTCTATTATTTAATGAAGAAGGCTTTTCTGGTTATGCTTTGTTTTCACTTCCGAATATGCGTATATGATTTTTAACGTTTTCGTATGCGGCCTCAATTACATCTTGTTGGTACGTAAAGTAATCTAAATAAGGAGTATTTAAGGCCGTAGTGTTAACTCTAGTAATTACATTCTGAAACGTGGCTGTTGCTACATTAATTTTTCGAACACCATGTTGGATGCATTGTTTAAAAATATCTGGGCTAATTCCAGATCCACCATGTAATACGAGCGGGATATGAACTACCTCATTAATTTCCTGTAGACGGTCTAATCGTAAATCAGGATCTCCACTGTACATACCATGCGCATTTCCAATTGCAACAGCTAACGCATCTACGTCTGTTTCTTCTGCAAATCGTTTTGCTTCTGTAGTGCTTGTCAGCAACATTTCAATATCTTCTGATCCATCCTCACTACCACCAACTCTACCAATCTCGGCCTCTACCGTCGCTCCATACTGTTTCGCAAGTTCTACAATTTCTTTTGTCTTTTGGATATTTTCTTCTAATGGATAGTGAGAGCCATCAAACATAACCGAGCTAAAGCCAATCTCTAACGTCTCTTTAATCTTTTCAAACGTCATCCCGTGATCAAAGTGAACTGCTACTGAAACAGTTGCTTTTTTTGCTGCAGCTACCATCAAGGGACCAATCATATGAATTGGCGAATGATTCAAACGAACTTCCGCGATTTGTAGAATAAGCGGTGAACTTAACTCTTCAGCTGCTTTAATAGCTCCCATTACCATTTCCATATTAGCGACACTAAAAGCTCCAACCCCATAATTCTCTTGATTTGCTTTAATTAAAATATCTTTCATTTGAACTAATGGCATTACATACTCCCCTATTTCAATATTATTTATTACATGTAAAACCAACCTTCACGTCTTTTTACCCCTTTTGTAAGAAGATATGTTGATTACCATACCATTTACTTAGGGATAATCTTAAAATGCTTAAATTACAGACCTGCTTTTTCTTGTATAAATTTTCGGGCTTTTAATGCGTATTCAAAGGGATTCGCTAAAGCTGGGTCTTGCTCTGCTTCTACCACAAACCACCCTTGATAATCAGAGTTTGCAAGGATAGTAAACAATTCATCAAACACAATTACGCCATCCCCGGGAACTGTAAATGCTCCATTCTTCACTGCCTGTAGGAAACTTAATTTGCTTTCCTTTACAGCATCTACTACTTCTTGACGAATATCTTTTAAATGTACGTGTTTAATACGAGGTAAATATTTCTTCAAAATATAAAGTGGCTCTTCTCCTGAAAAAACAAGATGACCTGTATCAAAAAGCAGAGATACAAGCGCTGGATCAGTCATGTCCATTAACTTTTCAATTTCTGCCGTTGTTTGAACACCTGTACCCATATGATGATGGTATACAATATGCAGCCCCTTTTCTTGAGCTAATTTACCGAGGTTATGCAAACCCTCCGCAAGCTTATCCCACTCTTCTTCTGTAAAAATAGGCTTATTTTTAAATAGTGGTACATCCATTAAACCTTGAATACTATGCCCTTGCTCTGAAACAACGATGACTTTTGCACCCATGTCATGCAAGAAATCCCTATGCTTAATAAATTCTTCTACTGTCTCTTCAAGTGGCTTCGTTGTTAAAAACGTACTAAACCATGCACTAGCAATCTCCAAGTTTCGTAATTCCAAAGATTTTTTTAATACAACTGTATTTCTCGGATATTTATTCCCTACTTCACTTCCATTAAATCCAGCTAGTGCCATCTCACTAATACATTGTTCAAACGTGTTTTCTGCCCCTAGCTCCGGCATATCATCATTTGTCCAAGCAATTGGTGCAATACCAAGCTTAACTGTATTTTCTTTAAACATCCCCTTGTCTCTCCTCTTTACAAAATGTGATAGAATTTCGCCAAATTCTCTTAACTGGTTATTGAAAAGAGAGCTTCCTAATCAATATGCATGTAGATAAGAAGCTCTCTTTGTGTCCTAATCTAATAAGATCTTGCCTGTTGCAAGTTACTTACTTTACTCTCGTACGCAGCTTGTATACTTTGACTTTTAGATACTTCCGCAACACCTACATGCCACCATGACTCGTATCCATTTGTCATTGTTTTGGGTAATACTTTAATATCAATTAATGTGGAAACTGTTTGTTTTTTCGCATCTATAAGCGCTTCCTGTAATTGTTCTAGTGATGTAACATGATATGTTTTCACACCATATCCAGCTGCGCTAGCTGCAAAATCAATTTTCATAATTGCCCCGTCTAATTTACGAGTTTCCTGGTTTCGGTAGCGAAACTCTGTTCCAAAGCTCCCCATTCCATTACCCATTTGTAAGTTATTAATGCAACCAAATCCGGAGTTATCAAACAATAAAACGTTAATTTTTCTGTTTTCTTGAAGACTTGTGACAAGCTCAGAATGAAGCATCTGGTAACTACCATCCCCTACCATTGCATATACTTCCTTCGATGGTTCAGCTAGCTTTGCACCTAGTGCGCCCGCAACCTCATAGCCCATGCAAGAGTATCCATACTCCATGTGATATGTATTTGGTTTTCTTGATGCCCACATTCTTTGTAAATCACCTGGAAGACTTCCTGCCGCTCCAACGATAATTGCATCTTCATCAAGTAATGTATTGATTTGTCCAATGACTGCAGTCTGTGTTAATTGTGTACCAAGTGCGTCTACATACTCATTTAACTTTCCATCGAAATGGCCTTCTACTTCTGGTGTGAAATCTTGACCTGTAAAGCAAATATTATGTAGACGTGATAATTCTGTTTCCCAAGCCTCTTTTGCAGCAGCAATTTCCACTGTATAACTAGATCGATAATCAATTACTTGCAGTTCATCAATTAGAGCAAGAAGCGCTTCTTTCGCATCCGCTATAATCTTTAATGCATCCAGCTTATTGGTATGGAATTCTGAAATATTGATGTTTAAAAACTCAACTTCCTCATTTTGAAATAATTGTTTAGATGCCGTTGTAAAATCAGTAAATCTCGTCCCGATCCCAATAACAAGATCCGCTTCCTTTGCAATTGTATTAGCTGCTATATTTCCAGTTACCCCGATGCCACCAAGATTATATGGATGACTACTTTCAATCGCACTTTTTCCAGCTTGTGTTTCTCCAAATGGAATGTGGAATGTTTCAGCAAACTGTTTTAACTCTTCTGCCGCTTCTGCGTATCTTACACCACCACCGCAAATCATAACTGGCTTTTTCTTTCTCTTAATCATTTCCACTGCATCCGCTAAGCTGGCTTTTGTAGGTGGACGACGTTCAATACGGTGAACACGCTTTTGGAAGAAGTAATCTGGAAAATCCCATGCTTCTCCTTGGACATCTTGTGGTAAACAAATTGTTACAGCTCCTGTATCTGCCGGATTTGTTAAAACACGCATCGCTTGAATCATAGCTGTCATCAATTGTTCAGGACGATTTATCCTGTCCCAGTACTTACTTACTGCACGAAAAGCATCATTTGTAGAAATAGATAAGTCATGTGTTTGTTCAATTTGTTGAAGAACAGGATCAGGTTGTCTCGTTGCAAATACATCTCCTGGAAGTAGTAACACGGGAATATTATTTGCAGATGCTGTTGCTGCAGAGGTAATCATATTTGCTGATCCAGGACCAACAGAAGAAGTACATGCCATAATTTGTTTTCTATGTTTTTGTTTTGCAAAGGCCATCGCAGCATTTGCCATTCCTTGTTCATTTCTCCCTTGGTAAACTTCTAATTCCCCTGCGTCTTCTTCTAAAGCTTGACCTAGGCCTACTACATTCCCATGACCAAAAATCGTAAAGATTCCCTTAATAAACTTTTGTTTCTCTCCATCAAACTCTACGTACTGCTGATTCAAAAATTTCACCAATGCTTGCGCAGTCGTCATTCTAACAGTTTGCATATAATTTGCTCCTTTCTATCTCTAACAGTCATTCTGCATATGAAAAAGGAGTATTAGGAATTTGATAGATTCCTAATACTTCCTTCTTATGTTTTACTACTTGCGTTACTTTCGCTTCCAAGCAACTAGACAGATTCTACTTCTCTCTTAATGATTACTTTTCCCAACGAGATGTAAGCATTTTCTTTCTAGTATAAAACTCAACGCCGTCCGTACCGTTCGCATGAAGATCACCATAGAAAGAGTCTTTCCAGCCAGAGAACGGGAAGAACGCCATTGGTGCCGGAACCCCAACATTCACACCTAACATACCTGATTCAATTGTTTCACGGAATTGACGTACACTTGCCCCACTATCTGTATAAATGCAAGCTCCATTTGCAAAACGAGACTCATTGGCAATTTCAATCGCTTCATCCAATGATTTCACACGAACAATAGATAGAACAGGAGCAAAAATCTCATCTTGCCAGATTTTCATTTCTTTTGTGACATGGTCAAAAATTGTTGGCCCAACGAAGTAACCAGCTCCTTTTACAGCTGTATCTTCGCGTCCATCACGAACTAATGTAGCGCCCTGTTCTACACCTGAATCGATGTAACCAATTGTGCGCTCTTTATGGTTATCACGAATAACAGGCCCTAAAAACACATCTTCATCAAGACCATTTCCGATGATAATTTTGTTCGCTTCTTCTACTAATCTTCCAACTAATTGATCTGCAATTTCTTCTTCTACTGTTACAACAGAAGCGGCCATACAACGCTCACCAGCTGAACCGAATGCAGCACTAATAATTTGCTTTGTCGCTAGCTCAAGATTCGCATCATTTAATACAATGGAATGGTTTTTCGCACCTGCTAGTGCTTGAACGCGTTTTAAGTTTTCTGTTCCTTTTTTGTATACATATTCTGCGACAGGCTGAGAACCTACAAATGAAATTGCCTTCACTAATTTATGTTCAAGAAGACCGTTTACTACATCGTGAGCACCATTTACAATATTTAATACACCTTTAGGTATGCCTGCTTCTGCAGCTAATTCTGCTAATCTTGCTGCTAGAAGTGGTGTACGCTCTGAAGGTTTTAATACAAATGTATTACCACAAGCAATCGCAAGTGGGAACATCCAGCATGGAACCATCATCGGGAAGTTAAAAGGTGTAATGCCGCCTATAACACCAATTGGGTAACGATACATACCAGACTCAATACCTGTTGCAATATCAGGTAATTGTTTTCCCATCATTAATGTAGGAGCACCCGCTGCAAACTCCACGCACTCAATACCACGAAGAACTTCACCGTAAGCCTCGTTATAGCTTTTTCCGTTTTCAATCGTAATAAGTTTCGCTAACTCTTCCCAGTTATCTACTAGTAATTGTTGATATTTAAATAGAATACGAGCGCGTTTTGGCACAGCCGTTTTAGACCAATATTTGAATGCTTCATTTGCTGCTAATACAGCATGTTCAACATCTTCTTTTGTTGAAAGTGGTACTTGAGCGATTACTTCCCCTGTTGCCGGATTATATACAGCTTCCATCTTAGTTGAAATGGATTCTACCCATTCGCCGCCAATGTAGTTTTTTACAATTTGTGCTGTTTGTACTGTCATATTCATTCTCTCCCTTTTATGTAATGTAGAAGCATCTAATAGGATAAGCCCTTACTTGATTATTAATTCATGAGATTTCTATACCAATTCCTCAGCCGTTTCCATGAATGCAGAAATCTCTGCCCTTGTTGGCATTGCATCAGAACAGCTATGTTTAGAAATAACGATCGAAGCAGAAGCGCCACCTAATCGCATCGCTTGAGGGATCTCAAGCCCTTGCATTAAGCCATAAATAAACGCAGATGCATACGAGTCGCCCGCGCCAAACGTCTTTAACACCTTTGTTTTAAAGATACCGCCTCGATGAGATTGACCGTCTCTCGTATAAGCGATTGAACCATCCCCGCCATGTTTAATTACAACGATTTTCGCATGATGAGAAAACCATCTTTCAGCCGTAACTTGGTCATTAGACTGTTCATAGTTTAATAGTTTTTCCATCATATCGAATTCTTCACGCGTTCCAATAATGACATCAGATTTTTCAGCTGCTAGATTGTAATACACAGCCGTTTCAGCTTCTGACTGCCATGTATAAGGGCGGTAATCCACGTCAAAAAATACAACTACATCATGCTTACGCGCATATTCTAGCGCTAAAAATACCGCCTCGCGAGAAGGACTCTTCGCTAAAGCTGTTCCTGAAATTAAGAGTGCTTTTGATTGTTTAATATAATCCTCAGATACCTCTGTTGGATCAAGGTTTAAGTCTGCGACATTGTCGCGGTACATTAAAATACAGCAATCTTCAGGGCTTTTAATTTCTGTAAATGCTAAACCTGTCACTGCACCTGTACGATCGATACATATCTGATCTGTATTAATATTGTTGTCCTTTAGGTACCCAGTAATAAAGCGGCCCATTTGGTCATCGGACACTTTACCGATAAATCCTGTTTGTAAGCCAAGACGTGCAGCACCAATCGCAATATTTGCAGGAGAACCTCCTACATATTTAGTAAACGTTCTAGTTTCTTCCATAGGACGTTGTGTTTCATTAGCATTTAAATCAACGCATAAACGTCCAACTGCAATAAGGTCTAATGGACAATCTTCTTTAAAAATAAGTGGATTCATTGTTACTACCTCCCATGCTTTATGAAAGAATGAATGATATAGTTCATATTTTTATAAACCTACTATTCATTACTCTTTATTTATCTATCTAGAAGTAAGCGCTCTCTTTATTGATTTAATGCAGGCTGTTTATGTTCAATTTGAACAGGTTTTCCTGTTAGCAAAGATTCCTTCGCAGCTTTCGCAATCCGCTCTGCTTGTAACCCATCATTACCACTGCAAATAACAGCTTGTCCTTCTATAATTGACTTTGTAAATTGTGTTACTTCCTCAATGTAAGCCTGCGTGTAACGCTCTAAAAAGAAATAAAGCGGCTTATCTTTTACAACACCTTCTGTGTTAGAAACTTGTACTGTTGTCGGGCAGCAATTATCCGCAGCAACCGCGCCTTTTTCACCAAACACTTCAACACGCTGGTCATATCCATAAACAGCTTGGCGGCTATTATCAATTACTCCTAAAGCTCCATTTGTAAATTTTAATGTGACAATTGCTGTATCAACATCATTTACTTCCTGAATGGAGGAATCAATTAATGTTGTTCCATATGCAAATACTTCAACGACTTCACTATTCATCACATAGCGAGCCATATCAAAATCATGAATCATCATATCCATAAACAATCCGCCTGAAGAGCGAACATATTCTATACTTGGCGGTTGTGGATCACGTGACGTAATTTTTAAGATATGCGGCTGCCCAACTTCACCTTGTTGAATCAGATCATAAACTTTCCTGAAGTTAGGATCAAAACGACGATTAAAACCTACTTGAAGTGATACTCCCTGATCTTTTACCACTTCTAATGCTTCTAATGTTTCTTCTACTGAGAAACTAACAGGCTTTTCACAGAAAATATGTTTTTTCGCAAGAGCTGCTTCTTTAATAATTTGCGCATGTGTATTTGTTGGTGAACAAATAAAGACAGCATCAATTTCTGGATCTGCTAATAAATCCTGATAGTTTGTAGTTAGAGTGGTAATCCCTTTATCTTGAGCCCACTTTTCTAGATGACTAATTACTACATCTGAAACCGCTTTAATTTTTACTTGTGGCATAAGCTGCAAATTATCAACATGTAGTTTCCCAATTCGCCCAGCACCAATAATCCCAATTTTTAAAACGTTCATATGATTTCTCCCTCTATATTAAAATTTAAGAAACGAAATGAAAGTCTATAAGGTTAAGCACATTAAATTAAGTTAAGCGCTTTCCTTGTTTTTCTTCATTATACACACTTGATTCTAAATTGAAAACATTTTTATTTTTTGGAATACTCCCCTTTTCATCTGAATTTTAAGTTCCCTCTATAAACGTATTACATAAAAATAAAAAATAATAATTTAGAAATAAATCATCTAAAAAGCTATAAATATATTCTTTTAAAATACTGATATAACAAAGAAAACCGAGCCTTTTAAATAGTCACCTCCATCTATAAGGTATTTCTCTCTTTTCATACTCACTATTATTTTATTGTCCAATAAGTAATTAGATTGCCTCTATAAAAGAAAGTTGTAAATTGTCAAAAAATTTAATTGACGACCTCATAATGTAAGCGTATACTTTTTTTATCAAAAAGAATTAAGCGCTTAACCAAAAAATAACTTATCGGTGGTGGGAGAATGAACGCTATTAGTTCAAACAAAACATTTATGGACAGGATTGGGATCCCTTCTAATTTAACTTGGGGATACATAGGGATTATTGTTTTTATGATTGGGGACGGTTTAGAACAGGGATGGTTATCCCCTTATCTCGTTGAAAAAGGATTAACGCTAGAACACGCTGCTTTCCTGTTTACTATTTACGGAATTACTGTATCTGCTTCTTCTTGGTTTTCTGGGGTATTTGTACAAATGTGGGGGCCAAGAAAAGTCATGATGTTTGGTTTAGTATCATTCATTTTAGGTTCAATCGGGTTCATAGGTATAGGAATTCAACATATGAATTATCCCGTAATATTAATTTGCTATGCCCTACGAGGGTTCGGTTATCCTTTATTTGCTTATTCTTTTCTAGTTTGGGTATCTTACAGTACTCCTCAACAAATGCTTTCAAGAGCAGTTGGTTGGTTCTGGTTCGTATTCCAGCTAGGGCTTAGTGTTATAGGAGCCTTTTATTCTAGCTATATGGTTCCTAAAATCGGAGAAATCGCTACATTATGGAGTGCTTTAATTTTTGTTGTCGTCGGTGGATTATTCTCAATTGTTGTGAATAAGGATAAATTTAAAGCACAAACCGTAAGCGCTAACAAATCAAGTGAATTACTAAAAGGCATTACCATCGCATTTGAAAATCCTAAAGTTGGTATAGGCGGTATTGTAAAAATTATAAACTCGGCCGCTCAGTTTGGATTTGTTGTTTTCCTACCTACCTATATGATGAAATATAATTTTACGATGACTGAATGGCTTCAAATTTGGGGTACTCTATTCTTTGTAAATATGGTATTTAATATTATTTTTGGTATTGTTGGAGACAAGTTTGGTTGGGTAAATACAATTAAATGGTTCGGAGGAGTCGGTTGCGGTATTGTAACTCTTGCACTCTATTATGTACCACAAATGGTAGGACATAATTATTGGGCAATATTATTTGTTGCCTGTTGCTATGGAGCAACACTTGCCGGTTATGTACCTCTTACCGCATTAGTCCCATCTTTATCTCCTGAAAATAAAGGAGCTGCAATGTCTGTCTTAAATTTAGGTTCAGGATTATCAGCATTCGTCGGGCCATTAGTAGTAACCGTTTTCATCGGTCCATTAGGTGTTGGCGGCGTGATGTGGATCTTTGCTGGTTTGTACTTCTTTGGTGCATTTTTAACTCATTTCCTTACTATTCCAAAGGAAAATGAGATGGAGCAGGATTTAAATACGAAAAGCGGAGAACAATTCTCAGTATAAATCCTAAATATAAAAGAAGGTCATCCTAACTATACTTAGTTACGATGACCTTCTTTTGTTACATTCAAATAGGCTTATAAAAAATCTATCATGTAATATCCTTTACTGAGAATCGCTCTACTAACTGAGGAATAATTGTAATTTTTTGCTTAGCATGCTCCTTCATTTCCATCGTTTTTAGCAGTTGTTCAAACGTACAGGCTGCCATTTGTTTAATTGGCTGCTCAATTGTTGTTAACCCTGGATCTGCAATCTCAGCATAGATTGTATTATCAAATCCGATTATTGATAAATCTTCCGGAATTGAAAGTCCTTGTTTTCTTGCTTCATTCATAAGGCATATAGCAATTAAATCTGTACAAGCAAAAACCGCTGTAGGTCTGTTAGGCAAATGAAGTAATTCCTTACTTGCACGTTTACTGTCTTCCACTGTCGAATAGCAACTAATAATAGCATCATCATCTAACGATATCGCTGAATCCGTAAGAGCTTGTTTGAAACCATTCAATCTCCCTAAGCTACTTTTTCTATCCTTCTCCATCATAATTGTTAAAGATGTATGGCCATTCTGCGTTAGATAACTTCCAGCTAGATAGCCTCCTCTCATATCATCAGTTGTCACAACATGAGTTGTGATGGAATGGTGATCTACAGTGAATAGTACAAGTGGCAAATCTCGATTCACGATTTTTTTTACAAGTTTATAATCATTTAGCTCCGTTGCAATAATGATGCCATCTACTTGCTTTTTAAATAATAGATCAATGTATTCGTGTTCACGTTTTGTTTGATGGTCTGTACTACATAAAATGAGTGTATACCCGGATTCTCGTGCACTATTTTCAAACGCTCTTGCTACTTCTGCAAAAAAAGGGTTTGAGATATCTGGGACAAGTACCCCAATCGTATATGTTTTTTTACCTGTTAACGCTGCTGCTACACTACTTGGCTGATAATCTAATTCATCCATTACCTGATTTACTTTGTTTATTGTTTTTTCACTAATACGCCCAGTTTGATTAATTACCTTGGATACAGTCGCTATTGATACACCTGCTTTTTCCGCAACATCATAAATTGTTGGTTTCACTTTAATTATCCCTTCTTAATCATCTTTTTCTATATTTTATCATAAATATATTTTGCTTCTTGGTACATAAAAGGAATTCTTTTGAAATTTGTAAGTATTTCTATCTTATAGCGTAAAGCTTCATATTTACGAGCTAATTAACCTTGATGAAACACCGGTAGAAAAAAATCTGACCAATTTACTTACTAGACATTTAATATCCAAATGCAAGGCTCATTACAACCAGAGAATGCAGTAATGTTTGTGGTCCTTTCTCCTATTAACACCACCTCACGGTAATTTCTAATTATTAATTGTAATTCCTAATATTAAGATGTAAAATAATATTATCTTATATGCGCTTAAGATAGATCGGAATAAGAAAAGGAACCCTCCTGGGTTCCTTTTTCTATGCAAAGTAAAAAATTATCCAATTTAGATGCTCTGAACACCTAGTTTTTCTATATAACACTAATTCATATCGCTATAAGGATACCTCATACAATACATACTAACCCTACTAATATTGATAGCTCTAGTAACCCAAAATGTCCAAGTATCATACATAGAATTAAGCCTATGATATACAAAGACTTCTATGCAATTTATCCGTTCATTTTCCCTAGCTATATAGGACGTAGTTATACGATAATTAAGACTCCTAATACAATTAAAGCACGCACTTTCTTCAAAATTAATCCTTTTTGCTTTTCCTTTTACTGTCTCGATAATTGAAACTACCCCTTCCCCCTTTATAAAATCAAAAAATTTCATAACCAAATCTAGTTACTGATCCATCTTGCAATTTTTTAATGCTATGAATAGAAATAATAGATCAGATAATAATAATTTACCACTTATTCCTGTTGAGGAAATTGGAGAAAGTGGAGAGTCTCATGTTACTAATGGAGGAACACTATTTAAAGGATAAGATGCACTAATACAATCTTTAAAATTAACCATCTATATCTACTTTCGAATAATACACCGAAAGTTTGCTAATACTATAAAAAACCAAGTCTCCAATTCCCCTGGAGCTGAGCAGTTAGTTCATTCTAACTGCTCTTTTTATTTTTTATCGTCACCCTTCCATAGTACCTCCATATGTTGTATAGAGATATCTCCTTCTAAATTGTCATTGATACCTCTTTCAAGTCCTAATACACACCTTAAAAAGAGCACTTTTAAAAAGTGCTCTTTTTACTTTGCATGTCACTCATCCTACAATGAATTGAGATTTTAACTTACGAATAATTCATGTGATTATTTCCAATACTACGAATAGATTGGTAACAGCCAATCTGTATCCATAATGAATCTCTGATTTTCTTGAACTCTCCCTGAGGCAAGGCGGCTATTTTTAATAGCCGCCTTTCTTGTATGAATTATAAATATTTGCACATACTATTAACGGAATGGTTGAATCATTGTCATTGAAAATGTTCAGCACTTCCGCTCCTTAAGAGAACAGTCTACGCAATTGTTCTCTTTCCTATTTCCTTTTTTCACGCATATAATCTGACAAGCATTATTAACTCTAACTCCCCTACAATCAATCGCATTGCAACATTTTCAACGTTTCCTCAACAAATTCTCAATATTTTTCATGGACAACAGCACACTTTCTCAGCAGTTTTAATATCTTAATATTAGATACTGAAAGGAGGTGTTGAAAAATGACTTGGTTCATTATTTTAGGATTTATGCTTATTCTAATAATAAGCGGTTTTCATGCACATAGTATTCATATTATTTTCAAAATAGGTTCAGATACAAAGGCTGTGCCAAGTTGGTCTTTCGTTAATAAAATAAACTTCCAAACATTAAAAGAATTAATAATAGGACTAAATAAGGATAAACTTAAAATCCTTACAATAGGAGAACTTGTTATTCCTTTAAGTTTCTTTAATAGATTATTTAGCAAAACATTAATATTTCTATTCCTATTCTTTTACTCTCAATACTTAAACTAACGTAATATGAGATGAGTTAAAGAATAACAATCACTAAGCGTAGCAGGCCAACAATCGATCGCCTATGATGAACTGGACCTGAAGAATTAAACAAAAAATTAAGCGGCTGTTTGAATGTGAGTCCGGTATTGTACTGGACTCATTCCTTTTAACTGTACTTTAATTATCTTGCGATTGTAATGAACTATATAATTATCTAATACTATCTTAATATGTTATATACTTTCGAATTTTGTAAGATAAATTACTCTTGCTTTGTCTTGTTCTGTAATTCCATCTCTTTTTGAAGGAAGGCCTTTAACTTTTTTAAGTAATCGATTTCCATACATAAACATTCATTTTCATCTTTTAATACCTCTATAGCCTCTTCAATAGCTGCATTATCTAACTTCGATCTTGTATTTGTAATTCCCATACCTGGATCCCCTTTCTTCTTTTATATAGGAAATCCATGTCTTATAAATCATATATTTCCTTTCATCTACGAACTATTTCAATGAATTCCTTAAGAAAAACGATTCATTTATTTCCTTTGTTTTTAATCTATTTCTAAATATTTCAGATCTACCCATTGAAAAAAACTATATTCATTCCATATTTCTCTCTCCTAAATGAATCGTAGTACATACTATCCCCAACACACTTATAAGTTTTTATATTTTTTAACAAAATCTTCTTACATTTAAATAGACATACTACTTTATTCTGTCAACTCCATCTATATTGATAAATATGAAAAAACAAATTCATTTGACATTTCAATGACTTATAACAGGGAAATATATACATTAAATGAAACCTGATATATCTTTAATTTGTAAGTTGTAGTTAGTTGGCCAACTTTCCATACAATTTAATAATTTAAAATATGGGGGATCTAACATGAATCAAGTATTAAGGAAAAGTAAGAAAAAAATGATGTATCTAGTTGGTTCACTTCTAATTTCTCTATCAATGTTTTCAACTACTAGTTTTGCAGCTACAGAAGGTGCTGTAAAAAGTGTTACAAATAGTACCTATACTGGGATTGCAGCTGATATAAATCTACCAAAATCAGTTGTTGTTAAAGATGGATATGTGAATTGGTATTTAGGTATTGGAGCATCTAAAGTTGAGGGTGGTATTTCCAAAACACCAAGTGGGTATAAAGTATTTCTAAATTCAGGATATAATGAATCAGGTCAAAACAGTAAGTATTGGAACACGCAGTATGATGCATCAATTAAAGATGGTGACCGAGTAAACCTTAAACTCGTTAATAACGGAAATGGTACGGTTACTATGTATGTAAATGGAAGCCCTAGATATGCAAATCAGCCTGTATATGGCTCATTTTCTCAATATGAACCAGTAAAAATGGTTCAGGGGGTTGAAGATACTGGACGTAATTCCTTTAGCCAAGCTAGCTTTTCAAACGTACTTCTAAGAACAGATACATCTGGGGTTACCTACAAAAGTTGGAACAATTCAATTTCTTCCTCATTTTCAAGGCACGGTACTTATGGTAACAATTTCACAGTTTATTCTCAAGTACCATTAAGCGCAAGTTTACGCTAAAGGCGTTATTTGAATAATAATGTTTTTGAAAAAAAGTAGTTGCACTTGCAGCTACTTTTTTTATATAGGGTCCATTGTAAAAGATATTCTCGCCAATATAAATACCAACTTTCAATCTTTTCAAAAGACAAGCTGTTTATTTAAACGTTATGTACAAAAAAACGTAAAAATATTTAATTCCCACGTTTTTTATAGGTTAATTAATTCAATAAAAAACCTTTTAATTATATATTAGATTTTTAAATTATTAAAAATAACCAATATAAATATACATAATTGCATATTTATATTCTCAATAGTGCGTTTTCCATCCTATTGGGAAAGAATCTTTTCTGTACCCCTAAGTTATCTTTTCCAAAAAAGAACCTGTTTTCCATGGAAAACAGGTTCTTTTTTGTTCATAATCTATAATATATTCTATAAAAGTATTGGTTCTTTAAATAATGGTAAATACTCTATACTCATGGCGTAATTTAATAACAAATTAATATATTCTTGATTTGGTTTTAAACAATGTACATTCTTCAGATATTTTTGCGTATACGAACAAGATGGTATAGATACAGATAGCTCTTCTACAGATTCTAATAAAGGCATTATAAGCTCTAATGCTATCTGTTCATCAGTAGTTAGATTCGTATTAAAAAACTTCTCTATATACTTCTCTTGTTTCATTGACAGAATATTGTATCCGAAAACTTGTAAACTATTAATAAATCGGTCCCACTTTAGCTGAGCTGGATTACAAATATGCATGGTTTTATTTACTGTGTTGGCCTTATAAGATAGTTCAGTAATGGCTAAACTTCCATAGTCCACAGGCGTTAAATCTACATACGTATTGATTTCAGGTGCTATGCTAGATAGGCATATCCCTTTTAATAATCTATAAAATGCGTTTTCATTAATATTGTATTGAAATTTACCCGTTTTAGAGTTACCCACTAAATTCCCCACACGGTATATCGTGGCACGAACTCCTCTTTCCATTGCTTCTCTGACCATTTTCTCGCCTTGAAACTTACTTTCTAAGTACACATTATCTAAATTTTGCCCTCTATCAAAATTAGACTCAAAGAATTCAAATTCTTTTGGATCGCTTTCAGCCTGACCTACCACACTTAAAGTCGATATATAATGATAACGTGCATTTGTATTCTTAGCTAATTCCAATAAGTATTTTGTAGACTGAACATTTACTTTTTGAAAATGCTCACGTTCTCCATAGTGTCTAACTTCTCCGCCACAATGTATGATTGACTCTACGTTACTCTTTAAATAATCCAATTGCTTTGAATCCAGACCTAGATTTATCAAAGATAAATCTCCTTCAATTAATTCTACTCTCTCTTCCAACTTTTTAAGAATTTCTTTACCGAAATAAAAACTCATTCTTTCTTTTAACTTTTCATCAATTACTTGATTCTCATTTTTTCTCACTAAACAGTAAATAGTCGTAGATGGCAACTGTAATAATCGTTCTAAAATATGAGCTCCTAAGTATCCTGTTGCTCCTGTAAGAAAAACTGCTTGTGGATAATTCACCATATCTAACTCACATTCTTCTAATTTAGTTCTTTTATAAACAGGAGTCGTTTTCGTTTCATTTTCAATACATGCTACATTCATATTTTTCTCTTTCTTTAACGACATATTTTCCATCTCTTCAATATGAGAGGCTAATTTGTCTATTGTTCTATACTTAAAGAAGTCTTGAATTTTCAAGTTAGGATATATCGGTTTTAATTTAACTAATGCCGGCATAACTTTTAAAGAATGCCCACCTAAATTAAAGAAATCATCTTTTAAGCCAATAGATTTTATGTTTAAAACTTCAGACCATACTTTTGCAATGTTTTTTTGCACTTTAGTTTGAGGCTTAAGTATACAATCATCCTTTTTCTCATTGTCAAACTCTATTTCTGGCAGTTTTCCGAAATCAATTTTCCCATTAGCCGTTATTGGTATTTCTAACACATGAGAGTAATATTTAGGGATCATATATTCTGGCAATACATTTGATAAATGTATTGCTAACTTATTTTTCTCTATTTCTATACCGTCCACTGTTTTATAGTAAGCTTGCAGTAGCATTCCATCTTTCGTTTGTGTTACCACAGCCTGACTTATCCCCTCAAATTGTAATATGGAATCTTCTATTTCCCCTAATTCAATTCTATGCCCTCTAATCTTAACCTGCTTATCTTTTCTTCCCATAAATTCTATATTTCCATTTGGTAACCACTTTGCTAAATCACCTGTTCGGTATAACCTTTTACTATTATCTTCTGAAAATGGATTTGAAATAAATGCCTGTTTTGTTTTCTCTTCCTGTTTCCAATACCCTTGGGCCAATCCTAAACTCTCAATATATAATTCACCCATGCCCCCTACCGGACAATGTTGCATATATGAGTTCAAAATATGAACCTTTGTATTAGAAATTGGAATACCAATCGGTATACTACCTAAAATATTATTTTCGCATTCTAAGTCTGGTATGAAATAATACATCGCTGAAACAGTTGCTTCAGTAGGTCCATACTCATTTACCAGTTGCCCTTGGTTTTTAAAAGTATTTTGCCAACTCCTAATAGCATTTGTTGATGCAGCTTCCCCTCCCATTATCATAAATCTTAAAGAACGTATCTTATCACTATCCAATTTAGTTAATGAAGTCGATAATTCATTAAAAAATACTGTTGGCACGTCAGAAATAGTTGCTTGTATTTCTTGGATAGCTTGAGCATATGCGAAAGTTGAATAGCGCTGTTCATCACTTAATACATATAGTTCAGCCCCATTTAACAAGGTAGAAAAAATTTCCGATACAGAAGAATCAAAACTATGGGAATAAAACTGTGTTACTTTATCATTTGGGGAAATATGAAATACTTCATTTCTCCATTCAGCTAAATTTAATACTCCGTTATGAGTTAATAATGTACCTTTTGGTTTGCCTGTTGACCCTGAAGTATAAATTACATATGCCAAGTCATCTGGTTTATTTAAAATTTTAACATCATCATTTATTGTCGTACGATATATATCCTCTATTATTGAAACGCTATAATTAATTGAATTCAAATGATTTTTGTATTTGTAATTCGTTATAATTCTACATGCCTTGCTGTCACTTACTATATAATTAATTCTATCCTCGGGGTATTTTACATCGATTGGTATATAGGCAGCGCCAGCTTTTAATATTCCAATCATAGAGACGATACTATTGATACTTCTATCTAAAAATATGGCTACTTTGTCACCTGTTTTTATACCTTTTTCGAGTAAATGTTGAGCTACTTGATTAGAACTCCTATTTAATTGCCTATATGTTAAAGACTCTGTTTCTGTAGCTATAGCAATCCTATTTGATTGTCTTTCTACTTGCTTATAGAATTGCTCCTGTATATTTTGAAAATAAGGATACGGTCTTTCTGTATGATTTACCTTTCTATATAGAGATTCCTCTTCCAGTGATAGGAATGAAAGATTCTCATATGCCACTGTTCTTTGATGAATAAATGCGTCCAGTATATTAAGTAAATTTTGAGTAAACCTATTAATTGACTCTTCCTTGAAAAGATTAATATTATACTCAAATGAAATCTCTACATAATCCGATCCTTCTTCAACAGCTAAAGAAATGTCAAACTTACTAACATCTTGTTTATTAGGTAACAATTGAAGCTTGTATGCATCATGCTGTTGCAAAATATCTTTCTGATAACTAAACATTGTAGAAAAGATAGGGTTATTTCCAAAACTTCTATCAGGATTTATTTGCTCAATTACTTTATCAAATGGGTACGATTGGTTTTGGAAAGAATTCAAACATTTTTCTTTAACGACTTGTACTAGTTGTTTTAAATTTTTCACATCATTTAATTGTGTTCTAATAGCTAAAGTATTTACAAAAAATCCTTGTATTTGTTCAAATTCCTGATAATTCCTTCCAGCAACCGGTGTACCTACAATAATATCTTTTTGATCCGTTAGATAGTGTAACAATTGTATATATGCTGCCAAAAATAGCATATACATAGACACATTCTCTTGTTCACATACTTGTTTCAAAGACTCTTTCATTTTATTATCTAACTTCATTTCAAAGACTTTACCTTTATTTGTACTTTGACGATCCCTACTAAAATCTAACGGAAGATTTAGTAGGGGAAGAGGCGCCGCAAGCTCGGTCATCCAATAAGATTTTTCTGTATCCCACCGGCCTAATTTTAACTGCTTGTGCTCCCACTCAACATAATCCACATATCGATTAGAAATAGTTGGTAACTCAGGATTTCTTCGATTAGCAAAGGCATTATATACCTTCATTAATTCATCTAATAAATTCCTTACACTCCACTCATCGGTAATAATATGGTGTAAATTGATATATAAATAGGATCTTTTCTTATCAAGATTAAAAATTCTAATCCGGAAAAGTGGTCCATTTTCCAAATCAAATGGTGTATGATCCGTTTGATTTATTGTTCTACGTATATATTCTTGTTGTTCCTTTTTAGCTATGTGTTCAATATCATCGTGAATAAGGTCAATAGATATTGATTTTAATATGACCTGCCTAGGCTCCCCGTTTTTTTCAATAAACACTGTTCGTAGCATCTCGTGTCGTTCAACTAAAAATCTTATGGCGTCTTGTAAAATATTCTTTTTTAAACTTGGCTCAATATTTATGTGTAGTTGTGTATCATATACTCTATTAATAGCGTTATACTTATTTAAAAACCAGATTCTTTTTTGAGCACTGGATAACTTATAACATTCCTTATCTGCAACCTTTAATACTTGCATATCATGTTCTTCTCTATCCGTATTTACTTCCATTAATTTATCAATGTAAGCAGATAGACTAGCAATTGTTGTATGCTCAAAAATATCTCTAATTTCTATTTTCAAATGAAACTCTTTTTGAATTTGATTTAACACTTGCACAGCAATTAATGAATGTCCCCCAAGTTTAAAAAAGTCATCATCTCTGCTGATTCTATATTTCCCTAAATTTAAAATCTCTGACCATGTTTTTACCAACCTTTTTTCTGTTTCACTTATTGGTGGTACATATTGATTCTTCATATTTCCAAGTAAAGATGGGATTTGTAATTCTAATTTTTTTCTATCAATCTTACCACTTGGTGATAATGGAAATGTTTTAAGGTGAAATACATAATTTGGAGTCATAAAATCTGGTAAACTTTCACTTAAGAATGTTTTTAAGTCCTCTTGTTTTATCTCTGTATTGTCTTTTGATAAATAAAAGCTAGCGATTTTGTCATTTTGATAAGTTACTACTACTGCATCTTTTACCTCTGGGTGTTTAAATAATGCTCTTTCAATTTCATCAAGCTCAATTCGATACCCACGTAGTTTTACTTGATTATCTTTCCTTCCGATAAATTCTAAGTTCCCACTTGGTAAAAGACGTACTAAATCCCCAGTACTATACATTTTTTTATCGCAATTATAGGATTCTTCGAAAGAAATAAATGCCTCTTCTGTTTTTTCCTTTTGATTTATATATCCTTTGGCAACCCCATCACCACCAATGAATAACTCACCTACTACTCCTGACGGACATAACGTGTTGAACGGACTTACCACGAAAACTTTACTATTAGCAATTGGTTTACCTATTGGGATATTAGAACTTTCTTCTTTTATTTCATGATTTACTTCATAAATGGTTGTACATACAGTAGCTTCAGTAGGACCATATGCGTTAAGAACTGGAATCTTTAACCCTAATTTACTTTGCCATTTACGAACTGATTCAGCAGGTAGGGTTTCCCCTCCCACAAATACACATTTTAAAGAATTTAATGTAAGTAACATTTCTTTTGGCATATCAGCTATTAATTTAAAAAATGCAGTTGGTAAAAGAACATATGTAATACCATTCTTGTTAATTGCATTTATAAATTCTTCTGCAGAACGTTTTTCCATTTCAGAAATTAAATGCATTCTCCCTCCGCATAACAAAACCGGAAACATTTCCATAATGGAGGCATCAAAGATCATCGTTGCAAATTGTAAAAATACATCATTTTTGTCTAAATTAAATTGATTCATTAATGAATATGATAAATTAATTACTGCTTTATGTGGTACATCTACTCCTTTTGGTAAACCTGTCGAACCTGACGTGTAGATAATATACGCTGTATCTTCTATGGTATGTGTAGGTACAATATTTTCTATAGAATTAGCGTAATGAAAATCCTCTAGATAAATTGTATGAATCGCAAACCTTTCAATTAATCCCCTGAATTCTTTCTTTGTAATAATCATTTGACTTTCACTATCTTTTAATATATATTCTATTCTTTTTTCAGGAAAATTTGGATCGATTGGTACATAAACTCCACCTGATTTTAGTATACCTAGAATCCACACAATTGTATCAATCTCTCTCACCATAGTAATACTTACACGCTGTCCCTTTTTTATATCATTTTCACGTAAATAATTCGCAATTTGATTTGACCTTTGCTGCAAGTCATAATAGGTAATCGATTTATCTCCCATTGAAATCGCTATTTGATTTGGCGATTTTAATGCTTGTAGATCGATTAACTGATCTAGTGTTTTTGAATTAGGATATGCAAGAGTATTTGAGTTTATATCTTTGTATAAACGATGATCCTTTTTTAAAAGTAAATCCAATGAATGGATAGGCTCATTTACATTCTTCATTAGTTTTTGTAACAAATATATATATCTTTCAACTAAATCATTCATACTCTCTGCTTTATATAACGCTGAATTATAGTCAACCTCAATTTTATTCTCTGTTTCCCCTTCATATCTCATTATTCTCCAGGTCATGTTAAAAGGATTTACTCTTTTACAATCTGTTAAAACTGTGGACTCAATATCTGGAATTTTCAATTGAGTTATCCTTACCGTATTAAATGCTGTTGAATATATCATATTATGATGTGTATTATTATTTAGATTTAAATCTTTTACTATATGTGAATATGGATTATGTTTATACTTAATAGCCAAATGAACAGATTTATTCACCTTGTTAAGTATCCCCTTAAATGTATCCCCCTTTTCTATTGTTATACGTATTGGTAATGTATTAACAAAATAACCAAAAGCATTCCCTTCTTCCGTGTGTGGTCTAGTATTAATTGGAATACCTACAATAATTTCTTCAGCGTTTGTCATTTGATGAAGCAAGGCACAATAAGTACTTAACATAACCCGATAGACACTTATGTTATTTCTTTTAGCAAAACATTGTATTTGATAAAATAGATCGGCATCAATATTCTTACTTATATTTTCATTCGTATATATCGGTTCATTCATTTTATTAATAGTAGCAGGAAACTCTGTAGGAGGTAATTCACCTTGTAAATAATCTTTCCAATAGGATGATCCTTCTCTATATATTGCACTGTCAATAAAACCTTCCTCAAATTCTACAAGGCTCTTATAAGGAGATTCTAATACTAAACCTGTATTTTCTTGAAGTAATTTACAATACGTATGAGACAATTGTTGGATAAAAATTCCTAAACTACATCCATCATAAATAATGTGATGAAAAATCATATGTAAAATAAATTCATCTTCACACAATTTAATGATGTGGAATTTAAACAAAGGCCCTTCTTCTAAATTAAATTTCTCATTCACTATAGAGTCTAAGAATTTTTTTAAAATAAATTTTTGTTCTGTGTTTTTAAAAGCAGTTAAATCCTTAATTGGTATATCAAAATCTATACCCTTTTTAATGAATTGTTTTATTTTTTCGTCCCTTTTAATAAATAATGTACGTAGCGCCGGATGAGATTGCACCATTACAGTAAGCGCTTTCTTTAGGGTCTCTATTTGAAGATTTCCTTTTAGCTTTATTAGGGCAGCTTCATTGTTCATTCCTTTTTCTAATTCCATTTGATGAGCTATCCATAATGCTTCTTGCCCTACTGTTGCATCCAATTCTTCTACAATTTCACATTGCTTTTGTATTTCCTTCATATGAATTTCTCCTTTTATAAATATTTCAAAACGGATAATATTTACATTTACAACTATATGTACATATTCTACGATTTGTAAATGTATTTTTTTCGACTAAATTCAACATTTATTTCACTTGTTGCATAGTTATTAAAATGATGAATAAAATTCATATTTATACCGTGAAAGTTCATACTTTTATTCAATTTAAGCATAAAAAATCATTTTACTAATAATTCCAATTACTTTTTATAAAGTAATCTCATATATATTTATTAAAATATATACTCTAATTTATACCCCGAAAATAAATTCAAGGATATTCCAACAGGTCACTATATATATATTTCTAATAATATAAACTGAAAAGGAGGAGTCCGTACATAATGGAATATAGATTATTAGGCAACACCGGATTAATAGTTTCTGAGATAGGATTCGGTTCTTGGGCGATTGGTGAAGATGAATGGGGCGCAGTAAAAGATAATGAATCCATTGATGCAATCAATAAAGCAATTGACCTAGGGGTTAATTTTATTGACATTGCTGATGTTTATGGACTAGGTCATAGTGAAACACTCGTTGCAAAAGCCATAAATAATCGAAGGCAGGATATCATTCTTTCTACAAAGGGTGGATTAATCGGTCATCATTATGACCAAAATCAACCAGCAGTTTTTGGAGATCCTCAAAAGATTATTGATGCGTTTGAGGCTAGTTTACTACGGCTTAAAACGGATTATATAGATGTGTACTTTTGTCATATTTGGTGGGATAAACCTGAAGAAACAGAAGCTTTTCTACAAGCTTTCCAAACCTTAAAAACATCTGGCAAAGTGAGAGCAGTTGGCGTTTCTACTAATGATTTAGATTATATTAAACATTTTAATCAGAATGATGATTTAGATGTTGTACAATTTGATTATAGTATTTTAAATAAAGAACCTGAAAAAGACATCCTTCCTTATATTGAAAAACATAATTTAGGTGCTGTGATAAGAGGTCCTCTTAAGATGGGAATTTTAACTGGGAAATTTAATCATGAAACTCAATTTCCAGAAGATGATTTAAGAAAAGATTGGCCAAAAGAACAGTGGTTTAAAGATAGCTTAAACAAAATAGAGAAACTAGGTTCTCTTGTACGATCAAATCGAAGTCTAGCGCAAATCGCCTTACGTTATGTTTTAAGCCACCCAGCCGTTTCAGTTGCGATTCCTGGTGCAAAAAACTCTACTCAGGTTGAAGAAAATTCTTTACACTTAACTCGTCCATTATTATTAAATAGTGAGAATGAATTCATTAAAAAACTTTGATCCAATAATTATTCTTCCATAAAAATTCATGCTAATTTTACTATCAAATCCATACCACTACTTCTTCTCCACTAGAACATATCTTTAACACTTCCACCCTATTTTTTCTCTTTTCCCGACAATTTCTACAGTTTATAAGGTAGTTGAACACTTTTATTCAACTACCTTATAATACGTTCTACATTATATTAAAATATCTACTACACTAGTTCAATACATGTTAGGACAAGATATAAATTAAATAAACAATTAATTCAGATATATTTTTAGAAACTTCATTATCTCACAATTACTTTTTTAAAAATAAATCAAAAAATTTTTCTTTACTTTAAATTCCATAGTTCATATAATTTTCTATGGAATTACATTTTTTTCTAAATAGCTCCTCATTTCTAAGGATTCAAAGGGCAATTACAAATTATTATACCCTTATGTTTAACCAAGTAAAATAAAAATCCAGTTTTTTACAAGGAGAAGTGACTGCATGCAAGATATTTTAAAACTATTTCCGAGCGTTGACGGAAATGAAGAAAAACAACAACTTTTATTAGAATCTATGCAGAAAATAATTAAAAATCTTGACCAATTAAAAAATGAAGAGCGAGCTACTTTAGGTAAATGTGAGGAAAAATCAGAAGGATACTATAATAGCTTAATTCACCAAAGTCATATACCACTAGCTGGAATCACTATGTCTGAGGTTATAGAAGAGCTAAACCAATTTATGAATGGCCATCCTTATCCCAATAAATACTACTTGTCTAATGCTGTACCACTACCAAGTATTCCATCACTATTGGGTATACTAACCATGGCACTTTTAAATGGTAATGGCGTTTGGGATGTCTATGGACCAGGGGCAGCTGAAGCAGAGGTAAAAGTTGTATCCATGCTTTCAAAACTGATTGGTTATAATCCACATAATAGCGGTGGTTATACAACATGGGGTGGACAAGGTTGTGTATTTTCGAGCTTACGTTTAGCAATCTCTAAACAATTCCCATTAGCAAAAGAACATGGCGCTCCACAAAATGTATATTGCTTTGCTTCTGAAAATGCACATTATAGTTTATTAAAATCAGCTGAAGCAACTGGTATTGGGTCAAATCACTTAATAAAAGTGAAAACTGATCCTTATACAAATTCTATGGATATAGAAGATTTAGAGGCTAAAATGATACAAGTTATTAAAAATGGCGGTATCCCCCTTTATATTCTAGCTACTATGGGGTCAACAGATACATTTACCATTGATGATATAAAAAAAATTAAAGAGAGCGCTGAAGTAATACAAAAAATATATAAATTAAAACCTATTTATATCCATGCGGATTCTGCAATGGGCGGATTCTATAGTTTCTTTAATAATTATAGTTTTGAAGAAAATTCACTCTCATTTGAACCTAATGTGAAAAATGCCTTACAATACGTACAAGATAAAATGCAATATATGTCCCTTGCAGACAGTGTATGTTTTGATTTTCATAAATTAGGTCAAACACCTTATGCTTCAAGTATTTTAATCGTAAAAAATCATACTGATTTACAACTGATGGACATTGAACAAGATGATACACCTTATCTTGGTAATAGATCCTATGGGAGTTATCATACAGGCTATACCTTAGAATGTTCACGAGCTGGTAGCGCTATTCCCATGTATATCAATCTATTAGCCTTTGGAATTGAAGGATATCAAAAATTACTAGCAAATTATGTTCGTGTAAATCTATTATTTAGAGAGAAGTTGCGTGAGGCTCTACCTCAAGTCGCAATCACAAATGATTTTACATATGGACCAATTACAACCTTCCGTTTCTATATGAATGGAGATGGTCAAGAAAATTGGGAAAAAGAAAGAATAGGTCTTGCAACAAAAGAAGAAATTGAGGATACAAACCGATTAAATATAGAACTATTTAATTATCTAGGAAAAAATCGCGATCAAGTATTTTTTGGTGATACAACTCGTTCTTGTGTAGTAGATGTAATAAACAGTAGTGATAGAAATCCGATTTCCACATTAAAATTCTTTTCTATCTCTCCATATACAACTGTTGAATGTTTAGATGATATCGTATCATTTCTTTATGAACATATTTCGATTGCTACTAAACAGACTTATTCATATGTTTAATAATCATATTTGTTAGCGCTTTAATAGTTAAATTTAACTAAATTAAATAAAAATCTTTATTCTTTTAATTACTATTAACTATATCAGGAAAAGAGGAAAAACATATGAATATAGAGCTATTAGATACACACCACGTGAAAGATGCAGCACATTTACTTGCACATTCTTTTGTGAATAACGAACCTCTTGTAAGCAGTTTACAAATTCCCTTTGCTCCTTTTCACAAAATGTGCGAAGAAATGATAAAGCAAGCTGTATCTCAAGCAATGTCATTTGTAGCAATAGATAATTTTCAAATTGTCGGTGTTCTTTTAACAAGAAAAGTAACCCAGCCACTAATAGATAAAGATAAGGCAAATGAACTATGCCCACAAATGGATCCTATTTTTCAACTTTTAGATACATTAGAAACAGAATCTATTGAGTTTTCTCATTTGGATAAAGAAAAATTGGTCTATCTAGACATGGGCGCTTGTCATCCAGATTGGATGGGAAGTGGGATAGTCACCAGCCTTCTTTCACATGCAATTCAAGAAATAAGTAAAAAAGATTTTGATTTTATTGCTGCTTGTACAAATAAAATTTCTCAAAAAATTCTAAACAAACTGTTCACGACCTTGGAAATGAATGAAATAGTGTATAGTAATTTTTCTTATAAAGAAACATATCCATTTGCTAACACGACAACTTCTTTAGCAGCTCAATTACTATATATACCTCAATCCCAATTCGTCATTAAGGCCATATAAATTTGTGTAGAAGTCTAGCTGTACTTTTGTACAGCTTCTTTTTTATATAGAGTAAAATAGCAATAAACATTCTTACATAAGTGACACCTTTTACACTTTAACCTCTTCGAATTCAATAGCCACTTTCTCAGCATGCCTTATTTCTCTTCTTAACCTACCTCAAGATCCCTTTCTATTTATTTCAACATGTTTCATCGTGTTTTAATTTGTTATGCTCCATTATTTCATCTATACAAGTAACTTAAATACTTTTCACTATTTTAATGTCTAATCTTTTACTTTTTAAGTAACGAGTGATACATAGATTCCCACTTTTAAACACTTTAAGACATATTACTTGATAACCCATTAATATTCCCTATAATACTGACGGTTACAATTCTCTTTCATTTTGTTTATCTATTCATATTACATACCCTATAGCTATCTAATCTTCCTTAAAGAATCCCATTTAAAATTCATGATAAAAGGAAACAAACGTGTCATATTTAGCATTTAAGAAAAAAGAGTAAGAATTACTGGATTCCCCTTTCTTCTCTTCCTTTTAAGAAGCTCTTTTAAGTCTAATTCAATTGTATTCCTGCTAAATAACATGCTCACTAATCATTAACAATTTGTATAACTGTATAAAGACTTTACTAAATTACTAAAGGAATCTCCTCTCCCCTATCGAATTATTGTAGAGGAAAGGAGAGGAATACATGGAAATTCTAGGATTAGATCCTCGCGCATTAGCGACTTTAGGTGCACTTGAATACACCAATCGCCGTAATAAATTAATCGAAGACTCGGAGAATAATTTATACGAATGTAAAGAAATAAAAGAAATACTTCAATCACTTCCTAAAGAGAAGCAGATTGAGGTTCTTGAGAATCAAGCTCACTTTGAAGCTGTGGCAAAGATGATTGAACAAAATAATTTAATTCTTTTAGAACAGATGAAAGCTCTACAGCTAATTCAGAAATAATAAACTTATGATTAATTAATTCTACATACGCTTCCATAAATAATGTATCTTTATTTATACCATCAGCCTCTGTTTTTACAGAGGCTTTTGTTATGCGTTGATTCATATTTTGTATTTGAATAGTCTCTTTCACATGTATGAATAGATCTTCTAATAAACCTGGTGTCGACTCTAATTCCTGCTTTTCAATTTCCTCTGTTACAGCACTTATAAACTCCCATAGTACCTTTGCACCTAGTAGTTCTGCTAATCGTTTTTCACGCATTTCAAATGTTTTCATGTTCATATTTAAACACTTCCCTTATCTAATATTTTCTTAAAAATAATTAATAAATTATTTCGTTTTAGGAAAACAATATAGAAATGAAATTCTCACCCCCAATAATTACACGTATCGTGACATTACTCTTCAAAAAAAAGAGTCCAATCAAAATTGAGTGCCCTAGCTATATTCTTTGCGACAGGAACACTTGGATTTCTTTCACCACTTTCAATCATTGCATACATACTTCTAGATATTCTTGCCTTATATGCAATATAATCTTGTGTTTTCTCTTTATTTTTACGTTTTTCCAATAACCAAAACCTCATTATTCCCCCTCTTTCATTGTCACAAAATGTGTAACTAATGATTATATTACATAATAATAAGTTTAAAATCAATATTTTTTACACATTTCGTGTACCTTATTAAATGTTACATATTGTGACGTTATAATTGATGTAGAAAACACCTAAAAGGAGGTAGCATATGTTTGGCACTAGACTACACACTCTTCGAAAAGAATGCAAACTGCGTCAAGAAGACATGGCAAAACAACTAGGGATTGCTCGAACTACATATGCAATGTATGAACAAGGAAATCGAGAACCTGATTATGATACATTGATAAAATTAGCCACCTTTTTTGAAGTATCTATTGATTACCTCCTTGGTACAACTGAAATAAGAAAAGCTACAGACATTCAAGATCCTGAGCTTTATCAATGGTTTAAAGATATAAACAATGCGACTCCTCAAAAACGTGAGGAATTAAAAAAGTTTTGGGAGTTTATAATACAAAGGGAAGACTAGATTATTTGAAAAATCTCCACTTTGACAGGATAAAAGTCATGAGTTATATCCTCTTTGGGGTCATAAGAAAATCCCTTGATATTCAAGGAATTTTCTTATATATAACTGTTTGCTAAAATGGATGGAATAGTACTTTTGGGGCAGAACATCGTAATTTTATATCGTTTTCAAAGATTTTTTATCCTGTATAGATTTAATAACATGCTGATATATCAGAGTTTAACATCTATTATCTGTTATAATCATGAAAGATTATCGATTTTGACAGGGTGAAGGTCGTGAGTTCGAACCTCTCCGGAGGCATATTGTAGAAACCGTGTCAAATTAGCTTTTGATGCGGGTTTTATTTTTGGAAAAATCCTATGCTACAACTCCAGTGGTCACATTCTCTACAAAATCTCATCGATTTTGTGAACTGCATCTTCTTGCATCGTTGGTAATACATGCGAGTATATGTCTAATGTAATTTTGATGTTACTGTTTCCTAACTACTCAGAAATCACATTCACACCTTTAGCCAATAACAAAAACCCCCACCATTATACCTTTAAATACCCAATATAAAATAATAAAGACAGAGAGCTTATAAGTGAAGTGAGACCCCACATCCATCAACTTAAAGTATATGTTTATACAAAGACTGATCTTGCCATATAGTTTTTTATAGATATCATAAAAGTAGACATATCAAATAAACCCTGAAGGATTTAAATTTTTTTACTATAACTATGATACCTGATGAATAGAAGCGGTAAACTCATAAACAACACCCACAATATCAAAGACTGTTTTTTTCTCATATCTGTGGGATTTTCGTCCGTTTTGCTGTAGAAGGTTAAACAGACGAAGGAGAATTTTTGATAATTCTTGGGTGTGTTTATGCAATGTTTGATGAAAAAGTAAGAAATAATCTTTAATCATGTACATCGCTTTATATTCACTTAGTTCTTTCTGTTTCTCACGTAACAGAGGTTCCCTTATTTGGAACATAGTAGAAGAACATAATAGGATACTAATGAGTTGTCCATATAGGTGACATTCTAGCCGCTCTTGTTTAATAGATTTACAACGATGAATTTGAAACCAAGATTTCCATATTTTAAATAACAGCTCAATTTGCCAACGCGGGGAATATAAATCATAGATTTTCTCTTTTGGTACCCATTCCGTAGAAATGTTTGTCATATATACCGTAATTCCTTGCAAAAGCTTCGTACAATCTGTATGTGTAATCCTTTTTTTCTTTTCACAAATAGCTCGGTCACATTGTAATTATTTCATGATGTCTTCCAAATGAACTTGTATATATACCGGTCTCAATTGATCCGGTTTTGTTTTAAATACCACTGTTCCGAATTCTTTTCTTTATATTTTAGTTGGTAATTTAAGACGTGATAAATAATATCCTTGCTTATCTTAGATAGACTTAAAGTCTTGTAAACGAAAATATCCTAAGTCACGAATATATAGTTCATTCTTTTGTATCATGCCTGTTCGAGTCGCACCATACGCCTGATCACTTAGTTTTCCTGGCTCAATTTTCACATCAGAGAATTATCTACTCAACAAGTCATACACTAATTGAATTTTCACACCAGCTTTATGACTAAATCCTCCGGCACCAAAATAAGTAGAGGCGAATCAATCTGGAACTTGAAAAGTTGTAGAATCATGGATGCGCATGCGCTCAAAGTAAGCTGAAAGAGAATGAAAAATCTTAGATAACCCTCCAATTTTATCTTGTAGAAGTGTAGGAAATAAAGTTCGCAAGAAAGTTACAGAAGCTGAGTTAAAGTGTCGAGTAAGTCCCTCCGGACTCAATAAAACTCCTGTTGAGGTTTCTAACTGACTACAAAGTCGAGTAAGAGAGGTAGTAGCGATTTGTTGATTTAACCATACACACAAGGATAGAAAATACTGACCATGGCACTTACGTTTTCGTTTCACTCCGCCAGCTTCTATAGCTAATTGATTAAGTGTAGCGGGAGACATATATCGATATAACTCTTCGGCAAATATAGACAACCCTTGTTTTTGATGTATATTCATAAAAAGCACGTCACCCTTTCTCATTAATATAAGAAAATAGTAAAGAGTTTTTAATTTTAAGAATAGTTAGAATATTTTTTTCGATGGATGGGGGTCCCGCCACCCATCAAACTAAAATTTTAAGACAGCCCAATCTCATTAGATAAATAAAAAAGGGATTGGATATTTAAAATAATATCCAATCCCTTTTTTATTTTAATATTTCAAAATAACGTTAACAGCTTTCTCAATGTCTTTCATATCAATTTGATGTTTCATCCATCTCTGTTCAAGAAACTTCAAACCATTCTGATTAATACCACCGCTACCATTCCGTTCGATTTCATCCATAATATCCGCAATAAACTGTAAACATAAATCAAACTCTAACTTTTCAGGTAAAATGTTTGATAAACCTCTGATTTTTCTAGAGTCTAGAACTGGTTTATCTGGATAACCTGAAGGCCGTGTTTGCTGTTGCTGATACCTAGAAATTGATTGATTTACCAGCATGTTACACTTGCTATCTTTTAAAGGGTATTCATCTTCTACAGATCCTTTTTCATAGGTTTTAACAAAAATGTGTTGCCCTTCTTCCGTTACAAATTTTAGTGTATTGACAATTGCATTTTTCGCATTTGGTCGATTTATGTGCTTATCTTTAAGCATCAATCTACCAAATGGCTCTGCTCTTAATATGTCACCAACCTGTAAATGTTTGAACTTTGCTTTCATCTCAGGATTGTAATAGTCAAACAAAGGACCATTAAGTTTTGTATCTTCCTTATTTTCTTGGTGAATAAGACTTTTAAGGTATTCATAGTCCTGAACATCAAGCCATGAAACTGAAAGAAACTCCGAACCATGTAAGATACCTAACAAACCACCTACCATTGAAGCTAATGTGTCCGTATCAGCATTTTTTAAATAAGCTGCTTCAATTATGGCTAGGCGAGGACTGGAAGCATATTTTGATGCAAGATAGATAGAAGCAACGGCTGTAACTGTACCTGAACCATTTACTTTTTTGTCAAAACACCCCAATTTTTTTAGGACTTCATCCCCTATATCTAAAGCACCTTGATCAAGTCCTTCTTTAATAATTTTCAATTGTTCAAGAACTTCTTCAGTTACTTCATCCCAAAGACCCATATAATTATCTTTAAATACTAAATTTGCAGCATTCATCCAGCTATCGAGTTTTTGGACATTCGGAAATGATCCCCATTCTTCTCTGCGTTCTAAAAGATAATCAACAAGCTCTCCATATCCAAGGGTTTTTTCAATGTTTTGTAAGTATGTTAATGCATCAGCATAAACTAATGCGCCAATCAACGCTCTTGGATGACCGTGTGTAAATATTCCATTTAGGAAAACCTGGTGTTTAACCTCAGCCCATGCCCCTTCACGTCTAAATACATGGGGTAAAATACGCATTGCTACACCATTTCCACCGGCACTAAAGTACCTTTGAACATCTTCTTTACTTTCTTTTTCTACATTCCAAGGATTGCTGCCCTTTCTCCAAGTTTCAGCAGCCCTTTTAGTAGCTCCTCCGCCACCTCTTTCATATGAAATCCATGCTGGAAGTTCTACTTTTGAAAATAGCTTATTCCAATTAGATCCATGACTTAAACTTCTAGCAGTTGCAATAATTAATTGAGTATCATCACTATATTCCCCAGGATGTATTTCCTCATAATGTGACCAAAATCGGCCTCCATCACGTCTCTCCCATTTTTGAAAAATTTCTTGTTCTTTG
The DNA here is from genome assembly GCF_019344915.1 of Bacillus sp. FDAARGOS_1420. Taxonomy (NCBI): domain Bacteria; kingdom Bacillati; phylum Bacillota; class Bacilli; order Caryophanales; family Bacillaceae; genus Bacillus; species Bacillus sp. FDAARGOS_1420. The sequence goes on along the minus strand of NZ_JAHWJB010000003.1, from coordinate 160,024 downwards.
TGAGGAGCCTTACTTATATTTTTACTGTTTTGTTCATTGGGCCATCCTAATGCATCACCAGCTGCTGCTCCAACTAAAGCCCCTAACCATTTGTCTAGCTTTTGATTCTCACTCTTTTCCAAGTGATGCACCTCCTTGGTAATTATACTCTATAGGTCTTATGCCTTTACGAACTTTCGTACTCCATTCGCCATCGAATAAGTCTGGAGCTATAGATATATCAAACTTAGGGATATTTAACATTTCCCACCTAACACTTTCACCTTCACCTTGATCTTCATTTAGGACTACTACACCTATGATATCTTTTCTTGATATATTTTTATACACCAATACTTCCGCTTGATCATCTGTCGGACAACAATGGAGCATCTGAGAAGGTCTATTGCGATAATTGACCCTCTCATTAAAAAGTTCTTTAAAACCAGAATATCCACTGTTGATATACGCGCCTCTTTTTGTTGCTGCATTTACTGGACAAAACTCAGTTGTATCTAATGTTAGTATTTCTGGATTTATCAATAAAATAACCCATTCCCTGAAAAGTGGATCCTTATCCTTTACTCTTTTCCAATACCAGTGATTTGGGTATTGGATAGAACAATTAATAAAATCCTTCCTACCATCCAAACGTAGTTCATCATTGGCATCATACAAACTTTTATCAAGAAATTCAACAGCTTGTATTCCATCTTCAGAGCTTAATATATGCACAGCTTTTTGAGATCGAGTTATGTGACATAAACGAGTGATATTTCTTTTTTGATATTCCTGTCTAATTAATAATTCGTCCATAAACCCACCCCTACTTTTCTATTTTTCTTTTACTGTAAAGAGAGTCATCTTGAGGAATAATTTCAGTCACTACACCAGTGTAACTAATAGCTAATACTCGCTTAGCTCTAGTAGCTGCAACATAAATAAGTTTTGACTCTTCACCTAATGCTTCATCCCTGTCTTCTAATGCTGTAATTTTATCTTGATCTGGTAACCTATCAGCGCTACAATATGGAATCATTACAGCATTAAACTCTAGTCCCTTAGCAGAGTGGTATGTTCCAATAGAAACTCCGGGATTGTTTTTCCACCTCTTTAAATCTCCGTCCAATTCTTGAGGAGATACACCTACTTCCCCCAGTAGTGCTCTAACCTTTTTAAGTGATTCTCTAGTCCTCATCAAAATAGCAACAGTCTGTCTTTCACCAAGCGTAACGGCATTGCGAATAACCCACTTTAATTCGGTAGCTTCATTCTGAAACTCAGCTAACACAGGCTGTGGACCAGAAGCGACGGGCTCTATTGGTGTGACTAAGTCTGTATTCTGGTTAAAGAACGGTTGTTTAGATATTGCAATAGCTAAATCTGCTATTTCTTTACTATTTCTATAGTTCTGATCAAATTTCCAAATTTCATTTCTAGTAACATTAAGACCGGCATTTCTCCAAGATAAACGCCCTCCATATATTTGTTGAGCCACATCCCCAAAGAATGTAATACTTCCATCTTTAGGTACTGCTAGTGCTAAAGATTGAAGCATTACCGGTGAGAGATCTTGTCCCTCATCAATGATAATATGCTTGTACATTTTATCATTATCATCATCATTTTCTAGTTCACTTATGACAGTATGAGCTAGATCGTCCCAATCATAACGATAATCATTTCTCCCTCTTATATCAAGATACCTTTCATAAACGGCAAAGAAATAATGCCTCTTATCTCTAGTAATCCGTGTACCAGAACGTCCAATTCTTTCTGCATCAATATATTCTTCTAACGAAGAAATACCCATTTTCTGTATCCAGGATATTTCTTCATAGAACACTTCAGGTGCCCTCGATAGTGTCGAATTATTGCCATGTTCTTCTATTACCTCATTAAGTGATTGTTTAATAAAAGAGAGCTTTTTATTTTCCCTATTGTAATCCATGGATGGAACTATGTCATTCCATCCAAGCATACCTTTGTGATCTAGATAACCTCGGGCAAACCGGTGGTAATTTCTAACGTCAACATTATATAAATTGTTTTCAGCAAGTGAATTTAAATAGGTTACAAGAGACTTATTAAACGTAACCAAGAGAACCTTTTCTTTCGATTTTGAACGTTTTGCTAAATAAGCCGCTCTATGAATTGCTAAAGTGGTTTTTCCACTACCAGCCGTCCCTAAAACGACATAATGTCCTATTTCTGGTAAACATAAAACTTCTTTTTGTCTTCCCTCTGGAGCAGGTAATACCAATAAACTCATCCCCCTTATACATAAAAAATTGATACACTTAAGCATCATATTTCAATATTACAAACCATATACTAACTATATAGTCTCTAAAGATGTATGTCCATATATTGGATGGGGTATCGCCACATTTCAGAAAAAAAAGCTAAGCAAAAAATATAATAAGCCATCCATATGGACAGCTCATTTACATAATTCTCGTTATTGGAAGTAAAAGCAAATTCTTCCCATTTAAAAGGCATTTATTTCTTAAACAGTTACTTGACTTGGATCAGTAATTATATCAATCGAGCAGTCAGTTCTTCTGTTCAAAATACTGTTCTTTTTTGAAATGAATTAGCGATATTTTGGATTTGCCCCTATACGATAACCCAGCACTAACACTCAAAAAAACAAGTAACATCTTTTTTGTTATTCTCCCCTGAGAAACTACTAATGATTTTGATAATAAACCGTTAAAAATATCTTCATAAAAATCATAAAAAAGAGAAACAAAATCATCTAGGTGCATAAAGTTATAACTAGTAGATGTTGATTCTTCTTTTTTATTCCGTATTAACTTGTTATTAACTTGAATAGGTATTATGTAGAAGCAATCGAATTAAAGTTAAAATTGATTCCTAAATCACCATAATAAGTAATAATGTCCCTAGGTTCAACTGCAAATTTAATCCACTTATGATATTTTACATTTATGTATTGTAAAAGGTAATCACTTTCCCTTAGTTTACTAACTCTCCCCATGAGCTCTTCCTTCTTTTCTGATTTTTTATATCTAACAATAGTAGATTTTACAGATAGACCCTTGTAATAATATGTAAAAACAGCTACTAAGCAATCTAATGTCATTTTAATGGAGTAAAATATAGCTTGAAATTCTATTTGGTAAGATACCCTTCTATTAACCTTAGATATCCATTGGGATGTATCTACATCTTACTTAATATCGTCCCATGTAAAGTATCTCCTACTGTATCGATATAATTATTAAAGTGATAAACTGGCGCTAAATAAGAAGGTAAAATCGAATTCACCGGTGTCATTATATCAGTATACGAATGATTTAACTTTATATAAAATCTCTCTTTCTTTCCTACCTACCTTCATCATCTATTGAAATATGAGTTTTCGAATAAAAACCTCATGATGGTTTATTTTTTTGAAGTTCGTGCTCCAAACAATTATAAAAGGATTGTTTATACTCTAAAAACGTTATAGATAGCACTTCTAAATCTATTTTTAAATCTCATAACCTTCAACAAATACTCGTCTTTTCATTTAACCTGTATTTAATTCCTTCATAATAAATTCCTTTCTCTTGTAAAACATTTTTTTGGGTTGATTTTTTTACTTAATTTTTGAGTCAAACTACTATCTTGGTATCTCTACAAAAAGAAAAAATAGTAAAAGCCCCCTATTATTAACTTTGGTAAAACCGTAACAACATTTTTAAAGTTGAAGTTTTTAAAATATATAACTCTTTTCTTATTTTTAAAAGATATTCATAATTGAAAATATCCGATTAGATTCTAACCCCATATGGACAATCCTTAAAATAAACTTAAATCAACCATTATATGAACCAAATATATTTCTTGATTATTTCTTAAATGTACTGTTTTACCAACCTTTATATTTGCATAAACATATTCTTCTACCTCTTTATAATCTATTTTTGCATAAGGGTATTTATATTTTTTTATATGATCAACATACCTTTTCCACAACCCCGAAAAATTTTTTGAAGAAGAATATACAATTATAAAATTGTACTTAAGTCCAGTGGTATCATATCCAAATATTTTTCTCAAGTGTAACTCTAAATAATCCTTTTTTAATGAATCTAAATTCAATGCCTCAATAATTGAAAATGGTAGCCCATTCTTTTTCTTAACAAAGATATCTATTTCCCCAGATGTTTTCCCCTCATTCGATTTACTCCATAATGTCTGGTCTTTATTGTAAAAACCAGCCATATCTAAACATGTCGCCAAAAATGTGTTTCTTTCATTTTCTGTTTTATCTCTGTATAATTGATTACCTTGTAAATTAATACAAGCATTAATAATTACATCTATTAATTTATCATATGAATACTCCGAAAATAATTCTAAAAGATTTAAAATTTTATGGGTATTTATATCCCCCGTAATCTTCTGAAATTCCTTTTTTATTCTCGAATTATCTATATTTGGAAATGCATTAATAATCTTACTGAAAATTATGTCTTTTTCTGCATTTTCCTTTACTTCCGTCTTAGAAATCAACTGTTTTAGATAAGATAAAAATTTATGCATCTCTGACTCTTTATCAGCTTCATTTAACAATTTCTCAATTTTACAAATTTCAGCTTTGAAGTTTAATGAAAATAGTGGTTCAATTGTTCTCCTCATTAAATTACCTTTCATATTTTTTAATAAAGAACTTTCCATTAATTCCATACAAACTTCTTGATTTTTTATTTCATAAAAATAATAACAAAGTTGATTAAATTCTTTTCGATAATCTAACCAGCTTGAAGGTTCAACCATACTAATTTTTCTAAATGCATTTAATGTACGAAATAATCCTACTTGAAGTGGTGCAACCTGACTTTCAAAAGAAAATAGTTTTTGTTGCCATAATAACTTGGCCATTTTTTTAAAGCTTAATTGAAATTCACTTTCTCTGTGTTGAATTATGTCTAATAATAGTTTTATAACTGTACAAAAAAACTCTGCATCTATTCTATTTTCTATACAATTATTAGATTTCTGGAAATATTCCAAACTACTTTTTAAACATTTTACATATGCCTCTTTATCCTTTATTGCATTTGCTTTTAGAAAATATATACATCCTAATTGAAATAAGCTTTCACTTTTAATCTCATTTTTTTCATGTTCTTTCAAAACAATGTAAATTTCTTCTATTTCTTCTGTTTCATCCTCATAAAATAGAAACAATTTCTTTAACCTAGTAATTTCTAAAAAATCATCGCCTGTAAATTCCCATTCGTCTATCAGTATTCCTAATGCAGATCTTTTTTTTATTTTCTTAATCATGACTAAATTGATAAAATTTTCAAGTGCTTTTTTCCTTATATATAAGTTTTCTCCACTGTCTAAAATAATATTTTTTAAAAATTGCTGAACTTTTTTTCCATCAAAATTAATTAAAATATCCGGACTTTTAATATCGAAGAAGTAAATTTTCTCATGTATTTTCATATTTTGAAAGTTTTCTATTTCAATACACTCCTTCATTAAAATACATATTCTCCTTTATTAAAAACTTTTTCATTTTGTACTATATGTGCTAATTTTCTTTCAGCCGTCCCAATAATTATTTGTAGATTATCTCCATATCTTTTATCAATATCTACAAGAACCTCCGTTAAACCAGTAAGATAATTAGAATCCCCTTCTTCTTTATTTGGACTATCTATTATTAGAAATCTCGTATGTCTCCCAAAATTATATTCAATATCTAATTGAATAAGTGCAAGATACAAGGCTATCTTTGCTCTTAATTGTTCTCCTTCTGCAATACTATCAAAAGTAAGATCGTATCCATTTTGCTTATACTTAATATCAAAATTTTCATTGATTTTAATTTCTGTAATTGAATTTAACCCAAAATGATGCAGATTCTCTAACATTAAATCAGATAGATACTTTAATATCTTCTGTCCATTATCATATCTTAATTTATTTAACTTTCTAATTGCTTTCTCTAATAATTCAATCTTCTTTTCTTCTTTATAAAGACTATCCGGACTTTGTGTTAGTTTATCCAAACGATAATCTATAACCGCTTTCTCAGCTACTAAAACAGTTTTTCTTTCATTTTTAGGACTTAGCTTTTCCATCTCTTTATTGATGCTTTCTTCAATATCTTTTAGTTTTTTCTTTAGAGAACTAATTTTTTCTCGATTTATCACAGGATCCTCTAATTGTTTTATAATTAAACTTTTTTGTTCGAACTCTCTATTGAATTTTATGATTTTTTTTTCAATTAAACTCTTTTCTTCATTAAGTTTTTTCTTTATGATTTCTAAATCGGCAAGCTTTTGATAATATATATCTTGATTAATTTCTTTATCTAAATCATGAACTGGTTCATGACATAGGACACATTTTTTTTCTTGATGGATATTTTCTTTTTTTACTTCATGATTACAACTAGGACATTGTTTAATATTAAGGTTTGAAAAGAAGATACCGATTTCAATATATTCTTTCATATCATTTATAGCCCTATCATTTTTATTAATTTCTTTCTTTATTCTTTTTAATTCATTAGTATATGTATCAAGTTCCCAATTAATTTCACTTATCAATTTACGTTCTTCACTTAACTCAATTGTATTTTTAGTTATTAAAGCATTTTCATCATTGATTTCATTAACTATTATTTCATATTTCTCATGCAGTTGATTAATACTATCCATTTTAAATGAATTTAACTCAACTAATTCATTTTCTAAATCAACTTTTCTTTGGAGTAAATAATCCTTTTTATCTTGATTTTTTTGTCCTTGTGTTTGATCAATTTGTTTAGCATTATTAAATTGCAAGAAATCTTTTTTAACTGAAAGTTGGTTAATTACTAATGTTAATTCAAGTCCTAATAACATTTGAAAAACTTTTTTTCCTTGGCTACCATACATTAAACTTGCACTATCCTTTGATTCAAGATATATAGACTTAAAATATGTTTTCCAACTTGCATTTGCTTCTACGAGTTCGTTCTTTTCTTTACTTGAACTTTTTTGGGTCCATTTAAGCGAGTAATAAGAAAACTGCATAAAGAAAAAATCTTGAATTTGCTCTTCATACTCATTAATTGTGCTCGTTTCAAATATGGGATCTAACTTAGATATCTTTCTATCATCAATGTTATCTATTACCCCACTGTATAATGCACCCTTCATTCGATTATTTTCAAATTTTATAATTATAGAATATTGTTTATCGTTTATTTTAAATGATAATAAAATTGATTTAATCCATTTTTTAACATCATGTTTCAATTTATTACTACCTGTAAGTGCCAATTGAATCATCTTAAACAAGCTTGATTTCCCTTTAAGATTATCACCCACTATTATATTTACACCGGTATTTAAAGGGAGACTAAAGTTAATTTCTTCACCGCTACTTTTTATTCCAATAATATTTATCTTAGTTAAAATTAGTTTTTTACCGGTAGAAATGGGAGTATCCTTTTTATACTCATATACTGTATTCAATAGCTCATTAACTTCTCTTAACGTAAAAGTATCACTATAAGCTTTATGTACTTCCTCTACAAATCTTTCAAAATTAAATTTCATATAATTCTTCTCCAAACATTTCTAAATAAATTTTCTTTACTCTATCTTGGATATTACTAATACACTCTTTATAACTAGCATCTTTATATTCATCTATTTCATACTGTAAGTCTTTGAGCTGTGTACCTCCTAAATCTCCAAAGAATCGTTTTATTAATTCTATTCTTTCTTTATACCAATATAATGATTTTAAATTTTGAATCTCATCAATTTTTCTACATGCTAGCTCTGTAATATAATAATGCTTTTCAATTGTTCTTAAATCCAAACTTTTTTTACTATTAAAGTCAATAAAGCCTATGCTTTTTAGAAAACTGATTACATCGTCAATATTTTCGTACGCTCCAAAAAAAAACTTTTCCATTTCGAGTCTTCTTATACTGGGTTCTCTTTGAGTAAAAATATTTTTCACAATTTCTTTACATTCTTGTTTACTAATTTTATTTTCTTGAGCAAATAATAAAATTTGATATGCAAAGTAATCGGGGTTACGCACCAAAAAATCAACTTTCTGGATTTTCACTTCACTTTTAAAAACTTTTTTTAAAGTATTATTACCATGTTCTTCAGACATATCTTCAGAAAGGAAATACAAGATGAGAAAAATTCTAATTCTATCCTTATATATCCTAATTTCTTCAGAAAAATCAACTAACACATCGCTCATTATATCCCCTCCATATATTACCTTAATAATATACCAAATTTTCCATACAACTGCATATTCTTACTACTTATTATAATAACTGATTAGTGTATATTTTAAAAAAAATCCATTGAAAATAGGAAGCATTTGTATAATGAGCATTATAAAATTGATTGAGATACTAAAAATACTAAGAGGAATCAAGAATTTTATGAAATGTTATAAGTTCAAAGACAGTGCATGATATAAGCGATAAGCGTATTATTGATGAAGTTACAAAGTAACCTTTATTTTTGAAAGAAGATTAATCGGAATAAATTACCAACTAACATAAAAAAATGACTAATCCTTTTATAACGAACAAAAAGAATCCATTTTGAAAAGATATATCAAAATGGATTCTCTTATTAGCCTTAACATAAATAATTGCTAAGCTTAACATTATTACCTTAGCAAGGGCAACTTCTAATCCCCGCTCTTAAAAGATTATTCGGAAATAAACGCTAAAATTCTCTTATCTGTTCCTATTGTGCTTGATTCTCATCATCCTGATTCACTCATTGTAATATAAAGGGATTCATTAGTGATTAGTTCACTATTTTTTTAGTCGCTTAATATCCAATCATAAAAATCTCTGTTCTCCTTTAATTCAGGAAATGCTTCAACTAAAAATGATAATTTCTCTCGAATAGAGATGTTCGTCTTATATGGACTTTTACGGTTATTTAAAGTACATTCAATCTCAGATTTCCATCCAACTCCTAACATATATATCCAATAATCCATCTCAAATCGGTCTAATTTGTTGTTCAACGCTATCTTGTCAGCTCAAAAATCTCTCTACAAAACTATTCTTCTTCTTCACATTGACAGGTGTCTTCTATTCTATACTCCCTACAAGAAGAGCAGTATTCCATATCAACTAATACTCCACCGTCTCTATGATTAGCACACCTATAATTTAAACAAGTCCCAGCTTCTAATTCATGATTGTATACTAAAGAATTTATTCCGCATTCCGGACATTCTAAATAGTCAGAATCAATTATAGATTCAATTGTAAAACTACATGTAGTGCAATAACAATCTGTTGGATAGGAATTCCCTCTATACATTATGAAGAAAGAATAATGACCACATGAAAAGCAATTACCAATTGCATAATCTTCTTTTTGCAAATTCAACATCATTTCATGACGCTCTCTACGTTCATCACTACAGAAAATGTTACCTAACTTTTCTTCAAATGTGTGGTCAGGTTGTTTATTTATATATAATAAAGCTGGTGCTATTACTTGATGATATAATTTTAAAACTATTTCTCTAACTTCCTCAGACTTAATTGCAAAGCAAAAGTGTTGCACTTTATTTCTTAATTTCGATGCCCGTTTCTCATATATTTTCAAATTTACTTTCTCATTTCCACTAAAATCAGGCGCATACTTAGCTACCGCATAACACAATGAATTAACATCCAACGATTTACATTCATATAATTCCTCTAGAGTCGGGTCCAAAGGGTTTTCACATTTATTAAATAACGAATTTTTATCAAAAGCATATATTGGGTTTTTTAAGAATAGAATTTCTTTTAATAATAGTTCTGTACCCTGACAAAGATTTAATACAGCGTGCTTGTAATCATAGATATTTTCTGTTTTAACAGCAGATTCAAGATATTCAACACCATTTTGAATTGAATCATATGCATTTTCAAGTAAAGATAGCTTAATCAACTATTTCTCCCCCAAGCCCTTTATTATAAGTGTTTCATTTGCCTAATATTCCTTCCTTACTATAAAGTAGCCCCAAAATATTGTATTCTTGTTTAGGGCATATACTTCTTCATTAATAATAGTAGCAATCCACTTCACTTTTCTTTTCCTTGGATATCTTTTATCAGACTCATCAAATTCATAAGACCCATCTATAATTCCTATTGCATCAATAGTTGTATTACTTCTTTGAATAAAGACAAGATCTTGTTCTTGCATTTCCTCTTGGAAATTTAACAAAATCCTTCTTACTGTACCGTTTACACTATCATTTTGTTCATTTATAAATGGATCTTGCTTAGCCCACCCAATCTTGATATAACCATTCTTAAAACATTCTTCTTTGAGTTTAGTTTGCCCCGTCCCTTCAAGAAGGACATTCCACACGACAGGGTGCTTTCGTATCTTTAAGGAAGGTGCTTTTACTCTAACCTTTTTAGCCTCTTCACAAAACTTTTTAAATACCCCAGAAGTATATTCATATTTTAAATCTGATATGGAGTCTTCATCTTGTTGATTAATTACCGGTTTTATTCCTTCAATAAATTCTTCATATCCATAGGATTGATGAAATGTTGTAAAAGCAACTTTTCCTTCTTTTTTTAACATTTCATAACGATCTAGTACTTCTTTATAAGGCATTTCCTTTAATGACTTAATACTTTTTTTATCACAAATGGCAACTGCGTATAAAACCGTATTATACGTTTTACCTGTTCCAGGTGGTCCATACAAAATTTGATTCTTTGCAAATTCCACATCATTACTCCCCTTTTGTGAAGGATTTGTTTCTTGCTGTTTAGTTACCGTATTGTACAATTGAGATACTAATCGTTCACCAGCTCCCTCTGTCAACAATCTCGTTGAAATCCCTTGTGAAAGCCCCTTATCATTATCAACGGGTAAAAACAAACTATCGGTAATATCAATCTTTATGTACTGTTCCCCTTGCCATGTACCTAAATGTTGAATCACTTCTTCACCTTTTAATCCAGCTGCATTACATGCCTCTCGAATGGCTATTAAGGAGCTCTTATCTGGCATCATCTGTACTTTTTCCGCTCTCTCAACATTTGCACTTTGTCGTGAAACAGGTGTGAAATCTTCATCTAAAATAAACAAATTGCCTTTTTTATCACCAATATAATAAACATCTCCTATTTCATAGGCACGCTCAAACGTTATTTTACCTTCCATCTTTAATTCTTCAATAATTACTCCAACTTTTAAAATACGGTCTATCTCAGCCAAGTTCTCACTTGTAACATCTTCATCTAGATATCTCTTAAATCCCTTAAGTATTTCAAACATTTGAAACGGTAACATAACAGTGTCCCTTTTTCTGTTTTTATTGCTATGTTTATATCTGTAACAAATAATCGGATTTTCTATAATTTCTCTAACAACTCCCATATGTGTAATCATTGGCGAAGATGTAACTTTATCCTTTAAATCTTCGAATATATTATCACGAATAGAAGCTCCTGTTACTAGGTAAACTTTATCCCCAACCACTTCCTCTTTTACATTTCCGCTATCGCTTTGAGACTTTGTAAGTTTAGTAAGTGATCTAGGCCAATAAATTGTTTGGGATTTTACAAAGATTTCATATTCCCCTATTGTATTTGAAAAAACAGCAAATTTTTGTGCCATAAAAATTTCGACTCCATTCTAACTAAACTGAGTATCATATTGCCTTTACCATAAAAATAATCACAAATGAATTTCTCTCTTATTCCATTATTGTATCATTTGTTTATGCTACTCTTATGAAATATATTAAATTGATTTTTTGTTAAAAAACCATGAATTATTTACAGTTCGGTTTCAGATGACAAACGGAGACCACAGTAGTTGATGTCCCTTCCCCCACAATACATTTCGATTTCTATTTCATTAATACAAGATATAAATTGTTAATTTAAATTATATAGTTAAAAAAGAATACAAATAAAAAGGAGGAAGATAATGATGAAATATCATGCAATATATCCGTCATTTTATTTTGTTAAAATTTTCTATTTTTCATAAATCTCAGCCCTTTCTTGCTATCTATATTTCATCTATGTATATCCACTTCCCCACTAAAAAGTCTTCAGACACAGTGTTGTTTTTATATCTCATGTGTATTAATTCCCAATACAAAAAAATTCAACTACTACCAAATTACGTTTTTTTGTAAGATAACCCTATTTTAACATTAGAGATTTTTAGTTCTTAAAAGGGTAATAATGGATTCTTTATTAATCTATCAATTCATTATTAATTACTCACTACCTAACATTATTTCTATTTCCACAATTTAATTGATAAATAAAACGCAGAATATTCAAATAACTAAATTGCAAATATCTTGAAACCGCGGTTTTAAAGGTAATAATCATTGGATTTCATTATTTTTCCGCTTTCTGAAGGGTATATATTTTTATAGCTTTATGTATTAAGATAGAGCTGTGCTAGAAAATACCGGTAAAAAAGCATAAATAAGGAAAAGGGATGGGATTAAAAATGAAGACTATATTAAGAAATATTGTATCAATGGCGCTCGTACTCGCTTTGTTTACAACTTCTTTCGCTGGAATCTCCAAAGCGCAAGAGATTAATAGTGAAGAAGAAAAATTAGTACAAGAAGTAGCTGCACAATTAAAATTTGTTGTTGAAGAAGCTGCAGTTAAAGATAAACATGGAAGAGTAGTAGATATTGATATTGATATGATAGAAAACAAATATGGTAAAACTGAAGAATTAGAACAATTGAGACAAGAAATCAAACGTGTAAACACACCGCCTGGCTATGAAGATCCATTCAAACAAGAAACGGAAGCTGTAGATAACTGTATAGAAAGAAAACTTATAGCAAATTATAAAGAATTTCTATCAGTAGGCTTTATAGGTTCTATTATTGCTAATATTACTAACAAAGAATATGAATTAGCAGCTAGAAAAATGATTAGATTAGGCGTCAAAGGTAATTTAATTGGTTTAGCTGGTCAGCTTGCTTGGTATCTAGGTACATGCATTTATGAAGAAGAAGGCTGGACAGGAAAAACATGGTGATTAATAAAAAACAACCTCTTATTTTCTAGAGGTTGTTTTTTTTGAAGAAAATAACCACATCATAATTTCAAAAAACGCTACTATAAATAGTGTTTTTATAAGGTTTTCAAACCAATTGAAATGATTATGATTTGCATAGTTAAAAGCTATCAATACAATATACAGTAAGACTATAAAAATTAACGGTCTCTTATATGTGAAATTCAAATTAATCACCCCTTAAATACTTACTTAGAAAAATTACCTTAATACTATGTTAACCCAAAGCGCAATCACTTTCGATGATTTTCTATATTTCTCCATATTTGCAACAGACGCTATTTCTTTATAAAATGTGCTCATACTTAATTCTAAAACACATTTACCGGAAGTTAAACTGAACATGAATCTAATAAAATCTTATATTAAATTCCCCCCCAAACCTTAAATCATTTCATACCTTAACACTTCAAAAGGTACACTTTTCTATTTAAAGATTGATTTTAAAATTATATTTAGTTACAACTATAAATTGATTGAAAAATAATAAGTTATATTTCGTTTTTAATTTTAATTATTGGGTAAGAGTGCACCATTCTTACCTATTTACCTATAATTATATTTTTCGTAATTTATTATCATATAGATATTGATTTAAAGTAATTTATATAAAATTAATAATTGGAATTTTTATGGGGAAGGCGGATTTTCGATTGTTAATTAACAAAATTTTAAAATATAAAACTTTATATATCAAAATTGTTATATAGTGAAATCAAGTCGTAATCAATATGGCTTCCCCGTTATGAATAATGAGATAATTTATGTTTCCCGTGTATTCGCTTTAAACCAAAAAGAACTTGTAGTGATTCCTACAAGTTCTTTTTTTTATTTTCAAATCAACAAAAATCCGAGATGAGTCTTCTCATTTACTCTTAACTAAAAAATCCATTAAATTAGTTAGTTAATTTTCTAGACATATGCTATTTATCAATTAGCAAACTAATTGGAATTAAATTTTTTAAAACAGGGACACTCTGGATAGTTTTATCTAATTCTTTCAATCTCTCCTCCCTCTCATTAGGAGATACTTGCAAACCACCAACTAAATTTTTCCCTTTAAATACAATAGAATCAGCTTTTCCTTGTTTAAATTCAATTAATTGAAATTCATTTTTTGACATTATATAGTGATTGTTATTTATTGTAAGAGGGGATACAAGCATTCTATTTTTATCTTTATCTAACATAACAAACTTTTTTCCCTGATATTGTACAATTGTATAATCTTCTTTTTTCTCAGCTTTTGTATATCCATATTGAAAGAAAATCCAAGATGAACCTATACCAAATATAATGATTATAATCCCTCTTATTCCCCAGTTACATTGCTTCCAAATATAAGCCAATGGGTTTCTTCTATAAATAGCAACAATCCCTTTTAAACATAGCTTTAAAAGTCCGTTTTTTATTGTTCCTGATTTCAACTTTTTTAGGGAAAGTATGATAAATAAAAATAGTAATATTGTTAGTAAGATGAAAAAAAGTACCCATACTCTCATACCTAATAGATTAGCTACATTAAAATTATATGAATCCTTTAATACTAAAAATGGTAGGTAGCCAAGGATTAGCATAAGAAAAATTCCATTTGTAATTGCATTTATAGGAGCAAACTCCTTCTTATCATAGATTGTTCTTATCACGTCCTTAAAATTACCAACTTTATTTAAGTCTGTTTCAATAATTGAACTTGAAAACTCACCTATTTTTGAATAAAATTTTTCTAATTTCACCCTTATAAAAGTTTCTTTTTTAGGAGCATTTTGCCTCGCATCCAGTATGTTAAACATAAAAGTTGCACACCAAATTATAATTCTTGAAATAAAATATAAAACACATACCCTGAGTATCAAAGAAGAAACATCATATACAGAACTAACAATTAAAGGTACATCTAGATCACTTAAACTAATATCATCTATACCATAGTAATCTCTAATTCCCTTTTGAAAAGAATAAGAGAAAAAATAGATGGCTCCTGTGAGAATTGTGAAAATCCATGCAGTATCTTGTAAATAAGATAATCTATCCTTTTGTATTTGCTCCCCTTCTTTTTCAATTTGATAATTTTTTCTTTTTATTCTTTTTCTCACCAACATACCCCCTATCTAACTAATTCTTTAAAACACTTCTAATACTTAATAATAAATTTACCAATATAATCCTATCTTTCAATAACATTCTACCATTAGTTTTACTGTAGAAATAAAAGTTTCTGTAAAATTTGTGCATTTTTCTCGTATTGATTGTTTTGGAATAACACATTCTTTATAAAATATGACTTTATCTTTTATTTTCAATTGCGCTATAAACAAAATTACAAGCATTACCATTATATCAAGATGATAAATATAAGTAACTACACATAAATAACATTCTAAAAAGGGACATCTTTTCTAAAATATTTAAAGGTTACAAAGAAAAAATGAGTTTTACAAAACATACAAAATGTTAAACTCGTAGAACCTAGTGATAATAAGCACACATACTAGTATCACGGGGGGTTATTTGGTTATTTAACGACGGATTTTACAAATTATAAAGAGGTGTAAACTTAGTTTTACTTTTTACAGATGACTCTTCCTGAAAAATGATATTTGGAATTGAATACTTATTTCATAGCAAAGAAAAAAGCACCCATCAGGGATGCTTTTTAAAATTATACATGTTTGTACTAGAACTGTTTTTTAGATTCTTAGTAATAAAAAAGAATTCTTTAATAAACTATAATTATGAAATAAATCCACTCATTAAACTAATAAATTGACCAATCTTAGTTGCAACTTTGGAGCCATCATCAACCATTGAGTTAATGTCAGTTAAAGCCGCTTTTGCTCGTCTAAGAAGAGAGGGTTTTACAGTTTCACCTTGTTCTACATTTTGTGCTATTTCCTCAACGAAATCTAAAGCATCCTCTTTAACATCTGGGTTCTCTATAGATGTTTCTTTTAGCAATTGTATTAATTCTTGAGCTACTTTTTGAATATCATTATTTTCCCCTTGATTAATTGTTTGGTGAGCATCAATATTTCCTGTCTCTGCATAGTTTAATTGTCCTAAATTCCCTTGTACTAGTATCTTTGCATTTGGTTTCTCGTCAATACCCAATTCGATTGCCATCCCCTCTAAATAATCTGTAATATGATTTACTAAAAGTTTTACTACCTCACGATTGAACTCTCTTATCGTGTCTGAATACTTTGATCCCTTATAGAAAGCATATCCATAAGTTGTTAAATCTTCATATGATGTAAAATGTTCGGTACCATATTTTAAAAGTTGATAAATAAAGCTAATTTCTTCATCAATCTCTATAGGGATATCATATTTATGATTATAATTTTTGGATGCTCTTATTTCTTCAATGTTGTAGTCTTGAGTATGATTTTTTTGTATAAAATCATAAATAATTGGCTCGTTTTCTATGTGAGAAATAAACCTTTTGGCTAACCTTATAGCTTCATGTCTATCTTCTGTATTCAGTAAGTCACCAGAAACTCTTCTAAATGCTCTAGATAATAATTTAAATTGTTTAATAGGAATCACTGTTTCCAAATTAATTCACCCCACAATATGGACAAAATGGCGAAGATCCAGATTTAGCTAATATTGAAGTTTTTGCTTTTCTAGAACAGCAAGTAAATTCAATTTCGTCTAGCTCGTCTTTTTCATACAAAGTTCTTGCTTTCTTTACGGGAAATGAAGAGTTAGATTTTACTTTAACATATTTATTTCCTCTCGTAGACTTTTTCAAGTCTTTAAACATGTCATTAAGCATTTTGGATACTTCATTTGCTGCTAGTATTTTAGCATTTTCTATAATGTCGTCTGTATAAAAAGTGGAAAGGGGACTTGGGATACCACAGCTAGGACAAAACAATTCTATAACATCTTTCTTTTGAACTTCATCTGTTTGAAGTTTAAATTCTTCGCCACATAATGAACAACTAAAAGAGGTAAAACCATCTAAATCACTTTGTTTAGAGATAATAAAATTTTTGCTCATTATAATAGCTCCTTTAAAAATAGATTGAATTTCAAATCATATATAATTCTAATAGTAAATAAACAGAACATTTCTAAAGATATATAACTATTATTTAATTCCTGCAAGTATCAATGGAGTTTTAATTATGTTAGCAATCGCATTGCGAAAATGGCTATCTTCTAAGATAAGTTTTCCTAAAAGATAAATCCCTATAAGTAATAAAGTTGTTTCCATCATTACTATTCCTCCTCCCTCTTAATATGCGAACGTACATTCTTATTGACTATCATACTATACCGGAAATTAAATGTATAGAAAAATATGGTATGTATTATAGAGATTGATAATTATAAATGAATATTCAGCTGATGGTATTTACGTGGATGGTGGGAAGGAAATTATCATTGAGCAAAATCAAAGCTATGAAAATGACCTCGGTATTGAAGTAGCTAGCGAACATGCAGGAAAAAGTGCAAGCCAAATTACTGTGAGAGACAATACAATATCCAATAATATCATGAGTGGAATTACAATTGGTGGATATGATAGTCAACAAGGATATGCTGAAAATAACACGATTACGAACAATGTGATTTATAAAAATGATACAAAAGATCAAGAGAGTGGCCAAATCGAATTAAATTACGATACCCGAAACAATGTAATTACCAATAACCAAATCTATGCAAGTAATAGCCGTATTTTTATCAGCAATAATTTTAATAAAAACACTGGAAACAAACTGGATTACAATCATTACTATGGTGATTTCGATCAAACTAATGGCTTATGGCAATGGAAAAGAAAAACGTATAAGGAATTTTCATCTTATCAGGCAGGTATGAATCAAGAAGGAAATGAACAACATAGTGTATTTAGCAAATTGTCTCCTTCATTTAAACTTATTTTAAAATGAATCAAATTTACTAAAATGACTTTATCTTAGCACACTTCAAATTCCCTCCCCTATAATGGCAAGGATGAATTAAAAATTGCAGTTTCAATTGAAACTGCAATTTTTCCAAGCTTATAAAAACTCTGTATTTATTCTTTAAGTACATAGGCGTATCTATAATTATATTAAAAAGCTGCGGCTAATTTCTCTTAATATTAAGTACTAATACCTCCGCAGAAATTAATCTATTATTAATTCAGGAACAAGTATATTAAAAATATGACCCCTTATTTTTAGTATTTCTTTTTATATTTAATAGATCCTTCTCCAATATGAATAAGCAACTTTTATTATCCCTAAAGAAATAAAGAAATATAAGAGAATATTCACAAATTGCTCTGCTGTAATATATTGAAGTATGTTAAGGAGAAATAATATAACTATTCCTAGATAAAGAGTATTATATAAAAAATTAGTAGTTTTATACTGAATTTCTAAACCTCTTTCATCTCTTGCCTCTTGGCTTTTTTGAAATTTAAACATATATAATTCACTTAAGCATGATAAAACTACAATAACAATTACAGCATACTTTATAAATTCCATTTGTTTATTCCTCCTTATATTCGAAAACTTCCTCTAATGGTTTTCCAAAAGCTTTGGCTATTTTAAATGCAAGAATTAAAGAGGGATTATATTTATTCCTTTCCATAGAAGCTATAGTCTGTCTACTAGCACCTACTCTCTCTCCTAAATCTTGCTGTGTCCAACCTTTTTCGGCACGACAAACAACTACCTCCACCTCCTATAAATATTTTATCCTATTTTTTACATTTTGCATATAATCTTTAACATATTGTGTGCTATTTTTTACATTTTGTTAAAAATTCTATACGAGAAACATTGAATATTTGCAAGAAGTAGTCCCTTTGTACAACTAGTAATCTAGAAAATTATTACTAAAGAAGTTGCTGCTTTTTATTCCTTTAAAAACTTAATCGCTTTGTTGTACTTCTCTAATCATTTTAGGTCTTTATCTGTTATTCTAGCAAGATAGTAATTTATTGATGTTAATAAAAGTAAATCTGAACAGATTGAAGAATCCACTATAAAAAAGCTATCGAAGCAAAAGTAAACAACATATAGATTTGAATTATATTTCTCAACAACCAAAATTACTTAATGTGGTAAAATAATAATCGGGTTGGCACCCAATACCATATTACGATGGTTCCAGTCGCAGGAAGGCACCTTTGGGTGTCTTTTCTTTTGCTTGAAACACATTCTGCCAAAATACCTGTATCTTTGTTGAATTACGACTCATATAATCCAACAAACTTCGTATATATAATTTGTTACCCTAAATGGGTTGACAATACGAACAGTTATAGGAGGATTTTGTGAATGGTAAAAACAGCTTGTGTAAGTATGATTACTGGGATTCTTTTAATATGTTCAACAGGATGTGCCACTCAAACTGATTCTATTACAACTAAAACTCAATCAGTAGATGATGGCACATATACAACAAAAGAGATCACAGACGTATTTCCTGTAGGAACACCCATAACTACCTACATTCGAAAAGAAGAAAAACTGAACGTAAAACATCTCACCAGTATTACACTTACAGATGGTGGTGTCGGTAGAGTTTTGGAAGCAACAGATGGTTTTGTTATCGTATGTGGGAATGAAAAAGGAATTTTTGATGTGTTAATATTTAAAACCATGGAAGATGTAAAGAAATATGAACAGAGTTTAAAGCGATAATTAATATCCTTCTTATGCCTTGTACACAGACATTGTCCTCTAGCTCTTGCTATGGCTTTTCCTATGTACAGTATAATTGCATCATGAGTAATCACACGTTATAATAGTCACCTAATTACATATGAAGAGGTGCAGAAAATGAATAAAACAGAATTAACAAAAGTAGTAGCAGAAAAAGCTGAACTTACACAAAAAGATGCTGCTGTAGCAACACAAGCGTTATTAGATACAATAACAAATGCGTTAGCAAATGGAGAAAAAGTACAGATTCTTGGTTTTGGCACATTTGAAGTACGTGAAAGATCTGCACGTACAGGACGTAACCCACAAACAGGTGAAGAAATGCAGATCGCGGCTTCAAAAGCACCTGCTTTTAAGGCTGGAAAAGAATTAAAAGAGGCAGTGAAATAAGTATACATATTGAAAAGGGTTTGATATTCATATCAGGACCCTTTCAATAGCCTTTTTGTTCATAAATCAAAAAAGTATCATCCAATATATATTAGAAGATACCTCCTTTCCCACCTACTCACTGGGCTGTGACCCTTCACGCTCCTTGAGAAAGGAGTCTTCTTGGAAAAAATGATAAAAAGAAACATATACCTGCAGAAAATAAGAGGTTATGTTTCTTTTTTGATATAGTGCGTAAAATATACAAAATTAGAGTATATCTAATACAAATATTCATTGATTTGTACTACCTTTTCCTCATTTGGCATTAGAAATTGAAATGGAAGAGAATAGATTTGGAATGCTATTCTCAAAAGCTAATGTAAAGGAAGGGATTAGTTCATGTATTCTTTCTTGCAGTGATCTCTTATCTACTTCTCCAAGTTCGTTCAAAAGTTCATTCCCTTCCAAAGTCTCATCCTCAGTGATTAACATGCTTAACATATCTGAGTTAATGATTTCATGAGGTGAATAAACTAGCCCATTCATCATTATATATTTTTGGAGCATGGTAGAATTACCATCCCTTGCTTGCTTTAAAGCTTGTTTAAGATATAAATCAAAATATTTCTGTGTAAATTTCACACCTTTTAGTGGAACTGCTCCTACATGTTCAACACCTTCCCAACGTAAATCCGCAATTGAACTCAGCCACCATGCCGGCTCAATAGCCTGTTGCATACGTTGCAGCACTTTGCGTTCGAATCCTTGTTTATGAGTAGAATGTTCTTTTAAACAAGTATCTAACATTTCAGCTTCAATGGCGGCTACGGTCATCCCTTGTCCATAAATGGGATCAAAGTTACAAAAAGCATCACCTAACACTAATAATCCAGATGGCCAATTTTCCATTTGTTCAAAATGTTGACGAGTTGATTCATGCGCTCTAAATCCTCTTGGGACACTAATTGGATCTAACTCTTTGATTAACTCCCTCATCATAGGGGTAACTAATGAATCCAGTTCTTTTTCATATTCTTTTGAATTGGTTGGTGGATAGTGCGTACCTCCAGCAACAAATAGTAGCGCTTGAGCTATGTTATCTTCAATATATAATAGTCCTACAGCACCAACGCTTTTAGCAGGATCTCCTTCAGAAATTGCACTCAATTTCTCTTTGATATGTGGGGGTACTTTATAATATCTCGTGCTATATCCAAAATTCACCTTTAAACGTTCTGGTTCTGGAACATCATATCCCATAGATGTAAGCCATTTATTGAGTTTAGATTGACGGCCACATGTATCAACTACCAAATCAGTTAAAACTGTTCTCTTTGTTTTTAATTCATCTCGTTCTTGAATATTGATCCCAATAATACGCTTGTGATCAGACGAAGTTAGAAGTCCTGTCACCACTTGCTTTGAATGAAAATGTACATTAGGAATTTTTTGTACACGTTGGCGGATTGTCCATTCTAACAATGCTCGACTGCTCGCTGCACCTTTTCGTTCTATAACTAGTTCAAGTGCACCATAAGGAGAAAATCGAATCATTTTATCATTCTTGACATTATGGGCCCCTAGATTTAATAAATTATCAACATATCCAGGAAAGAAACAGTTCATAATTATTTCTCCTCGTGGTAATACACGATGAGGATGAAAGTCTTGGGGTGTACCTGGACGTTCAGATGGTTTTTGAGGTAACTCATCTTTTTCAACAACTATCACTGTCTCAAAATAACTGGAAAGTACGCGTGCAGTAAGTAAACCTGCAATACCGGCTCCAATCACGAGTGCCTTTTCTCTTTTTCGCTGTTGATATGGTAATTGATTATCCATCAATAATCTCTCCTCTTCCTAAAAAGTATGTTTGTTCAGTATGAAACCATTAAACTTTTTCCAGAAATCAGAATAAACAAATGATGATTCTCCATTATTTCAATAAGGAGCCCGATGAAATAATAGTTAATATAGTGAAACAGATACATATCAAAACACTACAATTCCCCCTGTTATTATAAGCTATTACAAGTGAGAAATAATTAACGTGACCAGTACAATTGTAGTATCTGATAGCACTGGTCTTAAATAGTTTGTTTTCCAGTAATAAATGTGTCAGTACACCCAGTACATTTTATAGTTATACTTTGAAGTTCAGTTCTCTCTTAAATATATATGTTTACATTTTTTTAGATATACGACTTTAAATCCTTCTGAAAACTCAATAGACAAATGCCGCCATATCATTACATTACAGAATTCATCATAAAATAGTAAGATTTCAAAAAACTTACTTTAACTAACAGATGCTTCAATCAAATAACTTTTTTATCTCTGCAAAGGTATTACAATTTTAAATACGTTTTTCAATCCTTTTAATCCAGTAAAATAATTCATTTAAATAATAAGATTTCACTGCATGATAGGATACCTAAAGCGCTATTGGTATTTCGTTTCATTATGCCCCTATTGGGATCTGCCTCCAACATTCATATTATTAAAATTACGTTAGTCCAAGTCAGAAAAGTTACACTTAAATCAGTATCTTTTTAACAAAATTCAGGTTCATATAACCTGTATAAATGCCCACCGCTTATAAAAGTTTTTTTAATACTTCTTTATTCCCCCTTTAATATTTTTTATAATTCGCAACTTAAATGTATCACTTTTATTACCCTTATAAATATTTAGGGTTTTTAGAAATATTTATTTGATTTTTAGTAAAATTAGGATTCTATTTTATCAAATAAAAACTACAAGGTTTGAGAGAAATATGTAATAATGCATAATAAATCAACTGGATATTATGATATACTTTCAAAGAACTGATACAAAATTTCTTTAGATTGGAAAACTAAAGTCTTATCTACCTAATTGTGGGGACGCCTTATGGCGTCTTTTCTTTTTTTATTATAAAAAAACCCTCAAGCATTTATATACTTAAGGGTTTATCGATTGAAAGATAGAGCTATTTGGAATTCCTTAAATTAAGAACAAAGCGGGATTACTCCTAAACCAATTAATAAAGCTGCAGCAAACGCTGGAATTGGCGCAGGAATCTCGATACCTTCTACGACTAAAGAGTATTGTCCATTTACTACTTTAAAACAAGCTAATTGCATGGCTAATCCTCCCTTCTGTTAGGATTAATACATTATTTTATTAATATAATGTATTAATTTATTTTTAGAAAATGTGTAATTTATCAAAGTTTAAGGGAAACACATTAATTTATCTTTCCCTTATTTTCAAAAGGACCTGCTCAATTCATACGTAAAAACATAAGGTAAAGTGAACCCATTAACATCCGTAGAATGAACCCTAGTTTTATTCTCTTATCTAAAGTAGGAACTATTATTATGGGATATGGTGGTAGTTGCGGCGAAGGCTGCGGTTTTGCTGGAGGCTTTGCCTTACTCGTTGTACTCTTTATACTATTAATCATTATCGGATGCAGTTGCTTCTGCTAAAAAACTATTAGAAAAGGCACCTTAGAGTGTCTTTTCTTTATGCGTAAGAACCTCGCCATCTTATGGAAATGGCGAGGTTCTTATCTATATTATTTAATATCTTGTTCCAGGCTTTTATCAAGATTAGAATTACTATCATTATGGTAACGTTGGTAGTTCTCTTCATGTTGCCTTTGTTGTTCTTGTTCAACTTTATTATCATGATCAATCACCTTAATAACAAAAAATAATATTACGATTACAAACACCACAAATGGGATGAGAGCAGTTTTAGAAAGTTCCTTTAGCTCCTCTTTTGCTTGTTGCTTTTCTTCTCCTGTTGAAAAGAGATAAGCAAATAAAGCTATTATAAATGCAAAAAAACCGAAGAGTATTTCTACAACTGCAAAAATAGCATCTAACATTACTTATGTATCCCCCCTAATATAACATATATGCCTTACTAATTAGCCAATAATTCCCTTACACATTATATCAGCTAGAGTACACGGAAATATAGTAAATTATTTGTATAGTTAATTTTAATAATTAATATGCATTACTACACAATAATTCGAGTCGTCCGGATACCCCTTAAGGTTTTTTTCTTTATGGAAAAATCCCCACACATTGTGTAGGGACCTTGTTTTTCTTACCATTTAATTTTTGTTGAATTTAACTTGGAAATAGATCCACGTACTAATTGTTTTTCATTACTGTCATAGATACCGATATCACCAGAGAAATTTTCCCAATATTCCCCTAAATAGTCTTTTGATGGTGCTTTCAAATCTACATTTAATCCCATAGCCCCAAAACTTGCCACTTGGCGCGCTGCTATATCGCCTACTTGTTGTGCTCTTTCTTTCGTTGTTCCAGCTGGAACGATAACAACAATTCGAGTTAGACTGTCTTTTGCTTCAATATGGACGTCTTGCGCCTGTGCAGCCACCTTTATTCCATCCTTTGCTGTTTGGATGCCTAATTGGCTTAATTTCACATCTTTATTACGCGCTCCCTGGCCTTGTGCTGTCATCGATTGTTCCATTTTTTCTTGTGCTTGTGCCTCATTTAACCCGCTGACTTTCGGTTGTTCAACAGGCGTTGACTCCGCTTTTTGTTCTTCTTTAACTGTTTCTTTTGCTACATTTTCATGCTGTTTTGACTTATCCGTCGATTGTTGCACAGTTACTTTCCTATCTTCTTGCTGCTTTTCTGCCTGAAATGCTTTAACTTTTTCTTTTTGTTCCTCTTTCTTCACATCTTGCTCTATTTTCGCTTCTTCAGTACCACACGCTGCCAATAGTAAACCTGCTGCAATTGTTAAGCCTGCTAATTTAATTGCTTTCATAATAAATACCGCCTTTTCATAATTTAATTTTTTCATATGTATAAACGACCTCAGCTACAAATATTAACTTTGTAGCCCATATCTGAATCATTCAAATGATAACATATTAATATTCAAATTCTTTATATTTAAATATTAACTTTATAATCTATTTTCAATCAAAACAAATTAATTTTTTCTTAAAAAGTGGAATCATTCTTTTAAATTGATAGTGATGGAGTACCACCACATCGCTATCAACCTAAGAGAAGCAAATACCACAAAAACAAAAAAACGATAAAAAAAATAATAAAAAAGCTTATCATTAAGTGCTAAAGGATAAGCTTTTTTGTCTATATTTATTAAAAGGTTCATCGTATTCTCCTTTACGTGGGACCTCCAATTCATATTATTCCCCCTAGTTCTTTCCATGTCCCTTATTCAATTCTAATTTACTAACTGATTAGCGTTATTGCAAATCAAGATAATAAAACCGCATCTCCAAATGTTAGATAACTATCTAATACATTGGAGATGCGGTTCACTTAGGTCATTAAGGATTCATCTATCCTCTTTATTCGAAGATTACATTTATCACACTAATTTAATATTATATTCCTGAAGCCAACTATTAACTTGAAGTAAATAATCTATTATACCTCGTGCATCATTACCTGAAATTACTTCGTCTTTTCCTTCTGCAATAGCACGAACTTTTTCTACATTTATTAATGGTAAAATAGGTGATTGAGGATCGTTCAACACATGTAACATCCAATCACTAATACCCTGTAGATAAGAAGCATCCTTTGTGCTTGGATATGCACTTTTTTTGCGATAAAGTACATCATCTGGAAGTATATTTTCAAAAGCTCGACGTAAAATACCTTTTTCAATATTGTCTATACTTTTCATTTCGAATGGAACATTCCATAAGTATTCTACAAGCCGGTAATCGCAAAATGGAACTCGTACTTCAAAGCCATTCATCATACTTGTACGATCTTTTCGTTCTAGCATAAATGGCAAGAAACGTGTAATAAACATGTAAGACATTTGACGTTGCTTCATTTGCAGATCACTTTCACCTTCTAAAAAAGGAACCTCAGCAACCGCATCTTCAAATTTTTGTTTTTGATATTTTTCAGGGCTAATCTTTTCTTTAAAATCCTCTGATAAAATTTCTGTACTATACCATAAATTAACACTCCAAGGGAATATCTCTGCATCTAAAAACTTCTCTTGATGGAACCATGGATATCCTGAGAACACTTCATCTGCGGATTCGCCTGAAAGTGCAACTGTTGCGTCTTTTTTCATTTCCTTAAATAGCAAATAAAGAGACGTTTCTAGTTCTCCAACTCCTGGTAGATCACGCGCTCGCATTGGAATTAATAAATTCTCTATTAAACTATCTGATCCCAATTCTATAGAGTGATGCTTTGTTCCTACATATTCAGCCACACGTTTCACCCAAGGTTCATCACGATCAAAACGAAGGAAATCTTGCTCAAAGTCTTTTTCATCATTGATGAAATTCAGGGAATATGTATGAAGACGTTCCCCTTTATTCCCAAATTCATTTCCTGCTAAACCTGTTAGACCACTTGAATCTAAACCTCCGGAAAGCATAGATACCACTGGTCTATCAGCAATTAACTGGCGTTTAACAGTATCTTGTAAAATGGAGCGGATTGTCTCCACTGTCGTATCAATATCATCTATATGTTTTTTACTTTCAAGTTTCCAATACTGTGTCGTATTTGAACCATTAGAGGTAAACGTCATATAATGACCCGCACGTACTTCATGTATATCCTTAAAAATCGCATGACCAGGAGTACGTGTTGGTCCAAGACAAAATACCTCAGAAAGTCCTTCTTTATCTACTTCTGCATTTACAAGCGGATGCGAAAGCAAAACTTTTAACTCTGAACCAAAGAGAATTGTGCTTCCTCTTTGAGCGAAAAATAAAGGCTTCACACCTAGATGATCACGACCAAGCATCAATTTCCCAAATCTTTCATCCCAAATACCAAAAGCAAAAATCCCATTTAAGTGTTGAACACAATCTTCTTGCCATTCTAAATAAGCATGTAGTAATACCTCTGTATCAGACTTAGTCTGAAATTCATGACCTTTCCCCTCAAGTTCTTTACGTAATTCTTGATAGTTATAAATTTCTCCATTGAACGTAAGGCCAATCGTATCATTTCCATCTTTATACAACATAGGTTGAAGGCCACCTTCAGGATCAATGACGATGAGACGTCGATGACCTAATGCTGCTCGTTTTGAAAGCCAATGCCCCTCTGCATCAGGCCCTCGGTGAGTGATAGCATCTGTCATTTTTTTTAACGTTTCTTGTTCATGAGACAGGTCTTTAGACCAGTCTATCCACCCTGCAATTCCACACATAGTGTCTACCTTCTCTCAAATAGTATAGAAACCGACTAAAATTAAATATCAGTCGGTTTTCCGTAAAAAAATCCGACTAAAAACATCTTTTAGTCATGTTTATATAATAAAACGAATTGAATAAAAAATCAAATAATTCAATCGAGAAAGAAATCACTGTCCCCTTTCACTTGAATTCTCATCTTCCGATTAAAAAGTTATTACCTTAAACTTTCATTTTTATCCTAAGTTATAAAGTTGCATTCTATTATAGTTATATACTAGAAATGAGAATGGTGTATGTTATTCTATAAGAAGCAAATAGAGGACTTTCTATTAGGAGTTAAAAAATTACAAATGGACTGATACAGAATGTAATGAAAGAAAACTTCGCTAAATATTTCAAGGATAGGGTGTAGACAATGATCAAATTAGAAAAAGAAAATAAAAAAATGAAAATCATTCAATCTGCCACAATACTGTTCTCTACGCGTGGTGTCCGTAACACAACGGTTGATGAAATTGCAAAGAAAGCTAAAGTTGGTAAAGGTACTATTTATTATTACTATACAGATAAAACTGAAATATTATGTGACTGCTATATGCGTCATATTCAGCTTATACGTTCACAATTGTTTGATTTATATAAAGAGGAAAAAGATGTTTTACTTCGAATACAAAAAATCCTTCATTATATCAGCCTAGAATATCATCAAGATCCGTTTGTTTCTACACTCTTTCAAGAATATAAAGAGTACCATTCACCTGAAATTACAGCTTGTTTTAAAAAGTCTGAAGAAGAAGCAATTAAAATGATAAGTAATTTGCTCAAAAAAGGTTATCAGCAAGGAGCTTTGCACAAGGTACCATTACCACTTACAGCTTTTATGTTAGTACGAATGATTTTTAACTACGAACAGGATTACATAAAAGATGATAAAAGTGATAAAGAATTTCTGCAGTTGCTAAAGCATATGCTTCTTAAAAACTAGTTTTAACCACATACAAAAAATAATTGCGGTACAAATATATGAAGAAGAACGTGAATAATGGCGTTTTTTTATGAGCTCCTTTCACTCTAGGCAAACATACGAAATATCCAACGCTTATATAGGAATGAATGAAAAAATAGTCCAGTAAAAAGAGCGTGTTTTCATCTATCTAAACACGCTCTTACAAATATTTAACCCCCATATGAATTGCTTATTCCATTCTGATATTTTCTTATAACTAATACAAATCTCGTTATATACGGTTATCATGCCAGAAGTTTATTGGAAAATGATTATTCTCATCATAAGCTTCAAATTCATACCCTTTTTCTTTTAATTCTTTTATAATTGCTGGAACTGCCGCGACAGATTGTGGATGAATATCGTGCATTAAAACAATTTCCTTTGAAGACACCGCACCTGCTAAGACATTTTGAACAATTTTTGCAGCTGCTACATCAACGGGTAATTTATTGTATTTCCAATCTAGAGAATCAATTGTCCAATCCCATACTTTTAAATTATTTCCGACCACTTCATTTCGGAGTGATTCATTTAATCCAGGCATTGATTCATATGGTGGGCGTGTTAATTTCGGTGTGTTTCCAATAACATTTCTAATTAAAGATTGATCTTCTTTCATTTCCTTAACATATTCCTGATTGGTGTATAACTTTTTAGATTGTTTTATTAGTATCAAGTGCTTCCAACACTCTTAAAACATGCATAGCATAGTATTGTTTGTTTGTTTGTTTGTTTGTTTGTTTGTTTGTTTGTTTGTTTGTTTGTTTGTTTGTTTGTT
Organism: Bacillus sp. FDAARGOS_1420; assembly: GCF_019344915.1. Taxonomy (NCBI): domain Bacteria; kingdom Bacillati; phylum Bacillota; class Bacilli; order Caryophanales; family Bacillaceae; genus Bacillus; species Bacillus sp. FDAARGOS_1420. Next base: position 130,929 of record NZ_JAHWJB010000003.1, on the reverse strand, counting down.
TGTTTGTTTGTTTGTTTGTTTGTTTGTTTGTTTGTTTGTTTGTTTGTTTGTTTGTTTGTTTGTTTGTTTGTTTGTTTGTTTGTTTGTTTGTTTGTTTGTTTGTTTGTTTGTTTGTTTGTTTGTTTGTTTATGAATTAATGGTAAAAATTCAATAGTACCTCCTACTATAGGTTCTAAAACATTCTTGGCTTTTTCACTAATTATTTGTACACCAGACTTTCCTTCATCTGTTACCTCAATAAAAAACAAACTAACCTTTAAAATGTTAGTTCGTTTTTAATAAATCATTAAATTAATATCAGGTAATTAAAAATGAATTTCAAATTATATTTAACATTAATTATTTTTATCCATTGGTATTGTATTTAGTGCTAAACCAATAGATCCTAATTTTTCAATTAATTTTTTTGCTTTACCATATGGAGCTCCTTTTACTAATGTAAAAGGAAGCTTTTTCGATCCTTTTAATAGTTCCCCTGTTGAAATATCAAGTGCTAGTACACTTTTTATCTTTACTAAATCTTTTAATCCTCCATTAGGAATTTCTATTAACACTATATTACACGTATCAGGGATTTCTTCTTTTATTTTCTGTATTTTTTGATTCAAACACCCCGTATTTACCCAATCAATAAAATCTAATGTAACTACAGTGGCATGATTTGGATTCATATCACCAGAATCAACAGCCCTAACTTCTCGTACATCTGCACCTTGCGACATTAAAAAAACATTGCCACTACCATCATCACCAATAGCAACATAACCATTTGCATATTCTGTTACTTCCCAAGTCTCATTTCGTTCTATAATATCATCAGTACCATAAATTATTAATCCTCCACCTATAGAAAAACCATTTGTATATTTCAATAAATCTTTATGTACATTTGGTAATTCAACTTTCATTACATCTTCTATTTCTTGAATTTTAATATCATTTGCTGGCTTATTTTTTATTAAACCAGAAACATTAGATAAATTTATCATTTTTTCACAAAACCTCCCAAACTATCAAAATATTTATAAGCATCTACCAATACTTTTCTTGCAGTTTTCTGATCAACTCCTGCCTCAATCATTTCTCTATAGCTTACATTAAATTCATAATTTATATCAGTATCATATCCTTCAAGCCTTCTTCGCTTTCTTTGCATAGCAGAAATTTTCGCATGAGGTAAACCAGAACTTGATGGTAAAAGTATTGCTTGAGCTTTCTTTTCGTTATAATCAAATTCACCCTTAATAGCCCATCTTTTAGCCCATTCATTTTGTATAGGATGATGTGATTGTATTCGATTATCAGCAGCTATATTTTTATTTCCTGGAGCACGATTAACCGCCGGACTTAAATAACCATGTTCATCGATATCTCCTTTTTGATATCCCCCTGGTCTTTTTGCATTTCCTAGCTTTATATTCATTCCGTTATTTGGACTACTTGCTTTAACCAAATAATCTTTCATTGTAGGTATTTCAATTTTCATAGAACCCATACCTGCAATGGCCAGACGGTCTCCTATTTGCAAATTATTTGTAACATGGGATAAACCTTTTGTTAATGTAGTTACATTGCCCATTTGCCCCAATTTACTTACTTTACTTAATCCTTTATCACCAATAAGTCCAAGTCCAATTTGTGTAAAAGCATAACTTCCCCACTTAGCACGACTTTCAGCGTCTCCATTTATTACATCATTAATAAACGAATCTGATAATGTGTTCCACATAGCAGGTAAGGTTTCATTTAAATGAGTAACAGCGTATCCCATGTTCTCCCACGTTTCCCATTTACCAAGTGCCACAACACCATCTATTGTATCTTCAACAGCTTGACCTGTACCTTCTAAAATACCATCTATAATTTTTTCAGATATAGATTTTTCGGGAGGTTTCTTGCACACAGCTCCCTCTCCCATTGATCCTTTCTTTAAAAGATTATCAACTTGACGTTTTCTTTCATCAGCAATTTCTTGAATCGAAACGGTCCAATCCATATTTAACCCTTGTGTACTAAACGTGCCACTTACAGGACTAAATCCTTTCCCGCTTTGGACTTCAGCAAGGCCGGCAGTAATGCTAGCCACTAGTTGAAGAGCTGTGTTGTAGTTATTACTAGACGTATAGTTAAATTCATATAGATGTTCTAATTTTTCTTGCAGTTTTGTTCTCATCTCCACTAAAACAATAACCATAGCATCTATTCCAGGCAATACTGTAGCAATACTAATCGCTTCTATACTTGCGACCATTCGATTAATTTCTTGAATTTGCTCTCTTATTTCTTGTTCGATGACATCTGTGGAAGCAACTTGTGATTGAAAATCGCTTGGAAACGCATCATTTTGACGAATTAATTCTTCACATAAATAAATGATACCTTGTGCTAAAGGACGAAAAGTTTGGACAAAAAATATTTTTGCACTACTATATGTTTGTCCTTGCAAAACCGAATCAGTTGCAAAGGTATCAATTGATTGGATTGCTTGCTCCATAGCTTGGATAGTAGCGACACATACAGCATTCATGCTTTGGGTCTGATTTTGTACTTCCCCTAAATACATATTTAAACTCATGCTTTATCCTCCCTTTTTAATCGCTGCTGCCGATAGGTAAGGTCGGTTTCTAAATCGATAAGATCGCGTCTTTCTTTAAGTAATGTTTCTTTTTGATTTTCCAATTCAAATGTTAATTTCCGCTCAATATGTTGCGAATCTTGGAGCTTATTCATAAAAAAATTAGAAACTTCTTTATCACTATGCCATGTTTCTAAAATCCTATTGAATAAGCGATTATTTCGACTTCTTAATTCGTGAAAGTCCATTTCTACTTGTCTCTGAATTTGAATCTCTGCTTGATTTCGATCCTTTTTTTCAAATACTATCCGTAATTCTTGATTTAATTGATTTAATTGATTTATTTGCTTTTCCATATCTTGACTCATCTTATTCTCCCTACCCTTCTCCCTTTACCGTAGGTTTCCACATTAGCGAAATGTCTTTTGTAGTTCGTTATCCATTCTTTCAAAATCCTTAGCTACTAAATGAATATTATCAACTGCTTGTTGAAAGGCCCCACAAAATTGTCTAGTCAAATCTAGCATTTGTTGATTCGCTTCTTACGCCTGGGCATTAACAGATAGTGTAGTACGGCTTGCCTTTGTTATAGAACGATTTGTCGCACCTTGAATTGTATCCGATGCACTTTTCATTTGTGTAGCAATTTGTGTAGCCGTTTGAAAGTTACTTTGAAAGTTTCCCATCATTTAAACCCCTTCTAGTTCCAAAATCATCAAGAAAATTATACCATGTAAGAATATTTCAATGTATCAAATATTTCTAGCAAGGAATTGATAGCTCCTAATTATAAGAATGAAGCTTTTCATACCGAATTTCAATTAAGGGTCGCCTCAACAGATGTAGTTGAACTAGAACTATTAGAACAAATTCAAGAGATTGACCTAATATGAACGAGTACTGAAGTTACGAAGCAAGTTATGCCACTACCAGGTATGGGTGCAATAGTGAACAAATATTTTTATGGAGCTTGGTTTAGGGTAGATTTTTAGTAAAGGGGCAGGCAAAATTGGAAAAGTAACTTCCCTTGGAGACTCTGTAAAATTAAAAAGATTTTCAGAGAATATCCCTCCTATTTCAAGTCACTTACCATTAAAAGATCGATTTGCTTTTGCTGGTGGAGATGGTTTGCAATCTAGATTTGACACACCAGACTTTAAACAAGCTGAAGAAAAACTCTCAACCTATCAATTTGCTAGTGGTGGAACAATTAATGGTGGGAATGTCCCGTATAGATTTGATTCATCACTTATGGAGCACCTTTTCACGGGGAACTAAAACAAAAATGGTGGGATTAAAAGCTGTTGAATATCACCATGAAAGTATGATGGGTGGAGGAGAAATAGTTAGAATTACCCATGCACCAAATTCTGCGGGAGTATATAGAGCAAAAGTAAAAGTAGACGGTGAAACAAAAAACGCGCTTTCTTCATTTTTCCCTCAGGATTGGGATAGAGTACAGGTGCTTGATTCTATCAAAGATAGCATACGATAATAAGATTCAAGTCGATACAGTTAGATATGTAGGACAAACATCTCACGGATTTAAAGTAGAAATGATTATACAAAATAATGAGATAATAACAACATATCCTGTTTATACTAGGAGGTAAAAAATGAAATATACATACGAATTTTATCGTGATGGACTTGGCGGATTAAGAATACGTTTGCCAAAAGAAATTTCTATAATTTCTCATTTCTTGGAAGATATTTTAGATGATGAAGCAGATGATTATATACAGATTTTAAATAATGTAGTAGACCAAAAAGTTCCGCAATATGAAATAGAAGGGAACGTAGCAGCAGTCTACATTGAACCTAATTACACCAGTGCTATTAACTTCTTTATGAGTGCCCCAAATAACCAATGTAAAATTGAGACCTCTGAATTTAGAAAACTACTTGTGTTGTGGAGAGATACATTGGTAGCAGAGGGGAAAGATATATAAGCATAAAAGAAAACTACCTTCTGTTATATTTAGATCATAGATGCTAAACTCAATAAAATCAAAGGCGGGAATATATTTAATATATCCCTACCTTTTTATTATGTGGCGAGACTCCACATCCATTAACTTAAAAATTTTTTAACACCCTAAAATAGAAAAACAATCAAAAATACATCTCTATAAGGATGTATTTTTGATTTAGCAGGGATTGTACTTGCAGGAATATAAAAGATTTTACAATGAAGATGCTGCACTTAATATTGTTAACAATTATTTTTGCTTACCCCTTATTAATTGTGAACTGCTATGTTCTTCCGGTACAAGAATAGAATGTTAAAAATAGATTTAAAATGAGTTTCTTTGTCACCTTGTAAGCTGTAGAGCTTTCATATATTCCCCTTTTCTTTCAAAAGCCTTTTTTGCATCCTCAACCGTTAATGCAAAATCTACTGCAATGTTCTGTAATAACTCCTTATTAGCTTACCTGAAGAAATCTCTTAGTTGTTGATTCGCCACCCTTTATTGTTTACTATCAATCAATTAAAAAAAGAATCTTTTTGTTTAAGGGCTACTTTAAAATCTTAAGTTGATGGATGTGTGAACGTACCCCTAATAATATTCTTGCTTTTAAATCATTATTACTGTATTATATTTACGTAGTAATATAAGGATTATGGTATATAAAAAGGAATCAAATCTATAAGTAAGATTTAAATCCTTTTCCAAGGCAAAAAGATTTTGCTAAAATCTAATATAATTTATGCTTGTCTTTTTAATATGTATCTAGTAAAAACATATTTTTTATCAATAGAATTCTGTTTTCAATATAAATGGAAAATTTAAATAGAAGTTTATTAACTCTCAATGATAGGAGTTAGTGTTCTAGAATATAGAGAAACAAGGCACGATACAAAGTAATCTGACAAACCTAAGAAGTATTGTATATTATTTGCCCATCTCCAGGTACTACAATAAAAGAGCCTTACCTCTCTAGGCAAGACTCTACTAGTTTAGTTGTATAATATTTACATGATAACTAAGAAACAGAAAACATATAACACCAAATAGCAGCACCCTATTACTCCTCCTACAGCTAATACCTGTTTAACCCAACTCTTAAATTTTTGATTACTGTAAATCGCCTGCACTCTTTCCATATTTCCTCCTATTAAGGAGAACCCTTAAGACTCTCACCTCGCTATAGTACCATTAAAAAATGAATAATAGAGATCTAATGTATAAATATGCAATATTGCATACAAAAATTCATTGTTATAATTGTAAGCGCTTACTATAATGAGATTATAAAGATTTATCACATCTTAATACGAAAAAAGAGGAGAGAATAATATGGAAATCGCAATGGCAGTTTTAAAATTTATAGGTGGAGCAATCCCATTAATTCAAGAACTTCTAAAAGCATTTATGTAATTTCATTATTTAGCAATTCTTTATAAATATTATCATACAAATGATCTGTATATCAAAGATAAATTGATTTACAGATCATTTGCGTGAGCAAGGTCCCTTTAACATTATTGAGGGGATTTTTTCAATTTTAAAAACTTTCTTCGTCTCATCGTACCCTGTAACAAACCCTAGAATAGATTGATCAGTTTGCAATGTTACTGCCAAACGATTCATTCTTTCACCTTTAGACTTCTGGGTGCACCCCTTTTCGATTCCAACCATGCCTTTTTCTCCAAGACTTAACAGTATTAATACTAACCTCGTATTTCTCAGCCAGTTCCTTGTACTTCATACCTTGCATGTAATCTTCTTGAGCTAACTCGTGTTTTTGCTTCACTTCATATCACCTACCACCTTCTATACAACTAGGAAGAAATTCGTTCATTTTCCCTTCGAATAACTTTTTTACAAAGAAAAAAGACCTTGTAAACTACAAAGTCTTTTTTCTTATATATAAATTTACAACTTTCATATTAGTATTAGTTAAATCCCTCCACCAGGTTCTGTGTTAGCGGGTGCTCCTGTATTTCCATGTGTACCATGTATCTCCCTTATTGTAAGAAGGTGCCCCTCCTGTATGCCCATCCGATTCTATCTTCGGTGCAGGGAAATATCCATGAGTATAAGTTGGCGCTCCTCCATGATCCCCATCAGCTTCTAACTTCGGTGCAGGAGTATCTCCTACATTAAAAGAAGGTATTGGATAGTCTCCATATCCATAAAATTAAAAGTAACACCCAAAGGACAAGAGGCATCGAAAAAATCCATTGAAAACTCTACTTCCTACAAAGGGATGTCCCTGGCATTACAGCAGCTTCAAGAAGATGATGTTCAAACATTATTGCGTATTCATAAAAGTTTATTAACCTCTATAAAGCAATTTCGTTAATTGATGTAAAACATTAATAAAACAAATTCTAATTCTTATTTATCAAAGAACTGAGCAGTTAGATTTCACTAGCTGTTCTTTTATTTTAAATAGCGTTTTTGTTGATTTTTCGTTGACATTTTGTTGATTTTTTCTTCACATTTAAATGAAACCAACATACGATATTGTATGTAGTCTCTCCGCTCATAGAGATCTACCTTTCTTATCGAAGAGCATGCTTATATGTGTGCTCTTTTTACTTACAATTAAATAACTATTTTGTTAAGTTTTATTAATTCCTACATTCTCTTAATACGTTCTGTATAATAACCTTTCCAAAATCATTGTGTTCCTCTATTAAAAATACTGTTTTTCTCTGCAGTACTACTTTTCTAAAGTATCCGACAAAATTTGACAAACACAGTCAGCTATATTTGTTATGATGTTCTAGGTATTTCGCTTGACTACATAGAAGTTCTGAAAAAAACATATTTAATGACTGTTCGAAGAAGGAGAATACAACATGGAAACACACACCTACAAATACCCTAGACAAAAGATTAATGGGATTTGGCTAATAATTGCCGGTATAGCAATGTTTTTACTTTTAATAAAATATAACGGCTATCCAAATGTTTGGCCTTTTATCATCGTTTACATATTGGGCATGATTTGGCAATTAAACTCTAAAACTAGGAAAAAGTTAGCAGTTGGTCCTGGAACACCAGAACAAAAAAAGTGGTCTAATTCTTCAATCATTCTATTGGCCATTTTAGTTTTTCTTATTTTCCATTTCTTTTCCGATGACTATAAAATTTGCTGGTTATTAATTCTTTTAGCTGTAGGTGTTCATTTTTTAGCTTTCATTCCAGTACACGGAAAATTAATGATCTTTTTATCAATTAGTTTGGTAATTAATGCGTTCATAGGATTAATTATTACTAATGTAAGTCTAGATATCTTTTTTGTAATAGATGGACTAATAAAAATCTTATTTGGTGGTATCTTTATTAAGCTAAGTCCTACTAATTTTTAAAAAATTAGTATTCTGTTTCACAGTGAACCTCGGGGATAAGCAGTTAGCTTTTGCTAGCTGCTTCTTTTATTTATGAAAAAAGGAAATTTCCATTCAAAATTAGATTCTACACTGTATGAAGACTTATTAAATTCTTTAATTCTTTCAAAATCACTCGTATATTCTTAACCAAATTTATTCTCTTGCAAGAAAAAACTTCCCTTACTTAACTCTTCTTGCCTATAGAAAAGTTTCTTACTACGATATGACTCATACATCAAGAGTATTATCAATTTTATTACGTACAAATTAAATCTCATTAAAACAACTGTTGAGTTGAGATAAAGTATAATCAAAAATGCTCCACAAACCCATATGGAAAATAAGAAGACTCCATTTTGAAAAAAGGTTAATCAAAATAGAGTCTTCTGTTATAAATTTGAATTTAATTTATATATATATTTTCTACCTAAAACATAGTATTATTATTAGCTGTCTCATTTGGAATCTCTTGAATTACATCCCAGTGTTCGACAATCTTTCCATCCTTTATACGAAATATATCCACTATAGCAACTCCCTTATCTTGAGAATTAGTACGAGAATGTACATGAAGAGCAACTGTATCTCCTTCTACTACTACTCGTTTAATCTCTGCAAAGGAATTAGGATTTTTAACAAAATCCTCCTTAAAGAAATCCATGAAGGCTTTTCGTCCATCAGCAACAAAAGGATTATGTTGCTGATAATCTTCACTTACATATTTAGGAATAATATCGATATTATGTTTGTTAAAAACTTCATTATAGAAATCAACTACCATCTTTTTATTCTTTTCTTTTTCTGTCACATTATCTTTCGATACTGATGCAACATTCTCGCTCTTTATTGCGTTACCTTTGTTTTTACCTGTGGAAGCTTGAAATATCAAAGTCGACACAATTCCTAAAATAAACACAGAAATAATTATTATTATTAAATTTTTCTCTAATTTCATATATATCTACCTCTTCTAATCATATAAGTTATATTCCATAACATACTTGAAGAAGGAGAAACCTTCCCCAAAATGTGATATAAGGGGTAATGTTAGAAAAATCTGTTTATCCTAACACTACTCCTTATACAAGGTATGTTAGAAACAATTAACTCTAATTCAATACCTCATTAACAGTTGCACTGTCCACAATTTGAATAAACTTCTTAACCTTATCGTTCTCATCAAATTCATACAGATGACAAAAATCTGCTATGAATGATTTCCCTGTTACTTTATATGTTCCACTATATTTTCCATACACGATAACAGTATTGTTATTAAAAGCATAAATTTCATCTTTAGCGCTATAGTTATCCCATTCAGTTCCAAGACGTTCATGTACATTTTTCACTACTTCATCAGGACCTATATAAGTGCCCGCATATGGAAAACCAGCAGCTTCTGTCCAAGATACATTTTGACTTAAATATGTTTTGAAAGCATCCATTTTTCCCTCGCCAGTTAACACATACGTTTCATGTAATAGTTTTTGATATTTATTCATAGCATTAACCCCATGGCATTTCTTTTGTTACAACTTTTGCACTTAATTCCAATACACCTTTATTAGCATAGCCTGGATATGCTGTTTCAAGTTTTGCTACAAAATCTTTTGAAGTTTTACTTTCCTCAGAAGCTTGAATTGCAGTTCTTAGATAATCCATAGTTGCAATAATTGCTTGATTATCTAAGGATTTTTCGATTGATCCATGGCTTGGTACAATAATGTCAGCATTTAACGCTTGTAATACTTTCAAGTTCTCAATCCATGCCTCCATTTCTGCTTTTGAGCTAGTATCTGCTAAGAACACATGGATTTCGTTAAATACATCAATGCCTCCAATTAATAATTTCAGTTCTCTGTTAAATAAACTAGTTCTGTAATAATCTAAACCTACCAGTTCAAATGTTAGTCCCTGAAAATCAATAGATTCTTCCTTAAAAACTTGAGGCAATACCACATTACTTGGTGCATTTTCTCCAAGTGCATCTTTCCAAACTTTTAATTTCCCTAATACAGAATGAACAATATGTTCAACAGTAGACTCTGTAGCATACGCTATAGCTTCTGGGTAAGCGGCTTTTATACTTTCTAACCCAAAATAGTAATCAGGATCTCCATGCATAATAAAGATTTTATCTAGAGATAAGTTATTGTTTTTCAAATAATCCACAATTTCTTTCGAATCAGATTGAGTAAATTTTGTATTTATTAAAAATGCATATCCCGCTTTCTCAACTAAGGTTGCAGTGACCATAAAACTTTTTTCATCCGAACTAAACACTGTTAATTTCACATCTTTATGATTTGTATCGATTGTTTTAAACATGGATCTTATTCTCCTTTTGTTATAGTTATTGAATAGATAACACACTTTTATTTTGCTTCGACAGAAGGCCCCCTCCTCAATTCTCTGAAATGCTCATGGCACCAGTAAATAGATAAGAGATGTATGTCGGTTGGCGTAAGCTAACATGTTTACTACTATAGTCTAAACTTTCTTAGTATAAATTTTTAAAACGTGCTTCAATTTTATCTGGCGTCATTACCCCACCACCAATAGGAATAATTTGATTATCCTTTTGTAAAAGTAATGAAGGATAGCTATTAACCCCAAGCTGTCGAACCTTATTAAAATCATTTTGGACATCTATAATTGTTTCTTGCGCATTTAAACGCTCAATTACTTGTTCAGGGTCCAAACCATGCTCAATTGCAATCTTACGATATGTCTCAGGATCACTTAGGCTTTGTCCATCATAATAAAACGCTCTTTGCATAGCAGACGTGAATTCTAGCAAACGGTCTGGCGCTAATGAACGTAAAGCTGCAAAGCCAATTGCAGCATCTTTCGAATTCATTTTAAAAGTCCCTTCTTCCACCAATTTTTGATATGCAGGACCAAATTCTGCACCTGTAAGTTGATTAATTCTTTTATTTCCCTCTTCTATATATGAGAAATTTTTTATTGGTAGATCATCTAAAAATAATCCTCCACATAAAACTGTTAACGGCATTTCAGTGTGTTCTTTGTAAAAGCCTTTAATACTTTCTGAAAAACCATAGCACCATCCACAATATGCGTCCCATACGTATATAAGATTATCTTGTTTTGTCTCCATTTAAATCTCCTACCTTTATTTTTATTAGCTAGTTCAGCTATTACTTAAAAATTCTTAGTTAGCTTTTCGGTTTGTAAAAGTGCATCTTTTTTAGCACCCTTATTATTTTCCCCAAAAACTAATCCTTCAAAAATAGATCAACTAAAATTATTCATAAAAGATAACGATACACATTATTGCTCGAAAGCATAAAATACTACCGTTCAGAATATGTTTAGTTGTTAATAGAGTAGTTACTTTCTACACTGGACGACAACGTATAAAACACAATCCTCAATTAAATATATAAATATTTTTCTTAAAACAGGAAATAATTGTAACTGAATAAGTTACAACTAGATTAAAAGTCAATTATTTTTTCACAAAAAACATTAAATTTCTACTTTAACGTTTCCACAACTATGGAACTAAAGTAAATTCCCTTTACCATGAATGTCTATTTTTCAAAGCAATGAATTCAAAAAAACATCTTCTCATATTCCTTTAATATGTTTTCTTTTAGTTCTATCCTAATATTCGTTTTATATTTTCCTAAGGTATATAAATCAAATATTTCGAAATAGAAATGTGTAAATTTTTTATACAACACAAAAGAAATTTATCTTTTAACCTTAGGAACTACAGGGATAGCCTAATCAATTAGAATCCACGAGGTTTCCGTACTTAGAAATCTCCCACCTAACGACCTTACAGCCTATAAGAATTGAAAGTAGTTTAATTCTCTAACATGGGTTGTGGAACAACCTTTTTTCCCACTACTTTAAATTCAATTTCCCCTTTTTCTCCATATATTAGTTCTATAATTGGAATAGTTACCATTAATTTTTCCTTCTTTCTTCTTTCTGTCTCTAAATCAATTATTTTCATGTCACAATCCCCTTTATTTATTATAAACAAGGAGAAAGCACTCATTTGAGTGCTTTCTCCTTGTTTATAAGTGGACCTTGTAGGACTCGAACCTACGACCGAACGGTTATGAGCCGTTTGCTCTAACCAGCTGAGCTAAAGGTCCAAAGCATAAAATGTACTTCAAAAGGCGTATTCATATATATCATTTTACCATATAACGTATCAATTCACTTTACTTTTTAGTTAATATGCATATTTACATCGTGTTAATAATGTTTATATTCTACACGCCTTATCCCTTTATAATTAGTACTATCTTTTAATACATTTACATAAGTGCAATTAACAGTAAAACAATCCATATATCAATCATATTAAAAATGATATAGTTACAACACTTAATTGTTTATTTTATCAAATACTCTTATGCTATATTGTCTAATATCAGAAATAGTTACTAAATTATATGCCTGTTTTATTGTGTTAAAGCAATTATTTATCTTTTCTTTTTCTAAGATAGGTTTACACAAATCATTATCTTCTAATTCTAGATCAGCTACTGCCCATGGTAAGTCAAATAGAATCATTTTCTCTAAACTCTTCCCACTATAACACCCTAAAGTATTAACTACACACTCTAATAGTTCCTTTTCTATTTGAGTTAACTGATTTGTACTATCATAATTAAATTCAAGATTGTCGTACTGATATCCTTTGTATTTATCAAAAATAACTCGATATACCGGGCCGTGACTTCCTACTTCACAATCATCTTCAAATAAATATGTTCCAGTAAACACCCTACAAAATCCTTGCGAGTAGTATAAAAGCTTTTGAAGAGCTAAAGGAGTAACATCATCATTTTTATATAACAAATAGTTAGCAACTTCCTCGATTTTCGTAGAAGTACAATCCTCATTTTCTTGTAACTTTGCGATTGCTTCTTTAGAGACCCTATATGCTTTTGGAGTAATTAAGTCTTTATTTTTTTCCAGAATATCTAGCATAAAAGATTGATCTCTACTTAATCTTTTCAATATATCCGAGTACTGCCTTGTCGGAATATCTCCATTTACATACCTTGTTAAGGTAACCTCTCCCCAACCTAAAAGCAAAGATAACGGACGTTTTCCAATCTTATATTTTTCTAAAATCCCTCTTATCTCATAAATAGTAACTAATTGTTCCTGTTGTCTATATACATGATCTAATTGTTCTAAATTATAATCATGAATGTTAGGAACAAATATTTCAGCTTTACACTCTGCGCAATTTGCTTCTTTACCTACGTAATGATATTGCTTCCCTCTAATGACTGTCACTTTTGGAACATCTTTAGTAGAATACTTTACCATATCACGACAAAACTCACATAAAACCATCATAAAAATCCTCCCTTATTCTAAAACCATTAGTCACTTATCTTTACCTAAAAAGATAAGTGACTGGTTTATTCCTTTTATGAAAGGAAACAATAATCATGTATTTGTTCCTATCCTTATTTTCAATCAGATTCGTCTTAATATATATGTCTACCGACTTCTTTTGTCCCCAATCATCTAGCTCATATTGTGGACAAAAGATATACAATTTTTCATGAGCAAAATTTGGATTTTTATTATCAACCGCATAACAAAAATCACTTACTCCTATATTAAGAAGAATCTCTTTCACTTTACTAGCGTTAATCTTATTTGCCTCTAAAAATTCACTATTCTCTTTCCTTTTTTCATTTCGAGAAACTGTAAATCGATTATTTTTAATTAACTTTTTAAACTCTAATATGTACTGCTCAATCTCCCCGATTGTAAAATTAGTGTGCTTTTTTGTCTCCCTATTTTGAAAGCTAATATGCATTAAAATTCTTTCCCCTTTCAAAGCGTACCTCATATTCATTAGAATTACAACAAAAAACGTATCAATTGATACGTTTTTTAAGGGAACCCACGTAAACTTCTATTTATCCTTCTAATAATGAGTACGTTTATGTCGTCTACGAAACATCTTTATAATTATTTTTACTGTGATTCGCAAATCAATTATGTATCTATTTTAAAATCACAGTTTCAAGTATCCATGTATACATTTAACGTTAAAAAACTACATATCCCTCCAATTTCCCTGATAAACAAATTAATTACTCATATGTATTCTCCCCCTATATAAACTTCTTATTTTAATCTATTGTTTTATACAGAAATATATATTTATACCTGTTTAAACCTAAACAAAAAAGGCCTCCTCAAGTCGATTAATTGTGCATAGCAAAATAAGCTAAATACACTAATCGGCTCAAAGAAGCCCTTTCAAAATTAAAGTAAGAAAAACACTTACTTCTACAACTCAACCACAACACTTAAGGTGTGGGAATAAACGGAATCAAATAAACTAACAATATACCTATATATTACAAAATACATAGGTTTATATCAAGATATTTTATAAATGTAACTTAAAGAAATAATTTAAGTAGGTTTTAAATGATAAATAACATATGGAAGGGAAGATTATACTCTTTTCATGAAATTAAACTCAGTTATCAGTCTAAATCATCTTTTAGATCTAACAATAACAAGCGTGCTTCTTTACCTTTCAGATAGTCTCTATTATTCTAATTCCTTCATTTCTTTCAGCGGTTCTATCTCCTTTTCTGAAGCATTTTCTATTTTATACAGTTCATAGCTACCCTTTATCTCATCTATCACTACAAATTCAACTTCATTTCGAACATAGCTTTTAGTTTTCCCCTTTTTATAACCATTAACATTATCTAATATAGTTTCTCCACTATCTTTTTTATATAAATTATAGCTAACAGGCGGACGGCCAATTACATACTTATTATCAGAAAATCCGACTATATCATCCCTCCCTAATCCTGTCGAAACACTCCAAACAAAAATAATCTGAAATATAGAATAAACAACAATACCGCATATGAAAAAAAATAGGATTGATTTAAAAAATAACTTTAAAGATATCCTGCCCAAAAACATTCCCTCCCATTTCACCTCGGGATAGCAAGAACAAAACGTGAATTTTGTACGCTAAGAAACCGAATTTTTTAGATTTTTGAAATCAATCCCCCCGTCAGTGCCATAAGAAAAAGAGTTACAGCAGTAACCCTATTGCTTATAATACACGTCATTTGGGGAAGCTACGGATGAATAAAGTCAATCTATGAAATTTCCCACAATCTTTTAACCTCCACCAATTCCTGTACATTGAATTCCATTCTATATATATCTGGTTTTGATGTCTGAAGTAAAAAATTCAAATCATACTTGCTGTCATAATACCCCATCATCAAAGTCATTACAGCTCCATGAGTGCCTACTACTACTTTCTGTCCTTGATAGGTGTTTAATAATTCTTTTAAGACTTTTATAGCACGTTTCTGACAGTCGGCATTAGACTCTCCTCCCTTTAAAGCAAAGTCGGGGTCTAAAAATGACTTTTTTATCAAAGGAAATAATTCTTTATCCGACATTCGTTCCTCTTCAGCAATAAAGATTCTCTCTTTTAAGTCTTCAAATACTAAAACTTCTTGCCCTATTTGCTTTGCTAACTGCTGAACAGTTAGAATTGAACGATTGTATGGACTTGAGATAACAACATCGATTCCCTCACCTTGTAATATATCTGTTATTTGTTGAACATCTAATTTTCCTTTTTCAGTTAATCCTCTTGTTCCTTCTTTTCCAAACTTTGGTGAATCTCCGTGTCTAACCATATATATGAAAGTTTTCATAATTACCTCCAGTTTTTTTAGGTTTCTTTATTCCTTATATAGCTTATATTAATTAAAAAGAACTTTCCCAATGACTATAACTAATAATCACTATAAACCCTTATGCATGCGATATCTTGAATACATTTCTTCACAATTCCATGAACGTAAATGTATTAAAACAAAAGACCGCGTAAAATGGAGAGCTAAAAAAGACGAGTTTTGTTCTAGCTCTTTTTTCATTTTCTAATTAATAATTCTTTTGCATATTCACGAGCCCAATGATCGGCGTCTAATACTGTTTCCAAATTTGGATTTGCAATGCTATGATGAGCTTCAAGAGTAGAATAAATTGTTTTTTCAATGTCAAAAAACGGAATTTTATTTTGTAAATATAGCGCATTTGCAATTTCATTTGCTGCATTTAAGACAGCAGGTGTTGTACCACCAATTTTTCCTGATTCATACGCATAATGTAAGCAAGGGAATTTTTTGAAATTTGGTTTTTCAAAGTGTAGGCTAGCTATCTCTAGTAGATTTAATTTTTTATAGTTTGATTGTAATCTAGTTGGATAATGAAATGCATATTGAATCGGCATTCTCATGTCAGGGGCACCGAGCTGTGCCATGATGGATCCGTCTATAAATTCAACTAAAGAATGAATAACACTTTCTTTATGAATTAAAACATCAATTTTCTCATACGGGATATCAAATAACCAACGTGCTTCCATAACTTCAAAGCCTTTGTTCATTAATGTAGCTGAATCAATGGTTAGTTTTGCTCCCATTAACCAGTTGGGATGCTTTAAGGCATCTTTAGCTTGTAAGATTTCCATTTCCTCACGCGTTTTATCCCGAAATGCACCGCCTGAAGCAGTAACAATAAGCCTCTCAATTTCTTGAGTATTTTCCCCATTTAAACATTGAAAAATAGCAGAGTGCTCACTGTCTACTGGAATTAAGCGGCAGCCGTTTCGTTTCGCTAAATCTGTCACAATATGCCCTGCCGCAACTAATGTTTCTTTGTTCGCAATTGCTATATCTTTTTTCGCTTTTAATGCTTCAATTGTTGGAAGGAGACCAGAAACACCGACAACTGAAGATAATACAAGATTAGAATCAGGGTAAGTTGCAACTTCAATTAATCCATCTATTCCATATGTGACTTTTGTGTCCGTAGAAATTTGCTTCCGAAGTGCATCTGCTAATTCTTTTGTGCTAACGCTTACAATTCGAGGGTGAAATGTATGTATTTGTTGTTCGAGAAGGTCAATATTGTGATTTGCCGTTAAACCAATAATTTTAAAATTTTCCGGATGAGAAGTGACTACATCTAATGCAGACGTACCAATTGATCCAGTTGAACCAAGAATCGAAATATATTTTACCATGATAATTCCTCCAAAGTTGAATAATCCCTCTTTACACACCTATACTACGCCTCTTTAGAAAGAATAGTGTATATTTCATTTTAAGCATCATATTATATTGAAATTTTATTCAAGCTTTCCTGCGATTGACTATTACTTCTAACATATAGGCCCTTATATAGGAAAAATGCACCTATTATTACAATCATACCAATATAAACAGACATCATCGTAGGAATTAAGAATGCACCGACGATAATAGTCATTCTTGCAATTAGGTCCGCCCCAATATCTGATAGACCCGCAAAGGCTGAATATGATCCTCTCTTGTCAGCCGGAATCATATTAGCTTGTTCTGCATTTCTGATTGGTGAGTAGACAAGTTCACCAACAGTAGCGATAAAGTTAAAAATAATCAGTACGTACCATGTGTTTGAAGATGTTACTGCCACATAGCCTATCCCATAGAGCACAAGACCTAAAAGTAACGCTTTTTTCCCAGTTAGATGATCTGTAATTTTATTTATAATAAACGTTAAACATACTACTAAAAGCATATTTTGTATGTTAAGAATACTTAGCATCCTCACTCCTACTATTTCAAAGTCCCCAATGCTTATTGGATTGAATGTTTCTGAAAGTCGTACACCAATATAACTGTTTAAAGAAAACTCTGCTGCAAATATACAGGTAGATCCTATTACAACTCTTAAAAATGCTCTATCTTGAATAGCAATTTTATAATTTTGAATTAGATCAAGTACTATATTTTCCTGCCTTTTTTCTAAGCACTCTTTAACTTCTGTAACTAGCCAAATTTTATAAGCAATCGGTACTGTAGCAGAAACACAAGTCAGTAGTATAAACAACTCTTGTTGATGATTAATGTATAAAAAACCACCTAATGCTGCACCAATTGCCATAGAAAGATTCATAAGCCAATAGTCAATTGTATAGACAGCCTTTCGATTTTCCGGTGTAGTTGAGTCTATGATGATAGCTTGCATGGATGGTCGCCCAAGACTGCTAGTTATTATAAAACCTACATAAGCGATTGCAAATAACCAAATCATCTTATCTTTCGGATATAAGCTTAAAGTCATGAATAAAAACATCAAAGTACTAGAAAAAGAAGTTAACAATAAGATTGCCTTTCGCTGAAATCGATCTGAAATGTAACCTCCAATTAAATTTGAAAAAAAACTTAAAATAACCGTTAAGATTAAAAATAACCCGGCCCATACTTTATTTATTTCTTGAGCAAAAAACAATGCCATAAAAGGCATTACTGCTGATGTAACAGCACGATTAAAAAATGATGTAATTAAGCGTACTTTTATATTTTGCTCAAATTCTTTCCAATTCATCGTATCTCCTCCCCTTGTCTAATGTTATATTAAACTAGACTTATCAAATTAAAAATGGACAACTTCAGAAAAACATGTCCACTTATAAAAGGAGATAGGAAAATGGATAAAACTTTACTGAATCTATGGCAATCATTTTCTTCAGGAAATATAAAAATACAAGACCTAGCAGATTTTTTAAATTTAAGTACAAAGCAAACAGTACGTTACTTACATAAATGGATGGATGAAGGCTGGCTGACTTTCATTTCTGGAAAAGGTAGAGGAAATCACTCCTCTCTCCAATGGTTGAAAAATATAGAACAAATCTATGAGTCACAAGTAATGGAAATTATGGACCAACAGCCCGTTGAAAAAAGTAGTAAATATTTACTATATAATTGGTCTCCAAACAGTAAACTACGCTTAATGACTAAGTTTCATTCAAAATTTGGCTATATACATAATTCAGATGATAAATTAATTATTCCTAGAAGAAGGCCCTTTTTAACAACACATCCGCTCGAGGCTGCCGATGTACATAGTGCACATATTGTCGCAAATGTTTTCAATCGACTTGTTTATATGGATGAAAAGGGGAACATATTCCCTGAAATAGCTCATAGTTGGGATTTAACTCAATCTATGCTTAGACTATATTTAAAAAAGTCTATAAAATTTCATGATGGATCCATCTTAACAGCCTCTGATGTGAAACTATGTCTCTCAAAATTACGCAGTCATACATACTATAAAGATTTATGGGCACCCATAGAAAAAATAGAAGTTGTATCACCATTAATTATTGATATACATTACCCAAAGGGGTGTAGTTATTGTTTACAAATGTTATGTATGATAAATACAAGTATTTATAAAGAAAATAACGGTCAAATTATAGGAACCGGTGGTTTTTATATAGGAGAGAATAATCTGGAGAAAACATCATTGATAGCATTTCATGATTATTTTCAAGAAAGACCATTGCTAGATACAGTAGAGTTCATTCAGGTCCCTCTAGAATTTGATACTATTTATCAATCCTCCAAACACCATAAATGTAATTCTACTTTTCAAGTAGAAAGGAATTCCGGTTTTGGCGTTATAATTATGAATGCTTGGCGCGATTCTTCCATTCAGCACATAGATGTTCGTAATTACTTACATTCTATTATCGCTAACAATATAAATCATATTCATGAATATGATTCTCAAAAAAACCCAAACGTTAAGAGCTGCTTGAAAGACATAGATCATCAAGTCAATATTCCAAAAAGAAAACGCCCCTACTTTAAAGAACCACTTATTATAAAAGCTACTCAGTATACAGAAGCGACTACAAAATGGTTAATGAATATCTTAGAAAAAGAAAATATACCTTTTCAAGTTAAATGGGTTCCATTTGAAAACTATCTTAGGGATGAAAAACTTAATGAACAAGTCGACCTTTTTATTCATGGTGAAGTATTCGAGATGAATCAAGAGATATCATTTTATTATTTTTTAACAGCTAGATATTCACCATTAGCTAAAGTGTTAAAAACAAGTAAATCACTAAGAAAACAACTATCTAAATATAAACACACACATTTTGAAGAGTGGGCTTTATTAAATAAGAATCTTGAAAAAGAACTGATAGAATCCTCTATCATGATTCCCTTATACTATGATACACGTCAAATTCCTTTTTCATCAGATTTAACGAATATTAAGATGAAATATTTTGGGTATGTGGATTTTTCTCAACTTTGGATAAGACCTTTAATTTAAAATAAAGTCTCTTTTCTTCGGAGGGATGGTAACGTTATTTTCTAATTCCTATCCTATTTGCACAGAGATAATAAATTCGTTAACTTTTTATCTTGAATAGTAAAAGCCTTACTACAATTTGTGTGTAGTAAGGCCTTTTAAAGTTTCTTGAAAAATGCAAGTCGTTCTCTTAATAGTTATTTAGACCATTTTCCTTTAACCGCCACTGTTTCAATAATTTTTGTTTGGTTTGAATTTAAAACATCAGTAATTTTTCTATTTGTTCCTTTATGCGTGTATCCGGATACATACCATTGACAGACTTGTACTAGGGTATATATATCCATTGATGGTGCAAGAATCACACCTTTTTCTACCTGTTCAGGTGCAAAAAATCATAATTTTCCAACCCTTCAACTTTAACAGTTTTTACTTTTAGTTGAAAGTATTCAGATTTTCAGTTTGATTTTTACTATTACAATTTGGTACATTGTTCTTCAGCTAAGTCCCTAAGAAATTTTGCTCTTTTAAGACCTTTGTATTCGTCTAAAGTTATATCTCTAACAATTGACCACGAACCAAGCCACATTGTTTCTCTGATATAACCATTCGGGATTTTAATTTGGGAAGTATCGCAAGCATTTCTTCCACACATAACAAATAAAGCTTTATTATAATCATCTTTATAATCTCTATTGAATTTATGATCTTTCATATATTGTTCAAATCCGCAATTACTACATTTAATTTGCACCTTTCTCAGCCCCTTGTCTTTTGTTGTTCCACGTATCGTTCAATAGGTATGATTAATAACTTTGGAGGTGTTTGTCAGAAGAAAAGGATTTATATGGTTCGGCATAAGATCCAAGCTCACTAGGCCTACCTTACCAACTATCCCTTCATTTATAAAGATTTCGTTTATAATTTACATTTGCAGTAATAAAATTTAAGCAAAAAGGGATGCCCTAGGACGTCCCCTTATTTTTGTTCATCTTATACATAACTTATCTAAATTTCCAGCTCTTTTTTACTATCAAAGCTCTTTTTTATTTATTGACTTACTTTTACTATTTCCTTTAGATATCTCTGCATATTTTGATTTACTGCATAGACGTAACATCCATTTATCCCGCGAGATAATAATACGTAATAAATACGTTTAATATAGGATGTTAACTCTTCATTATTTAAATCCGTTCCCTTAATCGGAAGTCCGTTTCGATCCTTATACTCTTTTGGGTTGACGATGATCTTTGCTTTATTCAAATCATAGTCTCCATTTTCTTCACCTGTATAATTACAATCAATTTCAGCTCCTAAGATCGCACCAATATAATTTAAATCAGCACCTTGGGTAGTATGAATACATCCTATTTCCTCTACACTATTCTTAAAATTAATCCAGTCCTTTACCTTTGAGTTCCATACAAATGTATTACCTGTAACAGGATCTTTGATATCATATAGAGTCTTATCCTTTTGTGTAGCCCATTTCCAAGAATATCCTGCGACTACGCGACATAATTCATGTTCTTTATTTAAAGATTTCATAGAATCATTTAACTCTGTAATAGAATCCATTACTTTAAAGTCATAACCCTGCAATAAGCCTTCCTCATAAACACCAACATTATTTGCTATTTGTAGATATTTACGCAGCCATGCTAGATATTGGTCTCCAGATTTCAAACGAAATTGTTTATGTAAGGGATGCCTCTTATAATTCACTGTCAACCGTTGAAATACATCTGTATCTATATCTGCAGGTCGAATTGTTTGGTATGGATCATAAACCACAGTTAAGTGATATGCATATGTTTCTATTAACTCCAACTCAGTTGTATAACCGTTATCAGTGACTAAATGTTTTAAATCACGTGCTTGTTTACCAAAATATTGTTTCAGACGATGCGCTTCGTCCACAAAAACATATTTATATTTTGTACCCCTACTTTTTGCCTGCTTAATAAATTGTGAAGGTGACAGTACTGTAATACTTTGTAGACCTAGCTTGTTCATTAAACTCTTATATAAATTTAATGAGTGAGTTTGCGGAACTACAAGTGCTATATCTTCATAATTCAAGCCCTCTCGTGCTTTACCAGTTTTATTGTCGTAAGCAAGCGCATATAAGATATTTGTTAATACAATTGTTTTACCGGTACCCGGGTCCCCTGTAATCAAATGTCGACTATTTGATGTAGTAAGCATCGTATTAAAAATGTCTTTACAAACCTCAATTTGATTAGCTGATAGCTCTTTAAATGGTGAATATTTATAAATAAATTTATTATGTATCTCACCTAGATTCTCACTAGCTACCCCTTCTTCAATTAACTGATTCCAAATTTCTTTAAACATAATCTGAACATTTTCAATCCCGTTATAAGAATGAATCTTTTGGCCCCTAACTTTATTCAGTAAGTTAAATTTATTATCTGCAGATAAATATTCAATTAACAATGTTTCAATATGCTTAATCGAACTTTCATTAAATAATTCACTTTTTATTACAATAACTTCATTGAATGTTTTACCTTCATCACTTAAATGTGCAACGAAACGCTCATATATATCTGTGGACTTACCTACATATAAATTCTTCTTATCTCGTTGAATATAGACTACTGGTACACTATCAATTTCAAAGTCTCTCGTACAGCCTTGCTCAAACGCCTTTCGCTTCTTCTTAATTATTTCAAATGAAGATAATTTTGCTGCAAATGATATCATTTAAATAACTCCCCACTTTTTAAATTGAATAATATTTGAGTGTGTGGATTGTATACTCGCTGAATACAATCCACACATACAAATCACAATCCCAACCATCCTCTTTCACAAAAACATTTCAAAAAACTGTAAAGCGATTATCGCTTTACAGTTCGTCATATTTTTTATTACTTCCAAATGCTTTTTCGACAGGATATTTCTCTGCATTCTTTAATAACTTAGCATGTACTGCCTCTTCTAAATCAATATTCAATTTATCACTTAACATAAGCAAATAAATCATTACATCACCTATTTCTTCTTTCATTTCCTGCATTTTAGTTTCTGTTGCTTCTTCACTAGACTTCCATTGAAAAGTCTCAAGTAATTCTGCTGCCTCTAAATTTAATGAAATTGCCAGATCCTTTGCATTATGAAACTGACCCCAATTTCTCTCATCTCGAAATTTTATTACTGCCTTTTGTAAATCTTGCATCACTATTAATCCCCTCTCTTATTCATACTATCTTTTCAAAATAAAACGCATTATATATAGAATCTCAACTAATTCACCTTAATCCAGATATCATCGTCCTCATATTTAACATTTAATTTTAATCGGATTCCCTTCATATATGCATCTAATTGCTTTGATAGGTTTTCATCACCGATTTGATCATATCTATCTACCTCTAAATATAACTTAAAGATACTTCCCTTCGTTAATTCAAACTCCCATTTTAGAAAGTTATGTAACATACTTTCCTTACTCATGTATTCATTTGCTTCCATAAATTCTAATAGTTCATATAAATTATAATATACTAAGCTACTTGGCCTGAGATCTTGACATTTTGGACAATATTCTCTATATCTATCTTGCAATTGCATAATCATTTCTGTACCACATTGATTACAGTTATACATGTAGCAATCTCCTTCAATTCTCTTATGTTCTTCATACTCTTGAAATTATAAATTATACTATTTTGTTTTAAAAATGTTCCTCTTATGCCACTTAAAGTATAATTTATTTTCTGGGCGAATTTCTATCTTAGCTTTGGGTGTTAATCCAAATATCAAATAATCTGTTTCTACTATCAATGGAGAAATATGCAATCGCCCCTGGCCATCAAATGTAATAAACCCTTTATCATACAGGGCATCATGATTACAGCAAAGGAGCACACCATTATAAGAATTTAAACGCTCCATACTTGTGCTATCTTTCCATGGCTTTGAATGACTCGCTCTTAATAATTCTGGTAAATTTATTCCGCATAATGCACATTTCCCGTTCCACAGCTCCATTAATGCTTTCCTGAATTTTTGCTGTCCAATTCGGATTGTAGCTTTTACCTTTGATTCCGTTTCAGATATAACAGGAATTAATGTGTTATTTTCAGTCCTTCTTACCTCATCAACTGATAATTCTAATTGCTCATTTTTCTTCTTATAGATGTTTGAATCACTAATTAATTCAATTAATTTAAGAGCTAATTCTTCATTACATGGGTATAAATAACCTTGATTTCCATTTGCATCTGATTGAAAAGGCGAGTATTTAATTGGTAAAAGCTGCGATATCTCTTCAAAATTCTCACGTATATTAATTGTTTTTTCTAACTCATGATATTTTAAAGGCACCAGATAGCCTTCATCATTCCATTGATCATGACTTTTCATAATCGATGGTTTATTCGATTCCTTACAATCTTCTTCAGCAATACTAACCGCTACAATATTCCCTTTTACATAATGAAAGATTCGATCTCCTTTTTTTACATCCATCATTCTTTTCCATGAATGTGGTACATTACCACCTCTATCTTTTTTTGGTGACCAAATAATTCCTAATTCCTTTTCTTCTTGATAAGTATGTCCCTGCATAACAATAAAATGGTTCATATATTCTCTCCTAAAGCGTATATTTACTACACTGATTTCTATTTAATTTAATACTAAAAAACTCTCCTACGATTAGCAAATAACCTATTTAAGTTTTTACTAATAATTAATTATACATTTTTTATTTCATACGATTTTTTTCTCATAAATTAAATCCCACACACAATGGTGTTAACATGTGAAAATAATATAGTAGTTTTACATATAAAGTACATATCACACAAATATCTACAAAAGCAGCACATGCGCTATTATTGATTTTTGTGATAAATGGAGGGTTTTAACTAAATACTCATTTATGCAAACAAAAGAGTTGACCTAAAAGGTCAACTCCTCTGCTTCAAATTCTTTATTTCTCTTCTTCCTTTTTTTCCATTTCCCGTTCATTTTTAGCGATTAAATCATGAAAATGCTCTTCTTTGTTTTCTTCTATATACTTCATAAGTTCTTTAAATTCCATTCATATCGCCTCCTATACTTATTATATCAATAATATTATAAGTTGTCAGGAGATTATAGAAATTAAATCTATTTATCATTTTATAAAATTTATTAAATGTATATCCCCTAAAAAACAAGAGCTGATTTTTCGTTAAATTGATTATTTCGAGGTTCATCAACAATACTTTCTTTTGCTTGTTTTGATTCTTTAAAAGCAAAAATTTCTGGTTGCTGACCCGTATTATCATATAAGCTATAACAATCTATCAAATCTTTAATTTTACAAAATGTAGTTGCTACTTTCATATGGCTTTCTTCAATAATATGTTCCGGAACCAATCTTCCTGTTAGTTTAAAACGCATGATTGATCGTTCTAAAGCAACCTTTATTGGAACATCTACAATGATTGCATTAATACTGAATTCAGCTTGTCTTAATTGTTGAATCAATTTTTTATATTTCTCTACATTTTTCATTGTACCATCATACATAAAGCTTATTTTTCTCTTCATACAGATTTTTAAAAGTTCCATGGTAATATCACTGCTTTCATCATGAACCAAAAAGGCTGCTTGTTTTATTAGTTCTGTGTCCCCTGATTCCATTAATTGTTGATATTCTGGTATTTTTTCTTTGATCTTATCAGAATCTATCCAAATCATATGTTTCTTCTTACGTTTATACCCCTTACTTACTAACTCTCCAATTGAGCTTTTTCCAGCAGCAGAACCACCACCAAGTAATATGGCTTCAGGTTCTTTTTCTTGCTGTGAATGTTTATTTAAAAATAATTCAATAATCTCATTATGTAGATCCTTACGTTCTATTACATACTCCCCATTGTTTACGTATCTTTCTCGGGTTGTTCTCAATTCGTCTTCTCCTCTTCTATAAATGAATTATTAGGTTCCCTTCAAAAGTTAGAGTACTTACTCTAACCCTGTACTTATAACTTTGATTTCTCGTCTCTACTTGAGATCATTCTTACTATGATTCCATATAGCTCTTTTAGTTAGATGCTATATTTTTCAATTCATCATTACACATTCCTTCTAAACAACCATATTTCTCTCTAACTTAATACCTACTCTATATATCCACTTAAACAAACAAAAAAGGACTCCTTTAAGTCGATTAATTGTGCATAGCAAAATAAGCTATATACACTAATCGGCTCAAAGAAGCCCTTTCAAAATTGAAACAAGAACACAACTTGCTTCTACAACTCAACCACAACACATAAGGTGTGGGAATAAACGGAATCAATTAAACTAACAATATACCTATATATTACATAATTTAGTTATTATTATCAAGATGATCTATTAATAATCGCCCCTCTTTTTAAGAGGATGCGCTTAATTATAATATAAAGCTTGATTTTTTCTCCTCTTAATTATTCATTTCAAATATACTTGATTACATGAAAAATGAGCTACTAATTAAATTACTATTTTATTTCATTCCATAAAGATAAAGCAAAGATCCAATTCGGATCCCCATTCCCTTGATAGCTTTGGGCCGCCTCGTATTCCTTACCCTCGTGAACTACTCTATCTCCTTTTTTATATGCTTTATACGAATCCCATTTCTCATAAGCGTTTTCTTGTTCCTTCGTAGTAACTGTTAAGATATCACTTTTCATTGATTCATTGCCAGCCGTATCAACTGCAGAAACTGCATACTTGTATGTTGTATTTGCTTGCAAATTCTTGTCCATAAATGATGTGGTATTAACAGTACCTATTTCCTTCGTAACCCCCGCAATTTCTCTGTATACAATATAATGATCCACATCTATGTTATCTTCAGACGGACTCCACATTAAGTCAACAGTATTGGCAGTGATTCCCATACTGTGTAACCCTTTAGGTTGAGTTGGCGCTTCTGTATCTGGTTTTTCCACTGTTGTTTTAATAACTAATGCTTCACTTTCCTTAGATATATTCCCTACAGCATCTACTGCTTTTACTGTATACGTGTAATCTGTGTTTGGGCTTAATTTTTTATCAACTACACTAGTACCCGCTACAGTATTAATTACTTCTCCATTACGTAACACTTGATACTCTTTCACCCCTACATTATCTGTTGCAGGCTTCCAATTAAGTTCTACGCTATTTGAAGTGGCTTTTACTACTTGTAGTCCAGATGGCTGAGTTGGTGCTTCTGTATCTGGTTTTTCATTATTAACTAGATTCACATCAATCACATTATAAAAAGCATTTACGGTATCAGCTACATCCCAAACCGCTAAAATGACATGATATCCACTACGATCAGTTGGTACATTAATTTTATGTGATAAATTATTAGATGCTGCAGAACCATCGTGTTTTACAGTTCCTATTGTTTCAAAATCCGCTCTTGTTAGAGGTTTATTTGGATCCCATCCTTTTTTTGTGATGTAATAGTGCCATTGACTTGTTAAATGAGGAGCAGTGTATTTCCAAGTGAATGTATTCTCTCCACCCTTAATCGTATTCTTAAACCATCGATCAGCTGTTTGTTGATCAAGAATCCCACCAAACAGGCCTCCTGCTGAAGCAATTTTCCCATCAACCGGTCCACCTTGTGGGAATCCTTTAGGCGCTTCTAAGCTTTGCGGCTCATACATCACATTGCCACAATTTAAATTCAAAGCTCCATAATTCTGGCTACATAAAGCAGCACGGCTACCTGGCTTTTCAACGAACCCATGTGCATAGGCATTTTGAGGAATTAAAGTTGTACTCATAATTCCTACTGCTACTACAGCAGCACTTAATCCTTTTTTATTTGTAGTCATTTTTCTCAACTGCTTTAGAATTTTTTTATTCATTTTAATAGTCCCCTCCTATTAATTTTCTTACTATATTAAGAGCATTGAAGTAAAAGAATAATAAAGCATAGATTACAGAATTTACGATACGGGAAAGCCCACGCAGGACTTTAGTCCGTCTTTAGACGTGGGATGAAAGCATCGTTTTTGCATAGAAAAACATGGTATACTTTATTCATAGTCATGCAAAAGACTCTAAAACGACTGTTCTCTGAAAATAGAATACATATGAGGTTGGGGTAGCCAATTCTTCTACTCCGTAAAATGTATTAAGTCGTCATGCAAAAGACGTAAAAACATTTGAGAACGAACAATCTGTACGGTATGGTCACAGTACCGTAGCCCACGAACCTATATGGTCTGTTGTGAGAGTGGTGATGGCACACCGCAATCTTGCACGTCAGCGATACCAGAAATGGACTTCGCCTTTGGTAGCAAGAATCCCACTGACGTTAGTCAGCTGGCCCCTTTAGGGGTGGGAGTGTCAAAGGAGTTCTTTATTGTTTACTTGTCTATTAAAATAGCGTTTTCATTCAACACCAATGTATCTAATTTAATAATTGCACTTAAACCCTAATGCATAAGCCGTTTCTAGTATTTAAGTACGTCATAGAATACAATATAGGACAAGTTTTCTCATAATCTAGTCCTAATAAAATCGAAAAAGAGGTGAATACCAAATGGCTATCGTACCTCCATTTATAGCTTCTAGAAGATTTACATCCTCACTAGGTGCAGGAACAGGGACAGGTGCTGCGTTTGCGATTGCTGCTACAGCTTGTCTAAATGATGCTGGTGTGGCTGCTACAGCATTCCCTACTTTTACGTATTATAATCTCTATGTAAACGGCGTATTGCAGCCAGGTTCGAATTCTAGTGTTACTACTGGTCCAACTGGTGCTATCACAATCCCAGGTGGAGACACATTAGATCCAGGAATTCCAATCACTGTTGAGTTTATCGTAACTTAATCAACATCTTTTGTTTTTGGACAGATTTCTTAATAAAGAAATCTGTCCTTTTTTTAACTAATAGTAATGAATTGCAGAATAATTGAAGCTCCCTGCACTGGAGCTTCAGGCGCTAACACAGTTAACTGCCCAGTTACAACCTGGTACGAAGATAGTGGCTGAAGAATTCCGTTTATAAATAAATTAATATAGGAAACATCACTTGGTGACAATATCTGTGTTGTCCCATATTGAGGTAAACCATCAGCATTTGTATAGACAAGTTTTTGTCCGTCTGAAAAAGTAAAATACAATACATTTGCCGTTTGTATTACTCCGGTTGGACCTGTTATTCCAGGTGGACCCGTTACTCCGGTTGGGCCCGTTATTCCAGGTGGGCCCGTTACTCCGGTTGGACCTATTACTCCGGTTGGACCCGTTATTCCAGGTGGACCCGTTACTCCGGTTGGACCCGTTATTCCGGTTGGGCCTGTTATTCCGGTTGGACCCGTTATTCCAGGTGGGCCCGTTATTCCAGGTGGACCCGTTATTCCGGTTGGGCCTGTTATTCCAGGTGGGCCCGTTACTCCGGTTGGACCTGTTACTCCGGTTGGACCCGTTATTCCGGTTAGGCCTGTTATTCCAGGTAGACCCGTTACTCCGGTTGGACCCGTTATTCCAGGTGGGCCCGTTATTCCGGTTGGACCCGTTACTCCGGCTGGACCCGTTATTCCAGGTGGACCTGTTACTCCAGTTGGACCCGTTGGACCCGTTACTCCCGTTGGACCCGTTACTCCCGTTGGACCCGTTGGACCCGTTACTCCCGTTGGACCCGTTACTCCCGTTGGACCCGTTGGAAAAGTAATGGATGGGATTGGCGGGAGAGTCGGTCCTATAGTTGCAGGATCTATAAACCTTTGAGTATCAGACATTCTTCTAAATCGGTCCACATCAACACCTCCTTCTCTCTAATATTTATTAGATGATAAATTGTATAAAATGTTAAAAATCAATTTACAAACAATGTTTTCATCTTTCTAGTTTTTAAATTTCACTCTTCCTTCTATTGGTGTTTTCATGGAAAAAACCTAGTATTTCTATTTTTTATTCTTTTATCTATAGTTTTTAAAGACAAAATATCGTGTATCATCCGACCAACCTATTTCTTTCTCCATGTGAATTTCCTCTAACGTTTTATAGACAGGGAATCCAATACATTCCCACTCAACCTTTTCAGTCGGATCCATTTCCTCAATAACAACATCATGAATATCTCCAAAACCTATAACATCCATTAAGTAATAGCCAACTGCTTCAAATCGACTCTTCGGCCTAATAACTTTTATATTTTCACCTAAACCAAACATCATTTTATAGAATTTCATTTGGACCTTATTTGTTTTTTTAACACATTCTGCAATCCAATCGTAATAACTCTCTTCAATGAGAAGCACCTTTCCTACACCTTCAAGATTCTTCTTCTCCCAAAGAGATTTATTAGGTTTTCTAACATCCCTCATTTTAAAATTTTCAGATTCACATGAACATCTAGACTCATAGACCATATTCTAATTTAAACGCTTCCTAAGAAAGCAGGTGAAACTGATGCCATCTATTGTTGGAAACATGGTTGTACAAAATAGTAACGGTTCTTTCAACTTAGGTGATTTTTATAACGTCTCTCCAAAGGAAAATACAAAAGCTTATAATGGCTCAGGCTCATCCAATGTTGCTTTTGTTGCTAATACCTTTAGCGGTGTTAGTGCAACGAACACATTTGATGCTGATGTTGCAGACCAAAACCAAGTTGGAACAGCATAAATTTATTCATTTCCCTCTACCTCTCTGAATAAAACACAATATTCCGTCCATACTATAGATAACCCATCTTTAATGTGCTGTAACCAGTTAGATTTTCCTTAAGACTGGGCAGTTAGCTTTTGCTAGCTGCTCTTTTTCGTATATGCAACTTACATTCCGAAAACTCATATATTGATTTCGAATGGAACTCACAAGTCATCTTTTTACAGTAAATCTTGGCCAAGTAGGTTCTGAAAAGAGGTGAATATAATTGGCTATCTTTAAACCGTTTATCGCTGGAAGACGATTTGTAAGTACAGCAGCAACAGTTCCTGTTGCTGGAGCCGATTTAACTTTTGCAAACACTGACTTCACTGATGATGCTGGAGCTGTAACAACATTCCCTGCTTCTTATACATTTTTAACGCTATATATTAACGGCGGAATCCAAACAGGTGATACTATTACTGGAGTTACTACTACTGCTACTATTGTAGGAGGAGCTGTCCTAGATGGAGGTACTCCTATTACAATTGAATTTACTATAACGTAACTTCAGGTGTCCTTTTTATAGAGGCTTTATTACAGGAAGCCTCTATTCTTAAATAAAAACTGACATCCATGTTTGTAGCAACTACATACTGTAGAGCATAAACTAGTATAGAATGATAGGAATTTATACTCACTTTCGAAAAGAGCACTTATCTATAGTGCTCTTTTTTAGCGTTTACTTATCAAATAGCGTTTTTGTTCAACTATCGTCTTCACTTCTTCACGTTCTACAATTCGATATGTAATATTACATATTCTGTATGTTCAATTTATAAACATGTAATAATTAGTTTATAAAATATTTAAAATTAATATTGAAAGGAGAATACTAAAATGTCTTTCTTTGCTTGGTCTCCTCTTATTTTCTTAATAGTTATTGCAATCATCATTTCTATTAAAAAGGCTAAGAAACAATAGCTTTAGATAGTTACGATAATTTATTATTAGGAGGTGTAATTATGTCATTTGCAGCATGGAGTGCAATTTTTATGACTTTAATCGGAGCAATGTCCGGGGCAATATTTGGTACAATTTCCTCTAGAAATAAAAGTAAAAATACCAACTAAAAAACCTAATAATAAAAAGGTTTTCCTTTACTACTCTACGCTAAGGGATAGTATCAGCTATCCTGTCACCACCCCCTATTTATCAGTTCAATATGTTGAATCTGGGAGTAAAAGTAAGACTATGACCTATTTTTACACGTATCTCGGCTGTATCCCCAATACATATTATTAAAATTAAAGTTGTTCAAATCGGCGGAAGACACCTTAGGGTTTCTTTTCTTTACATACAAACCAATATGTAAAAGTGCATCATAACTTGTTACTAGCTCATGATACAATAAAGAAACAACTTTTATTTTTCAAGTCAGATTGAAAACCTAACTGGTTACCTACCCAAAATAATCCCCACACAATGCGTGGGGATTATTTTACTATGGATTAAGTGATTATTTAATGTATATAGAAGTTCGTAACGTATTTCTAGGATGGTTTATTGAAGTTTTTTGATACTCGAAAGTTCCCTCTTTAAACTTTGATACATCCCATTTATACTCCCAGCCAACTATAGGATTACCACCAATTATTTGTGAACCAACACTTTTCACATCAAATCCGTCCATTTTTGCAAAAGGAAATTGACCATAACCAATTTTTCGTGTATAAACATATAAATAACTTCCACCATGATCTCTAGTTGTACTAAAACTATTAGGATTAATAGTTTCTACCCCACCTAATTGCGATTCCACTTTAACCACATTTAAAGAAGTTAACGGTGCTGCTGGTCCTGCTGATGCCTCAGGTGCCATTCCTAAACCTACTACTGCTGCCATTGTTAACGATGATATCCCTAATGCAACTTTTTTTAACATATAAACATCCCCTTCTTTATTATATAAGTACAAATTTGATACTAACAGAAATTTATAAGAATATTCCTCATTTTGAAAACGTTAACAAATTATACTTTTTTAGATATGCAATTTAGCATATCGATTGACATACAGAATAATCCATCTACTACTTTCGATATAAAAACTATTTTCAAGTTTAATACTATTAACTCACTAAATTCCCATAAAAAGACTGGTCGTCTATACAATATTTTGGTAAAATATAGATATCTTTTAAGAAGGAGAAGCTAATATACATCGACTAAATAATGTAAAGAAAATGTTTTATTGCATAAAAAAAGGCTCCATTGCTGGAGCGCTCAAAAATAATATAAGTAAATGAATTAAAACAAATAACAGACAATTAAACTATATAGATAAAACATAAATAAATCTATATATATGCAATATTACATATTGGAAATCCTATTTATTGATGCTATAATAAACTTACTTGATGATTGTTATATTTTTTTATGTTTTTTAGAAGACCGCCCACGCTTTGCCGGCTTACGGGTGGTCTTCTTCTTTTTGTTTTTAGAAGTGATCTTCTTAAATCCAAATGTTATTACTTCTCTAGCAATAGTCTTTGCGATCTCTATGAACCACTATTTATTACTAGAAATGAAGAAAAAACTTCAAGCTATCTTTTCCGAAAATGATGGAAAAGAACTTACTATATCGAATGGTAACGAATCAAACGAAGAAATAAGTTATGCCATTGTGGCTTTTAAAGATTGGGAACAAGTTGAAGTATTAGATGACAAAAAAGTCGCTTATACTACTGTTTCCCCTGAAACGAGACAAATTTTAAAAAGGGCCTTTTGCAAGGGTAGGCCCTTTCAGGGATAAAATTAATAGTAAAGTTTGCGTTGAGGTTACTTATATAATATAAAATACAATTTATTAATTCTATATGTCGGATGTTAAAAAATTTTTAGGTGCTAAAAAAGAGCACCGTAAACAAGTGCTCTTTTTAGGGAGGGTCATATGAGTGAAAAAGCCTCACATACAAAATATATGCGTATTCCTTTAAGGGATGGCAAGCTAATTAAAATGAAAAAAGAGTACCTTTGACCGTACTCTTTCTAGGAGGAAATAGTAGAATAAATCGATTAACGCTATTCATTTTAATCTTTGATAATATTTGCTACAGTTCGTATTTTCCTTTTATTTGTGACTAAAATAACATCATTATCGTTTATAAAAAAAATTAAATCCACTTTTACAAAAGATAATATTCTTTCTGTATTTCCGATAAATTTATTGCGAAATATGTAGCTAAAGCGGTATTTTAATTTAAATATGATACGATAGTTATATAGCAAGAAGGATTAGAAGGGAAATATAAATATAGGGGGCATTTTCCATGTATAACTTACAAGAAGATACGTATGAACAATTAAAAGTGAAAAAAGGGGACAGCACTATATTTTTGAAAAGTGGGGTTCCCATACGTGGACAGATCCTCTCAACAGATAAATTCACTGTCCTTGTAATGGTTCATGGTAAGCAACAACTGGTTTACAAACAAGCGATTTCCACAATTATTAGTTAATTCCTTTTCTTCTTTTCGAGGGAAGAGAGACAAAACTGAAAAAAGGACAGATGACAGAATACTACTCCAACTCTTAATCAATTATAATTATATAGGAGTATTCAATTATTTCTTAATTTCCTCAATATTATCTGTCTCATTATTAAATTATTAAATTATAAAATAATTAATTCTTTTTATAATTTAATCTGTGTTCTTTCCTGTTGCAGCATCCTGGTTATAGGGATGCTCTTTTTTGTATTACGAATCCACAAATAAAAAAGCTAAGCTTCCATGCAAACAATCCTATTCTAATTAATTCAGGTTCCTTAATTCTTCTATACTTCTTTGAACAAGTGTTACTGCTTGACTCATAGTAGGACCACAGCCAAATGCTGCCGTTACCCCAATGCTTTCTAGGATTTCTTGTTCAGAAGCTCCTTGATCAATACATCCCTTTGTATGATAAATAATACAATACTCATCCTGAGAATAAAGACTAATACCTAATGCAATTAATTGTTTTTGCTTTTTTGATAGCGCACCATCTTTAAAGCACTCTTCCGTAAATGAATTAAATTGTTCAGTAAGTTTCGGCATCTTCCCAGCAAATACTCCCAAACCATATTTGTACTGAAGTAGTGCATCTTCTGTTGAATTTCTACCTTTATGTTCCATTTTACATTCAACTCCATATCTATCATGTATTAAACACAGATTAATATGGGCCTAAACAGTTTTGATTATTCATAATTGGTACTAGAAAACAGGTTGAAAAGAAAATTGAATAATATTTTTCTTCAATCTCTATTGTTGTAATGAATTAGGAATATTTATTTATGAAAGACTCCACATAATTTTACTAAAAAGAAAAATACTAATACTTGTTTTAATGCTTTACTTCAAAGTATTAAAACAAATTTACTAACTACGATACAAGGAGGCATCACTGTGGACATTCGTGAAGGATTAATTCCAACAGCTCTAGGTACAGCAGTGACAGCAGCAGGTTATGCTCTTAAACAAACTCGTGGAACTAATAAAATGATTGCAAATACGGTATTTGGGTTTGGTTTAGCTCACGTTGTTTTAGGTGTAATTGATCTTGTTGAACATCGTCGTTAGAACGAAAGGCAAGCATTGATATATGCTTGCCTTTTTGGCAGTGCAATTATTATTCATATTTGAAAGTATATTTGTATGACGTAATCTTATCAATGAAATTAAATAGTTACACCACAGGAACATTATAAAGTAAAGCTTTGCACATTGAATTATATGAAATGAGATGGTGATGGAATGGAATTTTCTTCTGAAAGTAACACGTATAATGCTGGTGACATTGTCTATATTTTTTATCGAAATCCCCACACGCAGGATGTAGCTAATATACAAGCTGCAGCAGTTGTAAATAATCCTGAAAGACCTAATGAATTAGCACTATTTCTTTACGAAACATATTATCCCCTAACAAACGAGATGGCTGTATATGCTACAGAAGATGAGGCAAACCAAGCGTACACTTACTATTATGGTGATATTTCAGAGGGGATGTTGGAATGAATAAGCCATTTATGCCTAAGCTTGTATATTTTGAACCTAAAGCATTAGATTATCCTTTGGGGAAAGATCTTTTTGAGAAGTTTTCAAAGATGGATGTTGAAATTAGACATACTACTTCCCATAATCAAGTAAGAGATTTGCCAGGCGATAACGATTTTCAAAAATATCGAGTAGCAAAATCTACACTTGTTGTTGGTGTTAGAAAAACACTGAAATTTGATACTTCCAAACCTTCAGCAGAGTATGCAATTCCTTTTGCAACGGGCTGTATGGGACATTGTCATTATTGTTATTTACAAACAACGATGGGAAGTAAGCCTTATATACGAACGTATGTAAATGTTGAAGAAATTTTAGAGGTTGCTGATAAATATATGAAGGAGCGTGCACCTGAAGTAACAAGATTTGAAGCGTCGTGTACTTCAGATATTGTAGGAATCGATTATTTAACGCATACCCTTAAACGGGCCATCGAGCATTTTGGAGAATCTGAATATGGGAAATTAAGGTTTGTTACGAAATTCCACCATGTAGATCATTTACTTGATGCTAAACATAATGGAAAAACAAGATTTCGTTTTAGTATAAATGCTGATTATGTGATTAAAAACTTTGAACCAGGAACTTCTCCATTAGCGAAACGAATTGAGGCAGCAGGAAAAGTAGCTAGAGCAGGATATCCACTTGGTTTCATTGTAGCGCCTATATATCTTCATGAAGGCTGGCAGGATGGATACTATCATATGTTTGAACGTCTAAATGCTGAATTACCTCTTGACGCCCGGGATGATATTACATTTGAGTTTATTCAACATCGTTTTACAAAGCCAGCTAAGAGAGTGATTGAAAAAAACTATCCGATGACAAAATTAGAATTAGACGAAGAGAAA
Source organism: Bacillus sp. FDAARGOS_1420 (assembly GCF_019344915.1). NCBI lineage: Bacteria > Bacillati > Bacillota > Bacilli > Caryophanales > Bacillaceae > Bacillus > Bacillus sp. FDAARGOS_1420. The sequence continues at coordinate 94,264 of NZ_JAHWJB010000003.1, read as the reverse complement.
AGAAGATATAAATGGGGGAAATATGGAATTGGAAAATACATTTATCAAAAAGAAGAAGAAGAGGATATAAAAAATCATCTGTATTCCTATATGAAACAGTTCTTTCCTAATGCAAAATTAGAATATTTTACATAAAAAAAGAACAAAGTTCTTTTCTTCACCAATTTAAGAAATTACTCACTCAAAAAACGAAAAAATATGTTGACATCGTTATGGGGTAGCACCATATCATCTTGATGGACATATGGTGCTACCCCATCGCCTATCAAGCTAACAAATAAAAATACCCCCAAAATAAAAAAAACGATATTCTTTCTATCTAAAGTGTAGAAGGATTATCGTTTTTTCACTTTTATAAATGTAAAAAAATTTTGACAAATTTAAAGGTGATGTTCATAAAAATGGAGAACATAATTCGTATTTTACGTAAAGAGCAAAAGCTTTCCCAAGAAGATTTAGCTAAATTAAGTCATGTTTCAAGACAAACGATTAATGCGATTGAGAATAACAAATATGATCCTACATTGGAACTTGCTTTTAAAAGACTTACTTTAACTAACAGGCGCTTCAATTAAATAACTTTTTTATCTCTGCAAAGGTATTACAATTTTAAATAATGCTTTATCCCCCCTTTAATATTTTTTATAACTTGCAACTTAAATGTATCAATTTAATTGTTTTCGTGATTTGAGAACCAACAATCTGTACGGTATGGTCACAGTACCGTAGCCCACGAACCTATATGGTCTGTTGTGGGAGTGGTGATGGCACACCGCAATCTTGCACGTCAGCGATACCAGAAATAGACTTCGCCTTTGTTAGCAAGAATCCCACTGATGTTAGTCTGCTGGCCCCTTTAGGGTTGGGAGTGTCAAATGTGTGTCATTTTAAAATGTAATGTAGCCGCTACTTATTACTTCCCCCATTCACCCTATATAAAATATTTTAGATTGGCATCCTTTCTAAATCTCATATTCTTTTATAATGGTACACACTTTGATAAACATGCAAAAAGTTCCCTACTTTATAAAAGGGAACTTTTTTGCTTATTATTTCCCCACAAACCTAAAATTCCTACAATCTGACGAGCCTTAGCATTATCTATATAATAATGCACCTCTAACCCTCTTCTTTCTGCACGGAGTACGGTTCTCCTTAATTTTGATAGATGCTGTGAAACAGTAGATTGTGGGAGTCTTAATATCTCCGTTAACTGCGTAACATTACACATTTTATGGTGCATTAATTCATTTACAATTTGTAATCGAACCGGATGTGCCATTACCTTTAAAACATCTACGTCTTCTTCGCGGATTTCAGATAGATCTCTATCAGATACTACTGTTTTCATTTCGCATTCTCCTTTATTATTAATTTCTATTTTCCTATTATCCTTATAAGTAGTACTTATAGATGGTTACCATTTGTCCTGTTGAGAAAATATATTCTCTTTTTAAAACAAAAAGGTTACCTATCCTGAAAACAGTTTTTCACATAACTTTGAACTATGATTAACTCACTTTCCTAAGCAAAAGTATTTCTTCTATCCCTTGTTTAAAGCAAATAAAAAATTCTGCTTATGCCTTCCCGTCCTGAAAAATTGATAGGCAGTATTCCCCATCTCACACTCTACAAAATAATCATTTTATTTCTCAATATGAATGCCTGGAATTAAAATTCCAAAAATGGTAATATGAAGTCACCTTCAGTTGTCAATTGTGTCCCTTTTTGAAAGGCCCTGTCTAAAATGACAAGGCCTTTTAAATTCCCTTAAATATCCTTTCTATTTCGCTTTCTTTTGATTTTGAATGGTTTCTTTTACAAGTTTTAAATAGATTTACTAATAAACCTGGTGTAGACTCTAACTCCTGCTTCTGCTTCATATTCTCTTCTGTTACAGTACTTACAAGCTCCCACAGTACTTGTGCTCTAATTGTTCTGCAAATCATTTCTCACACATTTCAAATGTTTTTATCTTCTTTTTGAACACCGTCCTTATTTAATACTTTTCTTTCCTGTTAATGACTAAATCAAAATTATTAGCTCTTGTCAGTAGATTCCAATATTATGTATAATAACATTACCTTTTTACCAATAAACGGTAATGAAGAGATGATACAAGTAAATAAACCAAATGTATCATCGATATATTAAAGGATCTATTCAATGTACATTCAGATACATATTTAGGATTTAAAACCATGGAATCTTATGTACAGATTAAATTACTACAAGATGGAAGAATGGTAGCAAATGTACTCAGGGAAAAAGAACATTCAATTTGCTTAATGTCATATAACTACTTGATGTGACAACTATTAAACAAATTGAAAAGATACTCAAGGGGGATTTTATATGAAAAAATTTGGTAAAGTATTATTAATGGGAACATTGGCTCTTGGTAGTTTAACAGCAATGAATATAGAAACACCTAAAGCTCATGCCGATGGAGCAAGCGAATATTGTCGTTACATTTGTGGCCCTAGCGAAACAGTGAACAATTTCACGATTCAATTACACGCTACGGAATACGGATTTGGACAAAATGTCATTGCAAAAGTTACAAATAATAGAGCTGAAAGTGTGAATTACAAAGTTGCTATCGAAAAACAATATGAAACTGGCTGGGGCTATTATGAAACTTGGTTCAATTGGAACTCTATGTTACCAGCTGGTTCAAATGAAGAAATAGTTACTTTCTCAGGCAATGGCGAAGATATTGGGGATGCAGGCACATTCCGTTATAAAGTTGAAATTACGAATGCTGACGGATCTGTTGACACAATTTACACAGCGCCAATGACATTAGTTAATTAAATATTCGCATTGACAAACTAGATGATGAAAGGAAGGATTACACCTTCCTTTTTTTATATTTTAAAATTAAAAACGTATCCCCTCTTACATTTACCTATATAAATCTAAGAAATAAATAATTCAAAAGGAAAAATAAAAATACTACAACAAAGAATTTCCACTTGTTTCTTTTCGTTGGTTTTCTAGCATGTTGTATATAAAAAAACAAGGCAATACCTGCCATAGTAAATAAAAAAATTTGATAATAATCAATCATCTGTAATCCCCCTCCATACCAAAAATAAGAAGCCTCTTTTTGAGAGACTTCTTATTTTTAATACAAACGACATACTTAGGCTAAATATACACAATAAGATTAGGATGCTAAACCTTATTGCAGCTTTATTATAACATATAACCTCTTATTTCGTTTAATAATTCCGAATTATAAAACTTTATAAACAATTGATTGTTTATTTACATACAATGAATGCACAATAAAAAAACAACAAAATATTCACTTATAGAACCAACGTATGTAAAAACCAGCTACCATCACATTCATAGTTTTGAAAAGTTGTTCTCTACTTCTTTAGAATACTTTAAACTTCGGATAGATTACCTTATATCGACATCTTATGTATGCAAAATTACATATTAAATCTCATTGAAAATCATTCTCGTTGTAACTATAATGGTTTCAAGAGGTGATATTTTCACTTCGTTTTCAAATCTCACAATATATTAAAGGAGGAACTAGCATTATGAAAAAAGTTATTTTAGCAGGGGCATTAGGAATTGCAGTACTATCAGGTATGAACTTACCAGGAGCAGAGGCACCTAAAGCGAGTGCAGCAACTACAAATTTAGAAATTCAAGAAGTTACAAAATATTACTCTATGAGTTCCTATGAGGTTTCTCAAAAAGAATCATTTAATCTTAATAAAGGGGAAGAACTTACGGTCTTTGTACAAAATTCCGGGTTCCCAATTTCTTATACAGTCTTTGATGCAGATGATCAAGTAATTGGCACATACAATGCGAATTCACCATACGGTCGCGTATTCAAAGCACAAAAAGACGGTAATATTTCGGTTCAATTTCAAGCAGGAGTAAATTCTTCTTACATGAAGAAGATGAATTTCACAGCCAAATTTGCAGTGTCTAAATTTAACTAGCAGTAAAAATTTTCACTATCCTCTTTAAAGACAAATTAAAAAGGTATATCCCTTCCATGGGATATACCTTTAACTTTAGTGAATTTTATATTGACCAGATAACTGCTCTTGCGCCATACGAACTAAACGTTTTGTAATTTCTCCACCTACTGAACCATTTGCTCTTGCTGTTGAATCCGGCCCAAGAGTAACACCAAACTCCTGTGCAATTTCATATTTCATTTGTTCAATTGCACTTGCTGCAGCTGCTATTACGATTTCGTTTGAATTATTATTTTCGCGAATTTGCATTTTTTAAACACCTCCGTTGAATTTGGTAATATCATGCTCTATTTCCAACAAAATATGCAAAAAAAATATTCTTTTAGCTATTTTACATATATACCTAAGCTTTCATCCCTTATGTGGGAATAAATAAAGGTATAGGTCATACCCATACCTTCTCCTATCCTACTTATTTTTGAATTCCCCTATTAACTCCTGTAACTCTTGGGAGAGCCATTTTAAAGAATTTTCCAACCCTGCAATATCTTGTACATTTCATGCAAAGATTCACTTCAACATGAACAAATTCATCTTATGACCGCTTTTCTTTTTACGAAATTAAGTAATTGTTTCAATAGCTGGTATAAATTACTTTCTTTCTCAGCTCTATTATTTTGTTCTTTCGCCTAAAATTCCAATATCCCCATTACTTCTTTCGTAAATAATTTAAAATCAGTTAAATGTTTTTCAATAATTTGACGAACAATATCTAAATTTACACTTTGATAATCATGAACAGCAATATTACGAAATCCAACCATCGCCTTTAACTTATTTGCTAGATCAGCGCTAAGTAATCCTGCTGTAACCAACAAATCAAAGGCTTCTCGACTAGATTGGGGTAGTCCTAATTTTTTTCCTGCAACAATATGCATCGCTAAATCAATACTCGCTTCACAAGCTCTTTGTATGTTCAATATTATTGAATCTTGTTTTGTAAAATCCTCTAAATTTCCAGGGGCATTTCCATACACATCTTGGATTCTTTTTATACAACGCTCTATTGTAGAAATTTTATTTAAAATAACCTCATTCTTCATATATTGAACCTCTTTTCTTTATATCATCAAATACTACCTGTCGTTCTTCATTCAATTTTGAATACATTTTTAAGGTTTTCATTTCAAAAACGACCTTACGTTTATCATCCGAACAAAATATTGTCTTTCCTGTATGTATAATCTGAGCTTGAAAAACTGTAGAAGCTTCGGATAAATCAACTAAATCAACATCTCTATTAACGATGTTTGCTAACTCCTGTGCTAATAAAAAACGTTCATAGTTCCCTAAAGTTGTGTCACTTAAATAAGCTATATCAATATCACTATCTTCCCGTTCTCTGTTCTCAGCCGTTGATCCAAACACAATTATCCAATAGGGATTCACCGTCTCTTGTAATTTTTCTATAATAGCTGTTATCATGCTTTGAAAAATCATTTAATTAATCCCCCTTATTATAATTGAATTTTATTATATCATAACCATTCCAAAATCCTTTAAACTACTACAAATGCTTAAACAAAATTAAGCCTTTTTAGTTTTTAGTACTTAACTCCTCACAAAATTAGAAGCTTATTCCTGACCTAATATTAATATAGTTCAGGAATAAGTATGTTGTGGTTTTGGACCTTAAATAATTGTTTATAATTCAACACTTAGCTGGTTAAATGTTTTTTACATTTTCTCTCCACAAAAGTAAAAGACTAACAATAACTGTCAACCTTTTACTTTTGCAATTCTAAAGGACTTTAGCCTATTTCAATATACATTCTAATTTTCGTATCTAAAACATTTGCTTCAAGCCAATCATATTCTTGTTGCGGATATCAAAACAAAGACGTTAAAAATCTAAACCTACTTAAATGAGACTGCCGTTCTAGTCGTACACATCATGATAGGGATATTAACGCAAGTATCAATCTGAAAAATGAAGTAATAAAAAAGAAAGGGCTTATCTTTAAACAATCATTAGCATAAGCCCTTCCTTCTATCTAATTATTAGGACGCATTAACTATCAATGATTAGCATTGAATATCTACCGTACAAAATATTTTTTCTTTTCTTAATCGTACACCTCTATACAATATCACTACATTCATCATCTTCTTTTAACTTATTATTGCCAGGTAAAGAAAACTCTATAGTAGCTCCTCCTCTTTTGTTATTACACGCAGAGATTTCTCCTCCATGTTTTTCAATAATTATCTTACAAATATAAAGCCCTAGCCCAGAACTATTTTTATATATTAAATCTCCATTTCCCTTATAATATTTATTAAAAACCAAATCGACTTCTTCACTAAATCCCTTCCCATTATCTGACACCCGAAATGTCAAATTACCATTCTCTAAGTATATTTCAAGAAGAATTTCTCCCTTATCATCGGTATGCTTTAAAGAGTTCGTTATAATATTTTGGAGTACCTCATTTATTCTAAAAGAATCAAAATCAAATTTTTCTCTAGGTGGCAATGAATCTATTATACGAAAATTAACATTCTTTTTTGCACATATATATATATAATCCCCTTCAAGCTCTAAAATATAGTCATTTAAATCTACCTTTTGAAAATCTAATTTAAAATTTGGTCTTTCTAAATCCCAGATTTCATTTAGTTCATTAATCATTTTTTTTATTTTTTCAGAATTACTAAGCATAATATTAATATATGCTTTTCTATTTTCCTCTGAAATATGATTATACGATCCTGCGAGTAATTCTAAATGTCCATTAATTATAGTAATTGGTGTCTTAATATCATGAGTAAGTGATAAAATCATGTCTTTCCTTTGCTCTTCCATTATCCATTGTGCTTTTAGCGATTTTTGCAGTGCTATCCTCATATCTTCAAATGATTTTAGAACCTGCCCTAATTCATTAGTATAAGACGTGTCAATTATAAAATCTAATCGTCCAATCTTTATGTGATTACTTAATCTAACCATTTCCTTTAAAGGACGTACTATCTCCTTTGAAAATAATACAGAAAAAATTAATATAATAATAAAAGGACAGATTATAAATATAGGAAAAAGAATAAAAAAGAATAAAAATACATTATATTTAAATTTTTTTATAAGAGTATTAATAATACTGGATTCTACAAAAACATTGCTTTTATATCTTAAAACTATTCCACCTTTAAATTTGCCTTCGCTAAACAAAGGTTTAAAGGAAATTCCATAAGTAGCATTATTATATTCTTTACCATAATACTCCTTCGAAATAATCGTAAGATTTTCAGGTAATTTTTTCATATTTGTTGAAGTATATAACACCTTCTTATTATTAGATACAATCCAATATTCGAAATCATTTTTAGGAATTTGTTTATTTAATTCATCTTGAAAGTTCACATTTAAAATTTTATCACTATTAATTACTGCATAATTTTCAATAGCATCTGCGACCTTCTTATTTTCAAATACAAATAAAGCTATACCTAAAAATAGCAATGACATGATAACTGATACCATAAAACATAAAAGAAAGTACAATACAAACTGTGTTTTTATTTTTAGACGCATATTTAAACGCTTTAACATTCCCATTTATATCCCAATCCCCATACTGTTTTTATACACACTTTCTTAAGTCCACAATAATGAAGTTTTAAACGTATTCTTCTTACATGCTCAGTAACAGTAGTTATATTACTGTCACTTATATTTCCCCACACAACTTCAAAAATTTGTTCTTTAGAGAATACTTGTCCAGAGTGCGTACATAATAGCTCAATAATTTCATATTCTTTTCTAGTCAACTCTACTATTTGTTTATTTATTTGAATGCTTTTAGATAAAATATTAACTCTAAGATCACCGAAGATTAGCTCATTAGATTTTTTTGAGGACGATTCTCTTTTATCTTTTCTTATATGTACACTCATTCTAAGAATAAGTTCTTTTAATGAAAATGGTTTTACAATATAATCATCTCCCCCAACTAAAAAACCCTTGATTCTTTCTTGCTCAAGCCCTCTTGCCGTTAAAAACAAAATCGGACAATCAACTTTCCTTCTAATATTTTTACATATATCAAATCCACTCGTATCTGGCAACGTTACATCCAATAGTATAATATCAAAATCTAAATTAATTTTTTGTAAAGCTTCATCCCCTGATACAGCATAATCTACAGTATATCCTTCAACTTCAAGTGCTGGTTTTACAAATGAGATTATTTCTATATTGTCATCGACTATAAGTACTCGTCTATCCATTTCTTATATCACCCTTTTGTAATATCTTTATATACACTCTTTTCTTAACTCTTTATAAAGCTTACTTATATTCACTCCATTTCAAAATCAATTAATGTATATATTTATAAATATTGTTATAAAAATGATTATTCATTTCACTATCCTTAATATAATGGCTACATAAATATTACAATAAATACCTCTTCTGAGCAAAATCATTTTAAATTACTCATTCATGATATTCATTTTTAGATTGAAAATAAGAAAAATAAATAAAGTTGATAAAGAGTTGTTTTTTATATGTTTAGATATAAGTGTAAGAACAATTACCCCCTTAACATCCCATGATATTATTATGATTCTTAATAAGAAAGGAAATAAAAGATGAAAAAAATTGAAGTGAAACATGTTAATAAAACTCTTAATAAAAGAAAAATAATCCATGATGCTACTTTTGATATTTTAGAAGGAGATATATGCGGATTTATTGGACCAAATGGTGCTGGGAAAACCACTCTTATGAAAATAATAACCGGATTAATAAAACCTGATGAAGGCAGTGTATATAATAACGGTATTGATGTATTAAAAAATAGAGAATTAGCCCTAAACGGAATTGGGGCAATTATTGAAATTCCTGTATTTTTCGAATACATGTCTGGAAGAAAAAATCTCCAAAATCTTGCACGATTAAATACCAATATGAACAGAAAAGAACAATTAGCAAAGGTTGAAGAAGTTCTAGAAATTGTTGATTTAAAAGATAGAGGCGATGATAAGGTTAAAGGTTACTCTTTGGGTATGAAGCAAAGACTTGGTATTGCTCAAGCATTACTTAATAATCCAACAATAGTGATATTAGATGAACCTGCAAATGGTCTTGATCCAATGGGAATGAGAGATTTAAGGGAATTAATTCTTAATCTTAGAAAGAATTTAGGGATTACTTTTTTCATCTCCAGTCACCTTCTAGATGAACTTCAAAAAATATGTAATAAATATGTATTCATTCGCGAGGGTAAAATTAAATGGACAGGTGATAGTCATGTTCTAATGAGTTCAGTAGGTGATGAAAAGAAATTAGAGGCTGTCTTTATGGAATTAATGTCTTAAAGGCTCAATAAACCTAACACATTCTAATCGAAAATATATCTATCAGTAATAGGAGGATTCAATGTTTAAATCTCTATTTTTATATGAATCTGAAAAGTTTTGGTCTAAAAAAATAAATATACTATGTTTTATTGCTATACCTATTATCGTTTTGCTATCACTCAAATTTGCTGTACAAACGAATGCTACACTCAAACCATTAAGTGTAGCATTCAGCTCAAATTTAAACTTTCATTTAACAAGTTTACAGGAAATGCTCTTTACTGCTTTTAATGCAATTGTTATTACTTTTTGTGCTATAAGTTTTCATGAAGAATATAAAAAAGGCACTCTACGAATTCCGTTTACAAGAGGGATTTCTTTAAAACAATTATATTTAGCAAAATCTTTAATTTTTATGTTAAATATTTTCTTAATCCTAATTTTGCAACTCCTTGTTTCATTAATTATAGGCTGGTTATTCTTACCTAAATTAACTAAAATCCCTTTATTTTTTATGAATGGTCTTTACGGAATTAACGAGATTATACAGTATTCTTTTAAATACTATTTATTGGGATATATGAGTTTACTTGCTTTTGGTAGTATTGTTGAATTTATTTCCTTGAAACTTAAAACAATTACTGGTGTCATTGGTTTAAGTCTAGGTTTTATATTTGCTAATATTTTATACATTATAGTGATAAGTCCTTTTATTAAAGGATATCCAGAAAATCATCCTGTTGTATTTACCTATCAATCTCTATCACTAATATTAACTCAAGTCAAAGGGGCTGCTTATTTTGCTGCTGGCGTTACAAATATATTTTTATACAGTCCAATTGTTATATTTACAGTTTTTAAAACTTTATCTTATATAACTTTTACACGTAACGATTATCTTGATTAAATTGCTAACAAATTAAAACGTAAGGGTTATTAAATATATTTTTTAGACCTACAAACTTTACAGACACTTATGTTACCCATTGTTTGTATGACTTTCTAAAAGTAAATAATGATTTTATTTAACGCTATATAGAGAGGGTGTATACTATGAAAAAATTAATTTCAGCTGAAATTCAAAGGATTTTTGCTAGAAAAAGTACAATAGTTTTATTTTTAATTTCTATTTTATATCCACTTATATTCTTTTATTTAAGTCAACTTCGTTGGAAGTTTGATAGTTATGTTGTAAATGGAATAAAACTCCCTTTGAATAATTTAAACTTTCCAGTTGGCCAAATTCTTACCTACCATATTCTTTTAATAATTATTATTTTACCTTTATTCTATTCTGAATCATTAAGTTCAGAAGTTGATTCAGGTGCATATAAGATGATCTTACTACGACCTTTTAAAAAGTGGAAAACACTCGTAAGTAAATGGATTTCATTAATAATTGTATATGCAGGCATGTTGTTGTTAACATATCTAACAAACACTTTGATTGGATATATGTTTATGCCTAAGGTAGAACAGGCAAATTATTATAATATAGAAGAACCTATGGGTTTATTTGCTTCCAGTATATATAATTTTAAATTTTATTTTATTATTTTTATAGTCCATATTGCATTACTTTCTGTAGTTTCATTTATAAGTGTTATCTTAAAAAAACCACTACTTACGTTTATGGGAAGTATTGCATTTATAGTAGCCTCCATCTATTTATTCGATTCAATAAAAAACATTCTATTTCACACTCCAGATATTGCCTTTTCAATTTTGGGAGGAACATACAACTTTGATTATACCTTTGTTATATTTATCTTGATTATGCCCTTATTTTTTGGAACATCATTATTCATTTGGAATAAAAGAATTGGCAGTATGGTATAAATGGTTTCAATTTGAACCACCTGATAGCCTAATAATAAAGAACTTTTAGATCTACAAATAATAAAAGGAGTAGGATGAGTTTTTACTCTCAATCCTGCTCCTTTTATTTTGTCTTATAATAAATCATTAACTAAGAATCAATGATTTATAGCATTGTAGATATCCAGCTTTCCCTTTCCAAAAAATAAAGCATCTATCGGAGTTTTATTAACTCCATATTTATATAAATCTCTAGTTGCCTCATTAGGAGAATTTTTTAATTTATACTTATCAATAATTAATGCCAATGCTCCGGAAACTTTAGGAGCTGCGGTTGAAGTACCTGCCCCATAATAATATCCTCCTCTTGGACGTGTACTAATAACTTGCTCTTTCCTAAACCATCCCTCTTTCATATATGCATCACTACCGAATTTGTTAAATAATCTTAGATCTCCACCTGGTGCTGTTAAATCACTAAAACCCAATCCATAATTTGAAAATAAGGATAACTCTTGGGTAGGACCCGTAGAACCCACAGTAATAACACCGGGTAAACTCGCTGGAACATCTAGGCCCTTACCTTTATATGTTAAATCATCCTGTAATAATCTTTCTTTTATCAATTTATCCATCATTTGATAATTAGTAACATCAATTCCATCATTCCCAGCAGCTGCAACCACAACGCTTCCTTGTTTTTTTGCATATTTTATTGCTTTTTTATATGCTTTGATTTCAGCTGCTTCTTTTGTTGATGCTCCTTCCTTTGAATAAATCGTACCATTTACTAGATAAGAACCTAAACTTAAATTAATAACATCTACATCATCTTTAGCGGCTTCTATAATTGCCTTGGCAATCCAGATTGGTTCAGCAGATTTCCCACCAAAGACCCTATAAGCTCGTACTCCTACACCAGGAGCAACCCCTTTCATTAAACCATTTGCAGCAATAAGTCCCGCTGTATGAGTGCCGTGACCACGTTTATCATCTAAATAATTTATATCGCCAGTTTCACTTTCTTCCGTTCCCCTATATCCACCTTTAGGAACTAAATTTTTTGACCCACTCAATACATTTTTTGCTAAATCAGGATGATTAACATCTATGCCTGAATCTATAATGCCAACTACTACATTATGAGTGCCTGTAAATTCTTCATAGCTTTTCCCATCATGAGTCACTTCCCTTACATCCCATTGTAAATCCCATACTGATGGTTTGTTAGGTTCCATTTGCAATTTTGTTACATCGTTTGAAATTTGTCTAGAGTTAACAATACCAATCGATGGATTAATTTCTTCCACTAATGGATCTCGCCTGATTTCTTCTATTCGCTTCTTGTCAGCCTGAATTTGAATAAGTCCAATCTCAGGAACAGTATAAGTTATATCTACTATATTATTATTTATTTTTAAATTATCTAAAAAAGCATCTGTGCTATACCCCTCTTTTAAAAGAAGGGTATAATAAATATGATCATCAGACTGAGCAAAAGTAGTCACTCCCTGAACAAAAAAGCTTCCAATTATGGAAAAGTATATAGCAATCAAAACAATTATTTTTTTCATTAATGACCATCCCTAACTATTTTATAGAAATTTCCACTTTAAAAATTCAAACAACTAATATGAAATGAAAATTTCTAGTTCAACATTAAAAGATAATAGTTTAATATTCCCTTAAACTATTATCTTCTATTAACAAACTACATTAATCATTTACATATATTCATTTAGCTAGCATACTAAATCACTACCTATTCACACCTAAACTAATTCAGTAAAAATGCTGTATCCCAATTTGTTTTTATAGGTTTTATCAATGCTAATAGTACCAAAAGAATACCACTAACTCCCTCAATTAGCCCTATATTTACTGAAAGCTCCATCTTATCCTTACCTAGTTGATAATTATAAAAACCAAAAGGCGAATTTGAATCATACGTATTTAGAGTCATTTGCAGTAACTCTAAAATATATCCTTTAAACTTCTCTTTTTTTGTATCAATATACATCAAATTAAGTATATGAAGAAGTCCAGCGTATCCATGACAGAATGTAGGAGAATATAACCCCCATTCATGTCTCTGATAATTAAAAAGATTATCTAATGTTTGAATAGAAACATCTATATATTCTTGATTATTTGTAACCTTTCCAGCAAGATATAAGGCCCTTGCAACCCCTGGAGTTCCATAACACCAGGCTGCCCTTGACGCACTATTCTGTTTTCCTTCTCCAGCGATAAATTCGTCCCAATCAACCCTAAATGACCAAAAGGAACCCGTGTCTGATTCAATTTTAAACTTTATTAGCCAATCAGCAATTTTAACAATAGCCTCCTTTTGCCCTTCTACTTCAATACCATTCTTTAAACTAACAGAAAGTAATGACAGTGGACCTGGAATACCATGTGATAGCCCTAAATTAAAATTCCCATTTGGATATAATTCCTTTTCTGAATCTAAGTACTGATTTTCAGAAGAAATATACCATCCTGGAGCCAGACAATTATTAATAAGTTTATCCTCTGTCATTTTCACTAAAAAATTTAATATATGTTTTAAAGCTACTTGCTCTCTTTCATTGTCTTTATATAACAGTAAGTATCGTCCAATCCCTGTTACCCCAGAAATCACATCATAATCTGACATTCCTAAATTATTTTCTTCTAATTTCTTATAATATGTAGGTAAAATCCTATTTATATAATCTATAACTAGATTATTAGTCTGTCTAATAAAATTCTGATATCGAGTAGCACCTTTTGATAAGGCTGTAACCGCGAAACCAATTCCAGTAAACCCTTGAAAAAGTGAGTACGAATACATCCCGTTTTTAGATAGATATTCATTAATTTGCAAAACATAGTTATGAGCAACTACATCCCATTTTTCCGCTGGATAATTTTCTGATAATTCACCCAGAAATAAACATAGACTTGGGTGGCCTGTACTTAAACTTACATCTTCCCATGGAATTATATCTTTTTCTAAAAATTTCATCGTATTATTTTTATTTGTTACAATTCCCTTTACACTTTCTGGATCTTTTAATCTTTTAGTTATTTCTAATATGACGCGTTCAATTTCAAATTTAATTTCTGAATCCCCTAATGGAGAAATATACTCCCCTTCGTCTACTTTATTTATCAATTTATTTTACCCCTCTCAAAATTAAATTTAATTCAGTTGATAACTTTTTTTATTTTCTTCGTTAAATGGAGATGCTTGTATACCATATAATTTGCTATAATATCCATTTTGTTCAACCAACTGATTATGACTACCCTTCTCTACTAAACACCCTTTATCAAATACCAAAATCTCATTTGCAATTTTAATTGTAGAAAATCTATGTGACGTAAAGATTCCTATTTTATCTTCCACAACATTGAAAAATTTATCAAAAATATGTTTTTCAGATATTGGATCAAGTACAGCACTAGGTTCATCTAATATATAGATATCTGCTGGCTTAAAAAACGAACGGGCAACAGCTATCTTTTGCCACTGTCCTCCAGATAATTGTTGAGATTCTGCAAACCAACTACCTAATTGAGTATTTATTCCTTCAGGGAATTGGTCTATCATACTCTTAGCCCCACTCTTCTCTGCTGATTGTAATATCCGTTCTTTATTTTGTAGACTCTTAACATTCCCCAATCCAATATTATCTTGAACTGTTAATTCATACTTTACATAATCCTGAAATACAACACTCATTCTTTTTCTAACGTCTTCTTCACAGTATTTATTTATATTTTGATCATTAATCAGTATTGTGCCTTCCTCAACACGATATAATCTTAGTAGTAGTTTTGTAAGTGTAGATTTCCCTGAACCATTTTCACCAACAATTCCTACGATTTGTCCTTTTTTTATGGTAAAACTAACATTCTTTAAAGCATATTTCTGAGAACCTGGATATTTAAAGGAAACATTTTGGAATTCAATTTTTTTAATGTTCCCCAATTTAATATAGTCGTCTTGTTTTCGTACGGACATATCAGTTTCTAAATCTAAAAATTCAAAAAATTGCTTTATGTATAAATTGTTCTGTAGTAATGAGGCAATACTATTAAAAACACCTTTAAAACTCGTTACACATAATCCGACTGCCTTCATATAACCCATTAAATTCCCTATTAAAATTTCTCCAGTAAATGTGACAAAAATAATAAATAAAGTTATAAACAGACCTATTATTTCTTCAAGACAACTAAATATTAGGCCAACTACAGCCTTTTTTCTAGCTATTTTTTTATCCATTACTATAAAGTCGTCATAAATTTTTTTATATCTATTAACAATATATTCCCCAAGGTTAAATGCTTTTATTTCTTTATAATTAATGTCTTTAGTTAATAAAAACGAATAGTACCATGACTTTCTAAATTTAGGAGTTCTTTGTACTTGGATATCAAATTCCCATTTACCAATTTTTAAGGAATAATAAGTAGAGATTATTGGAGTTATGATTAAAAGTAGAAACACCCACCATTTCCAAGTAATCAGTACAACAGCGGAGGATAATAAAGTAATAATTCCAGTAATTATGCTTAAAAGGGTAGTGAATACTTGAAAAGGTCTAGTTCCAACCTCTCCTTGTGCCCGCTGTAATTTATCATAAATTTCCGGATTTTCAAAATCTGTTAATGATAACTCAGATGATTTTTTCATAAGTTTTACATTTAATTTATATACTATTAATAACTGTAAAACACTTTGCAAATAACTTTGTATAATTTGAACTAATACTAGTACTAATGAAACTGTAGCTAATAATACAAACCAAAATAGTACAGGATCAAAACTTTTCCCTATAGATGCTAATATTGTATTTATAAGTTCTTGTGTTATTAAGAGAGTTGCAACAGGTAAGATACCTTGTAATATCGCGAAAGCCATTATACAAATCATATAAAACCAATTTACTTCAAAAAGTAACTTTAGGGTTCTTAGCCAATATTTCGTGGATTTAAACATTTCTTTCATTTTCTCACCTATATTCTTCCTCATCATGAATTTGGATTATATATCTTAGCCTATAATACTGTTATGTATATTTTCTAAAAACCGAATTTTTTTTAAGAACAGAACTCAATTATTATAATAATTGAGTTCTGTTCTTAAATTTATTATTCCATTAGTGTGTTATCAAAATTTTGTTTTGTTTCTCATAAAAATAACTTAGAGCCTTTAAGGTATGTCTTGCTAATGTATTTAATTTCTTTTCATATACTCTATCTATACCTATTAACCTATTACAATGTAGATGTATTACACTAAGTATAATATTTTCTCTTACATTAAATAATTTTCCTTGTATTTCTATAGCATCTATCTTTTCTTTATATAATTTAATCTGTTTTTTCCTAGCCGCTAATAACTCATATAAGTCTGAATTGTCTGTCGTAATTCCAAAATCGATAACATTATTTTTATTACACAGATTCACTAATACTTTTTTTCCCTTTCTAAAATCCTCTAAATATTCCTTATAATCCACAACAGCTTCCATAAGCTTTAATTGTTCCTCATGGGTTAATTCAAATCCTTGCAAATAATCTAATATACTATAAATACAAATGTTTTCAAAACTAGTATTAAGTAAATTATTTTCTTTTAGTCTTATTAACTCCTGTACAAATTGACTATCAAGGAAGAATAAATCTTCCGCTTCTCCTATAAGCTCTGGTCCTCCGTATCTTTCTACTTCTCTTTCATACACATCAATAGCTACGCTTGATACAACTCCCTTTTCTTTTAACTGGTTGCAATGTGTATTAATATAAGAGATAAGTTTTGGGAAATTATCTTTGTTTGACATATTAAATCTTAATCTTATGTGTTTTTTATTATCAGAATATCTCATAAAGAAATACTTATCTGCTAGTCCCTCAAAAACTGCATTATTACAAATTAATTGTAATTCTTGCCCAATAAACTCATCTTCCATGTTGTTATTACAATAAATTCTAAAATATAGCCAATCACTACCTGGTTCCTTAGTTCTAACTTGATTGCATTCGATACTATGACTCGCATTAAAATGAACTTTCATTTTTTCTTCTACTACTTCTTGGTTTTTAATAAATGGCACTACTACTTCAGAAATATACGTGCCAGTGTCCCCTTCTATCCATTCTTTAGAAATTTCATTTCCCATCTCATAAAATTGAACCTTATTGCCTTTTGAGGAAGACATTTCTTTTTGAATTATTTTTACGTGTAGATTATTTTTTGTATCTATTAAAATTCTGTTATCCATATCAAACAGATAAATAAATCTAGGTACTTTATATTCTGCACACCACTTATGAAATTGTTTTTTAAAAAGTTCGAAATCCTTTTTTAGTTCTTTCACATTAATGTCTAACATATTTAAATTTAAATTCCACATTGCAGGTATAATTGTAACCTTCCCTAAATTGATTCTTGGAACAAATGCCATCTTTGTCATCCAACTAAAAATTGGTAACTTCCAATGCACCATACCATGATTTGATAGTTCTTTTAGCAGTCTACAAAGATTATGACATCCTGCGATGTTTAGCATGTGGCCTGTAGTAATAATGACTCGCTTATTAAGAGATTTTGATCGTATATAGAAATTCCCCTGATATACTCCAACTACTAAATCAGACATACTTAGTGTTTGTTTTTTGTCTTTTGAAGAATTTGTACCAATACACAACTCATAATCCCTTATATTGTTACTAATAGTAACATTCGCTGAGCGTCCATAATCTGGTAAATACACCATTTCTGCAAATATTGTATCTTCATAAAATAATTTTTCTAGCTGATTAATTTTATATAGTTTTTCCTGATTTTCTTCATTAAACAATTGATTAAACCTTCCAAAGGTTTTACCTGCACCATCAGATCCTGCGTTTGGTACTAACTGGATTTGATATTGCTCATTATCTATATTAGAAGAACTTTCTGAAATAATTCTAAAATATAATTCCATTGAAACAGCAGCTGTATTTAAATCCATGTCTTTCTTTTTGAATTTTTCATAAATTTTATTTTCTACATTAATTTCTCGAATATCTCCATTATTACTGCATGATAATCTAGATATTTCCTCTAAAAGATAATTTTCAAATTCGTTTAATTGATTTACAGGTGGATTTTCGACTTTTTTATAACTAGGTGGATTGAGGTATCCTCCTGGTGCTCCAAGTCCAATATCAGGATTAAGTAGCTCTAGTATAGAAATCTCCCTATATTCTCCATATTTCTCTAAGAAATCATTTCGATAATGGTCTAACTCATTATTATTATTTTTTTTAGGTGTAAGAACCCAAAGAAAATCTGCTACTTTTGATAGTTCATTTTGAATAGACTTACTTAAAGTACTATGTTTTGTTTTTATTGATAAATCTACTTGTAAAGGGGTATCCACTTCATATATTCTCTTCATGCTATCAAATAGGTTTAACAATAATTCCTTTCCTTCTCCCAAAGATAATCCATTATATATATCTATATCTTCTTTTAACTTAGTTAGTTGTACATAATATTTGGTAAGTGCTTCTTTTTCAGATAATTTATTAATGACATACTCAAATGGATTTCCATTTGTTAAAATAGGTCGAAGTTCACTTATTAAATACTCATTTTTAAACAAATTCCATACAAATTGTGCTATAGTTTCCTCCTGGACATTCGGATATTCTAATTTGATACTATTTATTAAGTTAGAAAATAATATAGGTTCCTGTGCTCTGTCAAAAACCTTTTGAGAAACTTCATTATATTTGATAGAAGATGCTACTACTTCCTTTTTCGTTGCCTTAGACCTTTCTCCGTACTGTGTACTATATAATAAATTTGCTCTTGATCCAGAAACCACAGTAAGATGATTTACCATGACCTTTAAATGCTTAACATTATCAATATCCGACTCAATTTGTTTTATAAAGCCCAATAACCATGCCATATCAGGGCGGGCTGTTTTAGTAAAATGATTTATATCATCTATTTGAATACCCGTTTTATCATCAAAATCACCTATAGAGACACCAGAAAATAGACCAAACGGTGTTGATCTAGTACTCATTCTTATTAAATATTTAGTTAAGTTTAGAATAATTTGTTCTTTCTTTTTAGTATTAGGATCATTTTCCAATCTTAAAAGCGCCTCATATAATTTGGGACTTGCCACAATAAGCATTTCAATTATTTTTTCATTACTAAGAACATTATTTAATATATAATCTAAACTCTCCTCTTCACTTCCGATATCTATAATACTTTTAAAATTATCAATTGAATATGTGGGTGTACGTAACAGAAAAAAATCTAATGGTGTATATAAATATTTCATCTTTCTTTTAATCCCCCTATATTTATGTATTGTCACAATATAAACCTTTATTTAAAAAATTTGAGAAACGGTTTTTCCATTCCTCAAATTTTTTAAACATATAGTTTACTACCCTCTTCAAACTTATAACATTATAAATAGACTTATCTCAAAAATACTCTAAATCTCATTTACTTTGAGATTATTTAAATATAGACTACATACATTAATTTCTAATTTTGTATCCTAATGTTCATTTGAAATAAACATTAGGATACAGAAAATCCTATTTATTATTTATCTTGTACAATAGTAAACTGTAAGTTCAACACTGCAACATGCTGAATCAAATGTTGGACCATCATTACATGCACATGTTCCTGGTGTACATAATGCAACACTTGTAATTCTTGGCTCAACACCATTTGATGATTTCTCTACTTTTAAGTCTAAATCAAATAAATTGTTTTCCATTTTCCTTACCTCCGTATAATTGTTTAAATTGATTTTTTAAATTAAATATAACCGCTTAATTAATTTAACGAGATTAAATATTAATAATGAATTTTTTCTCATTTATCAGATATTTATAAATGCAACTTATTATCCTTATTTACAGTTGTAAATAGTAAACTCTACACTACAACATGCTGAATCAAATGTTGGACCATCTTCACATGCACATGTCCCTGGTGTACAGAACGCAACACTTGTAATTCTTGGCTCAACACCATTTGATGATTTTTCTACTTTTAAATCCAAATCAAACAAATTGTTTTCCATTTTTTTCACCTCCACTATATATTTTCGCACAAAAATTCCGATTATTAAAAATAAACCGTTGCAAAAATATATTATGTAATTACTAGTATCTAATTTTTCTAATAGATACTACTTCACATTCTTTCTTACTTGCAATTGTAAATAGTAAATTCTACACTACAACATGCTGAATTAAATGTTGGGCCATCTTCACATGCACATGTCCCTGGTGTACAGAACGCAACACTTGTAATTCTTGGCTCAACACCATTTGATGATTTTTCTACTTTTAAATCCAAATCAAACAAATTATTTTCCATTTTTTCTCACCTCCTTATCTATATTTCATTGTATACCCATAATTTGGATTGTCAATACAAAATGTTAAAAAAATGTTTTTTATACTTTTTATGTAAAAATGCATATTTAAAATCAAAGATATAACTCACGAAATTAGTTAATCTAATTAACGATAGTATCACTGTTGATACAACATAAACTTGAGATTAATAGACATATTAATTTTAAAATAAGAAATACATTACTTCATTCAAATATTTTACTTTATCAAAAAATCAAAAAATCAAAAAATCAATAAATATAAATGTTCCACAATCATTTACAAATAATGCAGATAGGATTAAAAACATTGCGATATTTATATATGATTTTACTAAAATAATTGTTATATACTACTTAATTAGAATATAACAATATTATTGCACTCTGATTTCCTATACATTTGATCTTCTTTATTACCTACAAATTATTTTTGAATACAATAGTTAAACTTGTGAAAAGCAATACGAAATATAATTTTAATATAAAGTTAGTTTTTACATAAACTTACTTTATACTTTCGTGAAAGGTATTATAAAGTTAGATTTCTTCTATAATCTTTAAATTAACTTTTTTACTTTCAAATATAAATTAAAGGATTTTCACTAAATATCTTACGGTATTTCTAGTCACCCAGCTGCATTCTCTTTATATAAAACGCATAAGGGAGATTGAAAAATGGTAAGTTTAAGACAAGATTCATAGACTGATGATAATGACTTACTTCTTACTACAATAGTACTTCAGAATATTCGTGACGGTAGAACACAAGTAGCTACTTGGCTAGAACACCTGTTGCTTGCGGATTTCGTTGGAACTCTTACGCACGAAAAAAATACAACAGGAAAAACGAAATTGAAACGCTGGAAACAACAAATCCCCGATCCAACAAGCTATATATATTACATTAGATGACACTATAATTTTTCTAAAAAATTATAAAAAAGTGAATGATGCAAAAAATCAACAAAAGAAAATTAAATATTTAAAAGCAAAAAGGACACCCTAAGATGTCTTTTTTCAATATGTCTATTGTGATATTTTATTTATTTTCAATTTGTTACAGCAAATAAAATATCCACAGAAGTACTTTCCTCTTCATATAGATAAAAGTACAATAGATAGGCTCTTATGCTACAACACATAAGAGCCTATCTCACTAGTATTATAAACAACCAGTTATATAATGTTCTTTCATACTAAATAGGAGGTATTTCTATTATTCTAGGAAAATGAAGTTAGAGTTCCCTTCACTATTAGCAGAATCCTCTCCTGGGAATGTAATAGTAGCTCCTTCATTCCCTTTATTTATTTCTTGTTCCTCAGGAAATACAATGGAAGAATCATTACTTAAGTTTGGTGAAAAACCAAGTTTAGATATGATGGCTTTTAAGTCAGGTAAAACACCAAGTTTATCAGAAATTGGATCACTTAAAATATCCCTAAGCTGGCTTGGTGTATATACTTTTCTACGATTAGTTTTTGTAATTCCTTGAATTGATGCAGCACCACCAGCAATGATAAGTGATGCACTAGACGTTCCACTAAAGCTATATGTATACGGATTTGTCATAAATTGATTTGGTTTAGCGCCTGTTGTATCTACTGCATTCCCCCCTCCATATACATCCACTCTATTACCATAATTAGAGAAAGATGAACGTTTATGAGGAACCCTTGCAGAAGCTGCTCCAACCATAATTCCCCCTGAATCTTTAAAATCAGGACTATTACGATTTAAAACTTGTTTACCATTACGGTCTCTAAATTGATCCAAATCATTTCCGCCGTTTGCACCTGCT
Organism: Bacillus sp. FDAARGOS_1420; assembly: GCF_019344915.1. NCBI lineage: Bacteria > Bacillati > Bacillota > Bacilli > Caryophanales > Bacillaceae > Bacillus > Bacillus sp. FDAARGOS_1420. The sequence continues at coordinate 71,899 of NZ_JAHWJB010000003.1, read as the reverse complement.
TCAATGATAATACTTCCCTTACTTGTTCCCATACGAATTGCATCAAAGATATCCCGTTTTACTTCTACAGGAAGATAATTCTTATTTCCATATCCATCGTAGGTTGCTTGTGCTTCTAATAAAAGTATATCTCCGGCTTGCATATTGTTAACCGCACTTAATATAGCATCAGCTGTATTATACCTACTGTTATCTCTAATCTGAGACACAACCTTTACCTTAGCTTTTGGTGCAATCCCAATTCCACCTATGTTATTATTTTCTGCAGAAACAATCCCTAAGACAGAGGTACCATGATCATGATTGAATAACCAGCCATACTCCATATCTACAAAAGTCGTTCCTTTTCCATCTCCACCTTTAAGGAGGGTTCGTCTTCTATTTCTTTAATTAATTGCATATATGTAATAAAAAACATATAAGGGAGATTGAAGTATGATAATTTCAAGACAAGATTCATGGACTATTGATAATGATTTACTTCTCGCAACAATAGTACTTCAAAATATTCGTAACGGCGGAACACAGTTAGCTGCATTTAAAAAAGTGGCTAAACAATTGACTAGGACATCTGCTGCTTGTGGATTTCGTTGGAACTCATACGTGCGAAAACAATACACAGAAGAAATTAAACAGGCAAAACAAAATAGGAAGTTGGGAAACACCATATCCCCCTCCAAACAAAAAAAAGAAGCAAACTCTTTATCTATTACATTAGATGACATTATTATCTTTCTACAAAATTATAAAGAAGTGAATGAATTGACAAATTTACAACAGCAAATTGAATATTTAGAAGCAGAGAATAAATCCCTTCTCCAACGGTTAACTACATACGAAGAAGAGTATCGTATGTTAATTAACCATATCGATAAGACAAGAAATCTGATTGTAGTCGACTAAGAAGAATCAAATTAATTTTTATCATATTAAAACCGTAGCCTGTCAAAGTTACTATGTATGAATTAATTTCAATACATTATAAATGATAATAAGCAAAGCGCACGTTTATTGTTAATAAACGTGCGCTTTACTTAATTCATAAAATAGAAATTTTTTTCAACTTGATAACACTTTTAAAATTAAGATGTTTGTTTTATAGGTATCTGTTTACTTCTATTCTCAACAAGTTTATCTAATAATAAGTAAACAAATCCAGACATAACACATCCCACACCTAAGATTGTAAATAATATATGCCCTAGAAGATGCTCCAGTAATAAACCGCCTAAAAGGGGCCCTAATATATTACCTGTAATCCACTGCAGGTTAGCGGCTCCCATATAAGTACCCCTCAAATGTTCTGGAGCTAAATTAGCAACGAAAGTCATTTGGACGGGTGACATAATCATTTCTCCTAAAGTATAAACTGTATAAGCTATTAATAATGAAACTAAAATAACTAAATCGTTTGTGTTTATTACTTGAAACCACTTTGGTAACCATCCTATTGCCAAAAGACCAATACCAAAAAGAATTGCGCCATATAGCATTGATTTCCCAATCGATTTGTGAGTTAACCATTTTGAAATGGGAAATTGAAAAAAAACAACTAATAGGCCATTTAACGTCATTAAATATGGAAATGGATTACTATTTCCAAAAATTATTGTCTTCTCATTACTAAAATGAAGCGGTAACATACCTTCCGATTGCGAGAATCCCATAAATATAATGATTCCTGTAACTATATAGAAAAGTAATATCCTATCCCTTATAACAACTCTTAATGTGGATCTTATTGAATTTCCAGGTGGTTCTTCATGTATCATGACATTTTTAGGTTTTGTTTCCTTTAAAAACAGTACCATTAATATTGTATAAAACAGCATGGTTCCAGAAGTAATCAAAAAGATGACATCTTTTGATACATCTACAACTGCTGCGCCAATTATAGGACCTATCGCTGCTCCTATATTATGAGCCATTCTAAGTAATCCATATGCCTCAGTTCTTTTTTCTGGTTCTGTTACATCCGTAACCATTGCAGATGCGGCTGGTTCAAAAAAAGAGTTACATAACCCTAAACCGATAGATAAGATTGCATATGCTATAAAACCATCTATGAACAAAAAAAACAGCATTAATAACCCATTACTGGCCATAGAGAGTACCATAGTTGGTTTCCGGCCATAAGTATCTGCTATATGTCCTCCAATTAACGAGCCTATACTTGCTGCAATTGGAGATAAAGCTATGATCACACCTACCTCAAGCAAAGAATCTACTTTATCCTTTAAATATAATGCGAAAAATGGCATTAACATCATCATTGCAATACCATTTAAAGCTTCTCCAATAAAGCGAATCCATACATTAAGGTCCATCCCCTTGAACTCTTTCCATGTACTTCTCATATATATCTCACCTATGCTCACTGTATATTTTTTATTACAGAATTTATGAAGCGTGAAAGCCCACGCAGGACTTTAGTCCGTCTTTAGACGTGGGATGAAAGCAGCGTTTTTGCATAGCAAAACATAGTATACTTTATTTATAGTCATGCAAAAGACTCTAAAACGACTGTTCTCTGAAAACAGAATACATATGAGGTTGGGGTAGCAAATTCTTCTACTCCGTAAAATGTATTAAGTCGTCATGCAAAAGACGTAAAAACATTTGAGAACCAATAATCTGTATGGTATGGTCACAGTACCGTAGCCCACGAACTTATATGGTCTGTTGTGGGAGTGGTGATGGCACACCGCAATCTTGCACGTCAGCGATACCAGAAATGGACTTCGCCTTTGGTAGCAAGAATCCCACTGACGTTAGTCAGCTGGCCCCTTTAGGGGTGGGAGTGTCAATACCCACAAATCATAATGACGCATTACATCAAAAAATCGCAACTCTCCACATTTAATGGACGTTGCGATTTTTATGTACAAATAATTTTTATATATTTTTCGTTAACCTAATCATATCCATACATTGAATACCATTTTCATATATTTCTTCATTATAATTGCGTAAGAAAAAGTCCTTATCCACACTGGTTATTCTAAAACCACATTTTTGATAAAGGCCTAATTGCATTAAACTAGAATTCCCCGTGCCTATTTCTATAGTTTTATATTCTTCTTTTTTAGCATAGTCTATAGCAAATCTAAGTAAATATTTCCCATATCCTTTTCCTTGCTCTTTTTCGGAAACTGCTATATTTATAATCTCAATTGTTTCAGTTCGAGTAGGAATTAAAATCATAATACCCACAGTAACAGCACCTTTTTTTAAAACAAAACAATCCCCCTTTTTAAGATACCCATTAACTACTTCTGTTGAGGGATCAGCTAGTAATAATAACTCCATTTCTTCCATGTTAATACTTGTACCTTTTTCTATACTAATTCCATCCCAATTATTTAATTCCATTTCTAACATCCTCCCAATTAATATTTTCAATTAATATCTTAAATGAATTCCTTCTTATAAGACAATATCAACAACAATATTAATATTTAGTAATAGACAGAGTGTTGAGAAATCCTCTTGGATTTCCAACACTCTGTCATCTTTTCGAATTTTATAGAATAAATATCATAAAATATGATAGAAACTATAAATTTACCAATTAATCCACATAATAGGTATATACGTTATTTTATTTCTGTTTTTTCATTTCTTCTTGCCATGTAGCATCAAAACCACCTGAAGGCGTATACTCATGGACAGCTTGCCAATCTTTGAACTCAAATTTTCGTATTAAAAACCTCTCTTTTTTACAAAATTTTACATTTATTCCCTCCCCTCAAAAAATCGTAACTTTATTTCAAATCCACATTTAACCCTTAAAACAAAAAGAACTTGTAGGAATCTCTACAAGTTCTTTTTAATTTCAGATGAATATACGAGACAAAAAAACTATCTTACAGATTCATCATAGAAATTACAGGGGTAATGCTTTGACAAATATATTATATAACAAATATTAACAGCCATAAATTTTAATTTTGAAAATTACGTGTATTAAGAACGAAATTAGCTTTTTTCTTAAATATTATTAATTTCGTTTACTACTAACTTCTTTTTCCTTAAATAAACTGCTCGATCCGATTTTTTTGCAACTTCTTGTGAATGCGTAACTACAATTACACATTTATCCTCTTGATGAGCGAGCTCCTGAAACAACTCAATAATTTCATTTGCTGTTTCTCCATCAAGGTTTCCTGTTGGTTCATCAGCAATCAATAAATCGACATTGCAAGATAGTGCTCGAGCAATTGCTACACGTTGTTGTTGTCCACCACTTAGTTGCAAGACATTTCGTTTCGCTTCTACTTCTGTGAGTCCTACCTTCTCTAATAATTCTAATGCTCTTGCTTTTTTATTTTTTACCTTCACACCTGTAATTTCCATTAATCAACTATCCACTTTAAGTATGATTTACTTTTTTCGGAAATCTAAGAGAATATAAAAAAAATTTATATTTTATATCAAAGTTTTTTAGGAATGATTAATACTAAATAAAATGTTTATTACAGTACATAAAAGAACTAATTCCATTAAGAAATGAAATTGGTTTTACACAGGACCTATTCTCTATAGTAAGCATTAAACAATATTAAAACCTAATATAATATATATCTTTAATATATAAAGAAAAAAGATAATACTTTTATACAGAGGGAAAATAGTGTTAAAACAGTGCTGTGCTAAGGGTTCATAATTACTCTAGCCGCAAAAAATCATAAAAAGTAAATACTGGGAACGTACTTAATGAGCTGGATGATGATTAAAAACTACAAAATATCGTAAAGTAGGCATATAAAATCTACATATAATCATCGTTAATTTGATTCGAGTGAATGAATAAATAATAAATGCAAATTTCGCTGACTTACGAACAAACTTTCCACATTTCTTAAAAACTATGACCAATTTATTAACAAATTGGTCATAGTTAGGAACAGAATCCACTTTTTAAACATAACTAACAGAATTTTTTCTGATTTTAAGTAGATTTAGAGATAGAACATGATAAGAACAGTACTTAAAGCTTTCTATTATACACATCAGGACAAAATTATTAAGATATCAACAGAATAATAAAAAATATTTATGCTTTTTTATAGATGAAATGGCATAAAAAAATAAAAATTCAGATTCTTCAACTCGAAAATTGTGAATATCTCATTTTGTTTCACGTGCAATGTATGTAATTGCATAAAAAATAGAGAGTCGTAATCATTAAGATTGAAAACTTTCTCTCTGTTTTGTTTGAAGTAATGCATTCCACATGTTATCTCCAATACGAATAGCCCTCCACTTTTGTTTTTTCAAAAATAGAGAGCTTTATCTTTACATTGCTGGAAGCAGCTGATCGACCGTATGCGGTACTTCACTAGTTGAACGGTAATATGCTTCTAAGGACTGTAGAAACTGAATTAAATCAAAGTCTTCAGCGACCTCAATTACACGAATCTTTTCCTTCGGCAATTTATCAATTTTTTCAATGAACAGTTCACGAATATCGCTAGGGATTTGATTTCCTTTATGCCCACTAGATTTTAATAGTTCGCGAATTTCAATTTCTAATGCTGTATATGCGTTAATATTTACTCCTTGCTCATAAGCATATTTCCTAAATAGTGATTCCTCTTGATACTGCATGTAATTACGGTGATAAGCATCTATGGTTACAGGTACAGCATATTTCGCATGAAGCAGGTCATGCGCCTTCCGGAATAACTTTTGAACATTGCGTAAAGAGTATATAGCAAAATGAGTACCAAATTTAAAAATGGCCTCTTCTTGTTCATGCTTTGGTACATTGTGTGTAATTAAAGGATAAATACCAGTTTTAGCGGCTGTGTCTAATACACGATATTGAGAAGATTGCTTTAATAATTTACTTAGTGTATAAACAAGCTTTTTCGGATATCCTTCTTGTCGATCAATTATTTCTCGTAATCCACGAACTACTTGGCGAATTTGACGATGACAAGAGTGTTTTAAAACGTTAATGAATTGGTTCATATCCTTTGCAAATTCAGCAATATTCATTTCAACTAACAAGTTCTCAATGAATTTAACTTTACGCTTATATGTATCTCGTGGTGTAAATGGATCACGGTATTCTGCTCCTTCTTCTTTCGCGCATAAGAAATCAGGATGTACAGATAAATGCAATGTTGTGTATTGCTTTTTATTCCTCTTCCCTTTTTCTAACTTGCAAATTTTAAATAAAGGAGATCCAGTAGCAGAAAGTTTTGTTTCTAATTCCTCAAGTACAGCACGAATCTGATGTGGGTATTTCTTATGTAAGTAACGATACATACCACCAAAGTGTGTTGAGTTTCCTTGTTCATCAACTTTGAATAAAGAACGTTTCAGGGTAGTTTCGCGTTTCTGCTGCATTGCTACATCCATGAATAGTTTCTTAGCTGCAATGGATAACTCAAAGAATTCTTTGGTAAATACTATCGGGCTAATAAATGTATATGCATTTGCTTTATTCGTTTCCTTATTCATGAAATCAGTTAAGATGATTTTATATTTACCACTGTACTCATTTTCGATTGTAATGATGTTATGGAAACTTAACTTCTTCAAAGCCACATAAAATTGTGAGTGGTGAATATGTGCAAATGCTTCTTTATAATTTTTATAATCTTCCCAAAGCATGTGGATCGATACATGCGAAAGCTCACCATATGTATTACATTTTTTATAAAGAAATAGAAATACTTCTAAATCAGCATTTGTAATACCATATAGCTTATGTTTTCTGCCCTCATTTTTATCAAATACACTTACTTTATCTAAAACTTTTTTCATTTTCAGTGAAAAAGATGGCTTTGCTTGTTCAACAAACCCCTCTTCATCTGCAATTCGTTCTTCATAGGACATTGACTTCACAATGTCTTCTAAATAAGTATCTTTAAAACTGTAATACCTACCTTCCAAAGCTTCTACTAACTTTTGCCATGATTTAATTGTTACAATTACCGGTGTTGTTGTTTCACCATTCAAACTACGTTTGTTCTTTATAACGAAAGGTTTTTCCATCTTTTTCACCTCCTTTTATTTTAAGTTGCAGTTTTCCCCACAATTAGGTATAGAATTACATTTTTGATTATATCAAATCGAATGCTGGTGAAATCTGTCCCTTTAAGAGGAAAAACAAAAAAATGAAACGTGCCTCAATCCCTTGTGCGACAAGGGGTTTGACGTTTCATGAAAAAAAGTTTGTTGCCACCATAGGTCTATGAAGTTTAGTAAATATGAAACGTAGTATAAATTGTAGTAAATCTTTATTAAGCATTGATTTAATAGGGTTTTTCGCTGATTTCATTTTAAAGTTGTAGCCATCATATAGCTATAACGTTTCATGTTTTGGTTGAATAATAATATTTTGTAAATACCACATAAACGTTGTTATATAGGGATATAGATTTGCTTTTATTTGAAAAGTTGTAGCCATCATACCGCTATAAACGTTTCATTTTATTTCATATTTCCTGCCGTCATATAGCTATAGCGTTTCATGTTTTCAAAACAACTTAACTTATATAAAAAACCGCTGTAACCCTTGGTATATAAGGGTTTCCGTGATTTTTTATGATGATAGTTGTAGCCATCATATAGCTATAATGGTTTAATCGAGTTTTCAATCATATTTTATGAAATGGCTTTATATCAACGTTTATCATAAAATCATATAGAATAAAATTTTTTTTAGAAGGATAATGATCAGGGCATGCTCGTTTCATTTTTTAAGAGTTGTAGCCATCATATAGCTATAACGTTTCATAAATTACTAAATTGTAGCCACAATAGAGCTATGTCTAATTAAAGATAAGGAATTGCAGCCACAATAAGGCTGCATGATTTCAAGTAAAGAGTTATAGCCATGATAAGGCTGTATGATTTTAAGTAAAGAGTTATAGCCACAATAAGGCTGCATGATTTCAAGTAAAGAGTTATAGCCATGATAAGGCTGTATGATTTCAAGTAAGGAGTTATAGCCATGATAAGGCTGTATGATTTCAAGTAAGAAGCAGCTGGTTATAAAGGGTGTAACCTAATGTAGTAAGTTATCTAAGCTGTAGGAAGAAAATCAGTGTAAATAGTTAATTTACTTTTAAAAATTGAAACTGTATTGTAAAGTAGTAATTTTACAAATAGAAACAGTTTTATATAATAAAGACAAGCACAGAAGAAATTAAATGAGTCCATAATTAGATTGTATAAGAAAGCTGATACTTGTAAGGACTATTCTGATAATATTTTAACTTCAAGGCTATGTAGCCATCATATAGCTATGACGTTTCACATTTTTAAGATGCAAATTATGTTTGTAATTAACATTGTTAGGAGGTATTTAAATATGGAAAAAGTATTAGTATTGTTCAGTGATGCCCTCCTACTGGCTGCTCCAATTTATGAAGAAAATAAGCAGTTATGGGGCAAATGGAATAAATATTATAAAGAAGTACAAGAGAATCACGATAAATTAGTAACATCTGCTAATATGTCCCCTTCCTTTTCAACGCTTGTTTCTTGGTTAGGTCAGAAACAAGAGCAAGGAGTATCGGTATTGAACATTTATGCCAATCTGGATAAATATAAAATTGAGATTCAAAATGTACTAGATAAGATCATTGAACAAGAATTCGGAGGAAAAGTTGAAGCAGTTGAGCCAACTCAAATTTCAATTTTTGAAGATAGTCAGGTAAAAGAACATATAGCAGATATATCGGATGATTACTATCCTGTAACTAATGACGCAATGTACTATCAATTACGTGATGGAATAGCAAAAAATCATTTTGAGGAAGATGAAGCAGTAGCAAAACCGGTATTGCCATTAGAAACGAAAAATTCAAGTGGAGTTGCACAACTATCCTCACATAAGGATGAGGATTTGAGACTAGTTAACACAAACGAAGCAGAGAGATGGTCCATATTGGTCGATGGAGTAATTAGTAATATGGATGACCTTACAGCAGATTGTTTGGATACCATTACAATCCAGTGGCTAAATCAAGCTAAATCACCAGATGAATTCATAGATTTTAGTTATGAAAACGTATTGGAATTGTGCAATATGCCAAAAGCATCCGCAAATGGTGTAGAGTATTATCGCGCAGAAGATAAGATAAAAATAGCACAACGTATTGCAGCTTTAGCTAGTATCTTTATTTATTTGAATGATGATAATGAAGTTGTAGTATTGAACGATCAAGCAGAAACTGGGAAACAATTCGAAATGAAACGTGAAGTAATCAAAAGGCTGTTCGTACTTGATTCTGTAGTGTTATGGAGAGATAAGAATACTAATGAATACATGGGAATAGAATCCTGTAAGATTAAGCCAGGTAGTTTCTTATCAGGTTATTTGTATGGATCTAATAGTACAACTGCTTTATTGTCGAAAAAAGCATTAGAGTATAATAGCTATAGACACAAGTTTCATAAACGTTTAATACGTTATTTATCTTGGCAGTGGCGAATTCGTCAACAATACAGTACTTTAAAAAGGCCATACTCCATTGGTGGAGAAAAAGGTCTACTATCTGTAATAGGTATTAAAACAACGAAGGGTCGCCCAACTCGAATCCGAGAACAACTGGAAAATGTTTTAATTGACTTAGAAAAAGAAAATGTCATTTCACATTGGGCATATGCAGAAGAATTGGATGAAACAAAGATAGGCGAACGTAATTGGTTTAAAAATTACTATGAAAAGTTGGGAATCATTATCTTACCTCCAAAAGAACTGATGAATAATATAGATAGTATGGTGAAGAAAAAAACAATAGATATGCAAGAGAAGCAGGAAGAACCTTATACTGCAGATACAGTAAAACAAACTACTATAGGATCAGAGGATATGATTCGGGAAAAAATCATGCATCAGCATATGCATCAAAATAAAACAATGCGTGAGATAGCAGATGAAATAGGTTTATCCCCTGCTACGCTATCAAGATTTTGTAATAAAAAAATGAAACGCATTTCAAAAAGTGTTAATGAAAAACTTAACAAGTGGTATGAAAGACAAATGATTATAGAATCTATGTGAAAAGAAGCAGATACCTTTAAGAGGTACCTGCTTCTTTTTTAGAGAGTGTAATGTTGCCGAATATGTCAATTCAAGTTTCCGTAAGATAACGAAAAAGCGCTTTCCCGACCGGAAACGCCTTAATAAAAGTTCTGTTTTTACGTGTAAAAGAAATCCAAAACAAATGGAATGTCGGTCATATCCGCAAGTGGTCAATGGTGTTGAATCAATTTATAGATAACGATAAATTCGCCAAAACGTATTGAAAAAATACAGTATTTACCTATCGTAATTTAAATGCTTCGTTTGTTCGATAAGATAATTTGATATATCTGTGTTGGTACCATTTCGCAAGAGGAATTCCACTAAATCTTGCTTTTGAAGAACAGGATTAATAACGGCTCCATCTATCTGACTTAGAATCTCAACGATGCCATGATGTGAAAAACTCTTGATTGCTTTAAAAAGTTCTGCATCACGTTTCTTTCGTTCGGCGGATTCTTCAGGATACCCAGTATTGAACGGTTCTTCAAATAGTTTCTCAAGCGTGAAGCGAAGATTTAATTCGCCCGCCCAACCGAAGTTCAATCCAAGTGGCAGTGATGCACAGTTTCCGTTATTTATCCTACCGAATAGGAACGCATCTGTTGGAGTTGGCAGATAACCACTAATGACATTCGGAAGTGTATTACAGGCAATCGACATACCAACACCGCTACTACATCCAGTGACGACAAAATCAACTGCACCTGAATTTAGAAGTAGACCAACAGCTAAGGACACTTGGATATAGCTTAACTCGGATTCTTCAACTGTAACACCAAAATTGAGCACTTCATATCCATGCCTCGCCACAGCCCTTTTTGTCTCTTCAAAAATCAGTTCATTTTTGCTAATTTGGGTACTTGCTTGTATCACCGCTATCTTCATTCTTCCACGACCTTTCGATTTAATTATCACACAAACCGAAAGTCAAAAGAAGATAAAAAAGACAGAAGCGATCTTGCTTTAATATTTGCTATTCTATGTGTTCGTTTCAAAAACTTACACAGATTTCTTGACAATCCCAATATTTTATTTATAACTATTTCTATAAGTAGTTTTTAGTCTAAGTTACATCTTCTCTAATATTTCTTGTCTTTCACACCATTTTGTTAACTTTTCTAATGCTTTTTTAGACAAGCGTTTTGTTTTATAATTACAAAATCTAGACAGCGTAGATGGCGAAATACTAACTTCATCTGCTATTTCACGAATACTTACATTTTTTTCATTATGCACTTTCAGTATTTGATCCCGAATTTTCTTCTCTCTTTGTTCGACGGGTTCCACAGTCTCCCTAACCTCTTCAACAACTGTTACTACAGGTAATTGATCTTGTGGTTCCTCTATAAATTTCTTTCCTATTCCACTATCCATTGACTGTAGCATTTCCTCAGGCGGCAAAATAGTTATACCTAAGTTAGAGTAATAATTTTTAAACCAGTTACGTTTCCCAACTTGTTGTTCATCAAGCGGGTCACTATACTCCCAATGAGAAATTACCTTCTCATTTTCTAAATCCATTAAAACATTCTCTAGCTGTTCTCTAATTCGATTTGGCTTCCAATCTTTTGGAATATCCATTACTGATAGTAAACCCTTGTCCCCTCCTATAGAATATGGCTTTTTCAATGATGAATACATTTGTCTAATTCTCCATTGCCATGTTAAATATCGAATTAACCTTTTATGATATTTATGTCTATAACTATTGTATTCAAGTGCTTTTTTTGACAATAATGCTGTTGTATTATTTGATCCGTATAAATAATTCGTTAAAAAACTACCTGGCTTAATACGACAAGATTCAATCCCCATATATTCGTTTGTAACACTATGTCTCCACAATACAACCGAATCTAAAACAAATAACCTTTTAATAACCTCACGCTTTAATTCTACTCGTTCTCCTTCGTCATCACGATCGTTTAGTACTACGACCTCATTATCATCATTTAAATAGATAAAAATACTTGCTAAAGCCGCAATCCTCTTCGCTATTTTAATTTTATCTTCCGCTCGATAATATTCTTTATTTTTAACGACTGTCTTTGGAATATTGCACATCTCTAAAACTTGCTCGTATGAAAAATCAATGAATTCATCTGGAGATTTCGCCTCATTTATCCACTGTATTGTAATTGCATCTAAACAGTCTGCCGTCAAATCATCCATATTACTCATTACATCATCAACAAGGGTATTCCATCGAGCGGATTCTTCATTATTTGTAAGTCTTAAATCCTCGTCTTTGTGTGAAGAAAGTTGAGCTACACCATTAGAAGACTTCGTTTCAATGGGATACTGTAGGACTTTACTTTTTTCATCTTCTTCAAATTGATTCTTTGCAATTCCATCTCTTAGTTTATAATAAACAGCAGAATTATTTACTTCGTAATAATCCTCATGGTTCACTATATTTGTCTTATCTATATTTTGATCATTTTCTAATATTATGGAATTTGAATGCGCTACATTCTGAAATTCTTTTTCTATATACTGTTCAATTTCCTTATATATTTCTTCCTTATAATAATCAATCTTCGCATAAATTTGTACTAATGTAATTCCGGATTCTTGCTTTTTCTCTAACCAAGATACTAATGCAGTAAATGATGGAGAAGCATAGTGTGAGGTTAGTACTTTGTTATTATTGTTTTCAACATCTTTAAAGTACGCATTCCACTTATTCCATAATAGCTCGTTCGTTTTATAAATTGGCTCAGAGATTAGCAATGCATCTCGGAACATTTGTAATAAGTTATCCACTTTATATTCCTCCCTAAACCATGGATCACAACAAAGTAGTTTTCATCATAAAAATCTTTACTACTATTATATTTAATTTATTGTAACAGATATTTACAAGATTTTGCGGTTTCTTCTCCTTAACTTGCAACATGTTTGCTCTTTCTTTTCCCTATTCCTCTTTGCTTGTATTCCTTTTGCGCTTTTCTTTCCTTTCCTCTACAACTTGCAACACGTTTGCTCTTTCTTTTCCCTATTCCTCTTTACTTGCATTCCTTTTGCGCTTTTCTTTCCTTTCCTCTACAACTTGCAACATGTTTGCTCTTTCTTTTCCCTATTCCTCTTTGCTTGCATTCCTTTTGCGCTTTTCTTTCCTTTCCTCTACAACTTGCAACATGTTTGCTCTTTCTTTTCCCTATTCCTCTTTGCTTGCATTCCTTTTGTGCTTTTCTTTCCTTTACTCTACAACTTGCAACATGTTTGCGGTATCCTTACCCTATTTCGTCTAACTTGCAACAGTATATTTTTTTCTCAACCTAATACATTACACAAAAAATCGTTCTATTTTTAAATTTTTGAGTGATTTTTTTATACTTTCAACAAGTTATTCAAATAAAATGCAACATGTTTGCGGTATCCTTACCCTAACTTTTTTGTCTTTTTTAATCCAATCCCTTATATATCAAGGGATTAGGTGCTTTTACTTATTCTTATACATATAATTCAACTTGCAACACGTTTGCGGTATCCTTACCCTTATTTTTCGCATAAGATGCAACACTGTTTGCGGTATCCTCACCCTATCGTAATCCATACAAATCTAATTAAACCTATTACATCAACGATAATCGTTATATTTCATGATTAATAAGCATACTTCTTAACTTGCAACACGTTTGCGGTATCCTTACCCTAACTTTTTTGTCATTTTCCATCTAATCCCTTATATATCAAGTGGGGAGATGACTTTTTACTTATTCTTATACATATAATTCAACTTGCAACACGTTTGCGGTATCCTTAACACAAAAAAAATTAATAGAATTCTCATATCCCTTGATACACCTAGCTTTATAAGCTGTTGCAAGTTGCTATCTTTCTTCTTAAAGGAGCACCTTTCACCAATTTTCGATTTGCTATAATCAAAATTGGTATATTTTATAGTATTTTGACATATATTTCTGAATTTGCAGAACGGAGGTGAAAAAGATGGGGAAATCATTTATTATTCAAAATCAGCGTAGCTTAAATGGAAAAACAACAAATGCTGTTTTAGTTACACTAAAATCTTGGCAGAAGTTTGTTGCAACATTTGAGGAGAAGTACTACAGCTATAAAGATACATATTTAGAAGATATTCTGCAGCGCATGACATACGAAGAACGTATTGCGGATGTAGAAGGCTTTGTCGAACAAGCGAAACCATCTTTTTCACGTCGAGCAATGTCTGCACTTGCAGAAAAAACAGGAAGAAAACATAAGTTATATGGTATTACGAATGCAGATCTTGAAGTGTTCTTATATCTACATAAAAAATGCTTTACTAATGGTGTCATTCCAAATGTAACGATACATATGATGTGGGAAGATTACAAGCAATATAAAGAAGAATTTGCATACATCCAGCATTCTCAGTTCTATATTGCTCTAAAGAAATTAAGTATACATAACATAATCTCTATCGAAAATGGCGTAGATGGTCGATATACAATCAAATTGACTCATTTTATGAATGAAGAAACAGAAAAGGCTAATCCCTACGTATATATTAGTCCTGTTGTATTTACAAAGGCTTTCTTTAAGCTATCTGTAGCAGCTAAGAAACTATTCTTAGACATTGCTATGCAACAACATACCGAAACAACGTTAAAGCGTTCTTTAGACAAGCAGGACGAAAGGGGCAACAAAACTCACTTTGGTGGGATGTATCGTTTCTTACATAAAAAATATCCGCACCAAATCCGTGCGGTTATCGAAGAATTAACAACTGCTTTACCATGTACGGGTAATCCCCTATTCAAAATATGCAAAATGCAAAAAGGTGTAAGGCATACAAAACGATATACAACCTTATATCTATCTATCCATTCGGACTTCTTATGTACGAAAGAATCTGGAGAAGAGCAACACAGGGATCCATTTACACCAAAAGCTACCTATGCTCGTAAAGCGAAATTTATTGAATCAGTCCTACAAGAAATGAATATCGGTGAACTGTCTTCAGACATGAATAAATTCATTCATGTTTTAAAGCATACTTGTCATCGTCAAATTCGTGGTGTAATTCGTGGACTTCGTGACATGGTTGATCGAAAAGAAGGATACCCAACGAAAATTGTATATACATTGAAAAAATTATTGCATCAAACATCTCAATATCAAATTCTTGATACTTCGGCGAAAGAAGGCATCTACCCTCTTATTGCGCAACATGTACCAAAAGAGAGAAATAGTGACCGTGAACAAGCTGTCTTTAATTTTGGACTACATTATTCCATGTACTCTCTTCGCAACATTAAGAAGATGTTTAAAAATGTGCATGCACTACTGAAGCAGAAGTTTGCGATACCAGTGACGGAAGAGTCTTATCACCGTAATTATCTAAAATACCAGGAAGAAACGTTATTTAGAAAATATGCATATGATCAGGGAGTGAATCTCCATACATATATCGCTTTAGAAATTGAAATGCGTGAAAAATTAAAAGTTCGTGGCCATAAAGAACGCACGATTCCAAGTGATGTACGTGAATGGTTTATCGAGGCAATTGATAAGCTTCCACAAGAAAAACTTCGTGTTATTGAGCTGCCAAAGCAGTTTAATTTACTAGAGTTTATGCGTACCTTCGAACGTTTAGTACGTGCTGGTGTAACAATAACAGCTCCAGATCAGGTGCTAACCGCAATGGAAATAAAATAATAGCAACAAGCTCTCTATTTTTGAAAACATCGAAAGTAGAGGGCTATTCCTATTTGTTTCATTAAGATCCCTTTTGCACTACTTTATTTATAAATACCAAATCAGAAGGACTTCATGTAAAATGGAGTCTTTTTTTATACAATTCTATACAAATCCTCTTCTACCTATAGAATAATCTCCACACTACATATTGAATATTCTTCACGTATAGTAAAACATCCGATTTTATATCTACAAAAAATCAGAAGGATATTTATAAAAACAGTGGATATGAGGACAATTATGATCAAATGTGAATAATATTTTCCCAATACCCTTGATAATACTAGTGCCGTTGCATTTATCTAATAAAAATCATCAATAATAATGTGAGTTATGTGTAAATACTGAGTAATGTTAACAAATAGCGCCATTATCTGAATAAATTGTGGATAATCGGACGCTACATACTGCTCCATTTACCAAAATAAAGAAAATAAGCCCTATTTACATGGTTGAATAAATATAATGTGTTTTGTATCATTTTCTTTCCGATTTCATGTAGAAACATACAATTTTTTTTCTGCTTTTTTGTAGAATTGAAAGTCTAATAATCATTGAATCTACGGATACATTTTCTACTATTTATGATTTTTTATGTTCTAACATCAAATTTTTCCTTGTGGGAGTAAGTCTTTTCCCTATTTTTGATAACCTATAAAAGTTTTATCTTTATTTCTTTTTAATATATAAGATATATATTTATAATAGATTTTATTATTACTAGTATGCTTGTTAATAAGATGTCGGACCTAATTGAAAATATTTATTAACTCAGTTATAATAATGGTAATTTAATGTATCATTACCCACATACTAAAGGACAAACCTACGTATCCCTACCAGGGCGAGGTTTGTCCTTTTTTTATTTTAATAAACAATTAATATTGGGAGGATCAAACATGGCTGTACTAAAAGATACAACTTATATAGAAACGAATACATATAACGAGATTAAATTTTTCAAAGGGATTATCTGGAGATTCATATTTGTAGTTCCTTTTTGGAGTATGATTATAACATTATTGTTATGGTATTTTTAATATCACCTTGGGTATTCATTTAAGCAGTAAAATACAAAATAATTATAAAATACTGTGTACAAATAAAAGATAAATAATTCACAATTTCAATTACTTTTTTCGTTGACAACATATACTAAACTAGTAATTTTAAATATTTTACAAAAAAGGATGATGAGGATGAATTTAGAAAATCTAAAAAAATCATATGACACAGTCGTGAGTTTGGGAGGATTATGCCAAGTCACCAATCAATTAAAGAGGCATAATTTAAGAACATTTTCAGGACCATTAGATTGGTTTTATTATCCCTCCCTTTCAGATGTAAACAGATTACTTCAAAATCGATTTGAAAAATTTATGAATCTTGAAAATATGGTTATAGAAGGTTCAGAAAGCTACGGGCTTATTGAATCAGAATTTGATAATCAAACTAAATGAGCAGAGCGAATTACCTACTGTATAAAGGACACTTATTATAATTGTCTTTCAATGCATGACTTTCCTATCAACCCAGGGGAGGATTGGAAAGTCAACTATCCCTCATTTAAAGCTAAATTAACCACTAGAATTAATCGTTTTCTTGAAAAAATAACTAACAGTGAATCTATTTTATTCATTCGGATATGGGGAAATCGAGATGAAGCAGTTGAATTACAAAAGGTATTATCCAAAATTACTAATAAAGATTTTAATATTCTTATTATTAATTTTGCAGAGGGAATACCGGATGTTGTTGAACAAAATTGGGGAATAGCAAGGGTTTGTTCGATTGAAGTCCCACGTTATCAGGACAGATGGGAAGGTGATGATTCCGATTGGGATTATATTTTAAATAATATAGCAGTAACCTTTTAACTTTTTTCTTACTTTTAGCATAATTGTATCCGCTAATTCTAGTATTCACACGGGTGTAGAGAAATAATTTTACTTTCAATTAATGCGCACTTAATTGAAAGTAAATTCATATAGTAAATTATAGTTCTTTCTTTATAGGATAAATAGTTCTTTACAAAATGAATCTCATCACTAGAGCACTTTTATATGGTGCTCTTTTTATATTTTTAGTAAAAATGAAATATTTGTTTACTTAGCCTTTGATAACCTTTTAACACTTAATTTTCGCGTTATCCTCTTCTTTATTTTTTCTTCTGTTATTTTTCTCTAATAATTATGTTTTGCTGACGCAGTATGTTCACTACTACTTAGCATTTCATGCTTCACCTTGCTCTCACTATGATTATGTCTATCTTGATCTTTATCATCTCTATTTTTATGTTACTGCTCATACACATCCTCATGCTCTGATTTTTCACTAGTCTGCTGCTCTTTCTTTTCCCCTTCATCATGATGACTTTCATCCTTATTCTGTTTATTCTCTACTTCTTTATGCCTTTTTTCACTTGCCGTTATTTTATTTCCTTCATGCTCTTCTTCTTTTATCGCCTTAATTTCTTTTTCTTTACCAACAACCTATTTCTTTGCTTTTTTAAGCCATTTTCCATACCTCCAGAAAAATCATATTTACATTTTAGATACCTATGAAATGTAAATAGCAAATATAATATTTCCGAATCACATAATATTATATTTGCTTCATTCCAGCACCTATTTACACATGTAATCAACAGTAGTAAATGAACTGAAAAATAAACTTGAAAATAACTTAAATTTACATACAATTTGTGGCTAACTGCAATATGTATTCCCAACATCTAATCCTCATTTGATTTATATAATTTAAAAAATACTTTTAGTGGATTATCATTACGGTACATCCGTGTATACATTTATCAGACAGGCCGCATAGTTTAAATTAGTTAAATATATAGGGGAAGGAGATGAGTCTATGAAAGTCATAATTTTGTGTGGCGGAAAAGGACTTCGGATGCAAGGAATTTTAGAGGATATTCCAAAGCCATTAGTTAGAGTTCAAGGAAAGCCTCTACTCTTGCATATAATGAATTGGTATAGCAAATATGGACATTCTGATTTTATTTTGCCTTTAGGATATAAAGGCGAGAAAATTAAAGAATATTTTATGGACTACAGCTGGAAAGAGCATGACTTTAGTTTGAATGTTAAAACCAATCAATATAAATTGCTTCAGGAATTAGAACAGTGGAATATACACTTTATAGATACAGGAATCAATACAATGACCGGAGCAAGATTAAAAAAACTTGAAACATTTGTACAGGATGAAACTTTTTTATTAACTTATGGTGATGGATTAGCCAATATAGATATTAATCAACTTATGGCATTCCATAAAGAAAAAGGAAAAGTTGCCACATTAACTGGAATTAAAATGAATAGTCAGTATGGTCTATTGGCAGTCGAAAATGGAATCGCTATTGACTTTAAAGAAAAACCATTACTTGATGCAGTAATAAACGGAGGTTTTTTTGTATTTAACAAAGAAATATTCAATTATTTAAGTAATAGCGAGGATTGTATTCTTGAAGAAGAACCTCTTCGAAACTTAATAAAAGATAATGAGCTCGCAGTTTATGAACACAATGATTTTTGGGCTAGTGTGGATACACCTAAAGATTTACAAATTGTAAATGAAAGCTGGAATCCTAATAAAAATTAGTGGAAAGGACTGAATAAACATTGAACTCTAATGATGAAAAAAAAAGTTTACCGCGCTTGTATATCCCCTCTAATCAGAAAAAAGATAATCCACTTCCAGCAAATATTAAAGCTTTAAATCCCTCCAAAAAAACTCCAAAAAAAAAGCCGAATCCTATATTTTTTAATAAACAAAATGATTTAAATAATCATTTTTGTGTCATAGTAGGTACTGAATACGTCGTGAAAATCATTGCCTTACAACAATCTTTAATACAGTACTCTCAAAAATTCACATTGTGGGTTTGTTGTATAAATCCATTAGCATATTCACTTTTAAAAGAAATGAATCTAGCTAATGTAAACCTTTTACAAGTGGAGGAATTAGAAGATAATGAACTAAAAGCAATTAAGAAAAAAAGAAAAGTTAATGAATATTGTTGGACTTTGAAATCTGTCCTGATTGAACATTTATTGGTAAATTATGATTTACCATCCATTCTATATTGTGATGGTGATTTATGCTTCTTCTCGGATCCTACTATTATTTTTGAAGAATGGGGTGAACATTCTATTTTTCTCACACCTCAGAGAGATCGCGATTGGGTGGAAAAAATGTACGGAAAATACCAAGCTGGTCTAATTGGGTTTAAGAATGATCTCTACGGACTAAAAAGTGTACGATGGTGGAAAGATAAATGTTTAGATTGGTGCAGTGCTGAACCTGAAGATGGGAAGTTTGGTGACCAAAAATATTTAGATTTTATCCCTATTTATTTTCCAAAAGTAAAAGTGTCAAATAACCTAGGAATAAATGCTGCCCCTTGGAACTGTATATATAATAATGATTACAAAATTGATAAAACTAAAAACGATATATATATTGAAACCGATAAACTAATTGTTTACCACTTTGCATGTATTACTATTTTTAACGAAAATGATTTTGATCTTTGGTCTTTAGGAGCAATTTCAATACCAAATAATATATTAAACCATATTTACACCCCATATTTAGAGAGAATCCAATTTGTTTTAAAGCAATTAAGAGAAAAATTCAATAAAAATACTAAACAACTTTTAAGTACAAAAGATATCAATGAAGCTCAAACCTTATATAAGGATTCACAATTAAGAAGAAAAATGAATCAATCCAATCATTTTATGAACTTTTCCATGATTATAAGCCAGCAGCGATTAATTCAAGGATTGACTTCTTATTATTCCCTAGAAAACCTTAATGCTAAATTTACTGTATGGATCTGTTGTATGGATGATTTAACTTATCAAATTTTGAAAAAATTAAAATTAAAGCACGCCATACTAATTCCTGTAAAAGATATTGAAAATCATGAACTCTTAAGTATAAAAAATGAAAGAAGCTTGCAAGAATATTGTTGGACATTAAAAGCACCTCTTTGTCTCCATATCCTTACTCTTTATCCGGAGGTCGATCACATTATACATTGTGATGCTGATATGTATTTCTTTACAGCGCCTAATATAATTCTTGATGAATGGTGGAAGTATTCTGTATTTCTTTGCCCACAAAGAAGCTCTACTGAAATTGAAAATATACACGGTATGTACCAAGCAGGTCTAGTTGGCTTTAAAAACGACCAAAATAGTAAAGATATTCTGACATGGTGGAAAGATAAATGCCTAGAATATTGTAAAGACCATAATGATGTTGAAATGAATAGATGGGGCGACCAAAAATATTTAAATCACATTCCTAATATTTTTTCTAATATAAAAATCATGACTAAAAAAGGGATTGATGCAGCACCTTGGAATGTAATTCTAAATAACACTCCAATATCAAAAAAAGATAGCAAAATTCTTATAGATCAAGATGAATTAATTGCTTTCCATTTTGGAAGTATGAAGATCATTAATACAAATGAATTCGATTTATGGGAAAAAGAAACTTTAGAAATACCTCAAGTAATTTTAGATTCTATGTATATTCCTTATATAGAACAAGTGCAAAATACATGTCGTATTATTCATAATACTTTTGGGGAATCCCTCACCCCTTTATTTGCTGGACAATTAGATAATTCCACACTAAAAAATTATTTTAAATACTCCTCCTCGCATCGCAAGCGAAATTTATTTTCTACTTTTTTATAAATAAATCTATTTGTGCCATCAACAAAGAATACAACTTAATAGATAAAGGATAGATTATATAAATATGATTAATGCATTTGAAAATAAAACTTTCCTTATCACAGGTGGATATGGGTTTATTGGTTCTCATTTGATACGAAGACTTTTAAATTTACAAGCAAAAATCGTCCTCTTTATAAGAACATCATCAAATCCTTGGCGTCTCAAAGATGCTCTAAAAAATATTGAAACCTATGAAGTAGATATCCGAAACAAAATGCAAGTTCAAGATGCAATAAAGAAAATTAATCCAGATTATATCTTTCACCTAGCTGCTTACGGAGTGAATTCTGCCCATACGGACTACATCAATGCTATAGAAACAAATATTATAGGGACATGTAACATTATTCAAGCGGCAAAACTCGTGAATTGTAAAAAAATCATTAATATGGGAAGTAGTTCTGAATACGGCAACAAGATGGAACCTATTCATGAAAAAATGTTACTAACTCCTGTGGACATTTATGGAAGTACCAAGGCTGCCGGCACTATACTCGCTCATCAAATCGCTAGCGAAAACAATATTAGCCTTATAACGCTAAGACCTTTTGGCATATTCGGAGAAGCAGAGGATCCACATAAATTATTCAGCTATATTATCTTGCAAGTATTACAAAACAAAGATGTAAATTTAACGTTATGCAATCAATTAAGAGATTATTGTTATATAGAAAATATAATAGATGTCTGTATCCTAGCAGTTGAAAACACCACTGTACAGAATGAAATCTTTAATATTGGGAGTGGTAATATTTATCCCTTAAAACATTATGTAGAATTATTGTATAAACATTTGAACACCAATTCCAGACCAAATTACGGTGCAATTCCCTCTAGAACAAATGAAAGATGGCTTCCTGAAGCAGATATTCAAAAAATCAAAAACTTTCTCTCCTGGGAACCTAGAATTACTATTGAAGAAGGGATCATTAAAACTATTAATTGGTATAAAAATAATACAAATATATACCAAACTCCCTGAAAATATAGTACTAAAGGAGGTGGACTAATTGTTAAACAAAAACTTTAACAATACTTTTTACGGAAAGAAAATTTTAATTACAGGACATACTGGCTTTAAAGGTTCTTGGTTATCCCTATGGTTGAATGAATTAGGTGCTACTGTAATCGGATATTCATTGGATCCTAAAAATAAAAACGATAACTTTAATATTACTAACCTTCAAAATAATATAATTGATATTCGCGGAGATATTAGGGATTTTAATAAATTAAATAAGGTTTTTACAGAGTATAAACCTGAAATTATATTCCATTTAGCTGCACAGCCTCTCGTTAAGTATTCATATGAATATCCTAGAGAGACATACGAAGCAAACGTTATAGGAACTATGAATGTACTAGAGGCAATTCGATTACATGAATCGGCTAAAATAGGGATTATGGTAACAAGTGATAAGTGTTATGAAAATAAAGAATGGCCTTGGGGCTATCGTGAAAATGATCCTATGGGTGGCCATGACATATATAGCTCAAGCAAAGGATGCTGTGAACTTTTAATTTCGTCCTATCGAAACTCCTATTTTTCGGAAGAAAAATTTTTACAACATAAGAAAATAATCGCAAGCGTTCGAGCTGGTAATGTAATTGGCGGAGGTGATTGGTCAAAAGATAGGATTATTCCTGATTGTATACGAGCATTAGAATCGAACAAAAAGATTATTATTAGAAATCCTAATGCTCTTAGACCCTGGCAACATGTACTAGAACCCTTAAACGGATATTTACTTCTCACAGAAAAAATTATAAATAATGGCATCCTTTTTTCTGGAGCATGGAACTTTGGACCATCCCAAAGCAATATTGTTTCAGTAGAAAAACTAGTGACTAGTATAATAGATATATGGGGTTGCGGAGATTGGGCAACAGAAAATTTAGGCCAAGTAAATTTTCATGAAGCAAATTTACTAAACCTCGACATTAGTAAAGCAAAATTCTCTCTTAATTGGCAACCAAAGTGGTCTCTACAACAGACTTTAAAACATACTGTAGAATGGTATAAAAATTATCATTCTTACTCCAGTACAGAGATGATAAATCTTTGTGTTAACCAAATCAAACAATATAGCGCACTAAAAAAAGCACATTAATTTTTACCCATACTTTCTGAAAGAATTCTCCTTCCTCAAGCGTGTGCAGGACGATAGCTTAGCGGTAGGCGGGAGATGAATTTCGGTACATATTTGCTCTTTGAGAACTGAAGATATAAATTTGTTGTAGAAATTTCGTCTACAACGTAAAATCTTCAACGTTCAATCGTCCCACGCTGCTGAGATAGGTGATAGTCAATCGAAGTAAGTAGTGTAAATGTGTCCAACGTGCAGATACTATTTTTAGGGTTAGGAGCTCCCGCTTCAAGTGTCTGCCAAGTTGTGAGTAGTTCACAGTCTTAAATTAAAATCCCCTTTTGATAATCTCCCTCCCCTTTATTAATCATACTAATATCGAAATGTTATTATTTATATAATACTGAGAATCATTTAATATATAGTCAATCTTTTCCCTATTTTTGATAACCTATAAAAGTTTTATCTTTATTTCTTTTTAATATATAAGATATATATTTATAATAGATTTTATTATTACTAGTATAATTGTTAATAAGATGTCAAACCTAATTGAAAATATTTGTTAATTCAGTTATAATAATGGTAATTAAACATATCATTACCCACATACTAAAGGACAAACCTACGTATCCCTACCAGGGCGAGGTTTGTCCTTTTTTCATTTTAATAAACAATTAATATTGGGAGGATCAAACATGGCTGTACTAAAAGATACAACTTATATAGAAACGAATACGTATAACGAGATTAAATTTTTCAAAGGGATTATCTGGGGATTAGTCTTTGTAGTTCCTTTTTGGAGTATTATAATAGCCATATTCATTTGGCTTTGTAAATAATAATCAACATATCAAAAAAGCAAAGGGTTGTTTGTCCATTTGCTTTTTTGATATGCCAGCAACCGTGCGTAGCAAAGGGCGGTAGCAGGTCTTTCACCTGTTTTCTGTTATAATATATCCAAAGAAATTAGGTGATTATAATGAACGAGGCAATTAGCTTAGAAGAAACATTAGAAGCTTTTTCTGCTTATTTAACAGAAAAAGGTCGAAAACACTCTACGATCCAACGTTATTCATACGATATTAAGGATTTTCATAGATGGTTAGAAGTAAATGAGATACTTTCACATATCAAATCATGGCATCAACTATCTGGAGAAGATTATCAAACATATTTTTCGGAGTTAGAAAACAAACGTAAGTATTCCCTTAAAACAAGGCACCGAATATGGGTTGTCCTAAAGAAATTTTACATGTTCTTAGGGATAAATAGTCCAATAGATGACATCCAACTTTCTTTAATTCCAGATCAATCACTAAGTGATAATGATTTTATTACCGAAGTGGAAGAAAAGCTTTTAAAACAAACTATACTTTCGACAAAGGGGTTAACAGAAAGATAAGCTAAATATCGACCTCTAATTATGGATAGAAACGCTTGTATAATAAATTTAGTAGTAAACTACGGTTTATCCTTGCAAGAGCTTGTATCGCTTAATATGAGCCATATACAGTTTGCTAGAAATACCTTAGTGGTACCTGGAGAAAATGGATTAACTAGGTCTGTCCCCTTAACTATGGAAGATACACAGCAGCTTTACAAATATTATACGACTATTCCGGAACCTGTAAGGCCTCGACAACACACAGATAATCCCCTATTTGTGGCATTTGATTTTAATCGAGGTACGTATTGTTGGGTGTACGGAAATGATGCGCCAAAGGCTTTGTCTGAGGTTGCTGTGCAAAAAATGATACGATTTGAAGTAAAACGTGCGGGGGGAAATAGGCTTATTTCTGCATAGCAGATGAGGAATACATGTATTCTCCGTCTTATTATTAAGCAAGGAATAAATGAAGATGAATTGGTAAGTAGAATGGGGTTCAAAACTAAGATATCTCTAAAAAGATATTTCCGATATTTACAACAAGTTCAACTCAAGTACGTTCAAAACAATACAACAGATTAAAGACACATGAATATTAACAGTAAAGATAGTAAGGATATTAAATTAAATATATAGAAAGACGATTAGTTATTGAAATATAAAGCCTGTATCGATGATTACCAAGTAATTATTGATACAGGCTATCTTTTAAAGCATTTGTCATATTCAACTAACGCATACGTTAGTTGAACAACGAATATATGTTTATTATTCAAACGAAAGTCCCTTTATTTTAAGTGAATTTCAATCGAATCCTTGGAATATACTAAGTGTTTTTGTAAATAATAGGATTGTTAAATCAATAAATAAAGGAGGACTTTTATGCTACAGAATCAACAAGACAAAGAAAATTTGGGCTCTAATATGAAACGAAAATTTGCGGGAACTGATGCACAAAAAGTAAAACAAGAAATTCAAAAAGATGTTAGCCAAGGGCAAGGAGCAATGACCTCCCGTGAGGCAGGAGCAATGCGCGATTAAAAAACCACTCTAAGTGGTTTTTTATTTTTCTACATGTAAATTAAACACTTTACAACTCTCATTTTGATTTGATGGTTTAGATAATCTGTAGTAAATAACCTCTTTCTTGTTCATTTACTACAATAAAAAGATGTAAAATAGTCTTCGAAATGTAGATTCATTATCTTCTGCTTGGGGTTCATTCGCTGTTTTACCAAGAAATCGCATCAGAAGTCTCTTTTTATAGAAAAATAAATGACAAACTAATTCCCAAATGGAATTCATTTCCCCCCTCCGGTTTCCAAATTGCCTTTTCAAAAGTAATATTCTTTAGCACTTTTTCAAGTGGCGGAAACCAGTCTTCTTCATCTAAGCAGCTTGCCCATTGTTGTGACAAAAGTATTTTTACATCTATTTTCGATTTTTGCCCTCATAGTGAGTTACTTCTCCATATATTTTTTATGTTTTGTATTTTATTTTACTATCTTTGTTTAGGACAATAAATTATAAATTGTATATTAAGATATCAGCTGAGAAATATAAATATCTATTTATGGAACGATATTCATGAAATAGTCGTATATTATTCTTCAATCAGTATTAAGCCCCCCTTCACTTCCTCTATTTAATTCCTTATGGAGGATATATTTTCCTGATGATAATCATAACCTATACCAGAATTTCATTTATTACATGAAAATTCAGAGAGGAGTGATTATGATGGGTTTCCCACCTCAACAACAAAGTAAACCTGGCATTGAATCATTAATGATACCTAGACCTATATTTGATAACCCCGATTATAAACCAGCTGGTAAACTTATAAATAAGGTAGCGCTTATAACTGGTGGAGATAGTGGAATTGGAAGGGCTGTCGCTGTGGCCTTCGCGAAAGAGGGGGCAGACATAGCAATCTCATACCTAAATGAACATAGTGATGCAAAAGAAACGGAGTTCTATGTCAAAAAGTATGGTCGTAGTTGCATTACCATTCCAGGTGATATTGGGTATGAGCAGCATTGCCAACAAGCAGTAATGCAAACAATTCACGAGTATGGCCGTATGTATCGACATTTTGGTGAATAATGCCGGTGTACTATACATAAAGAACGATCTACTTGATGTAGATTCAAACCAACGAGCAAGTACTTTTCACACAAATATTTTTTCGCAGTTTATTTTGACGAAAGCCGCTCTTCCATACATGAATTCAGGGAGCTCTATAATAAATACAACATCCCTTAGTGCCTATCATGGAGATCAAGATGCAATTGACTACGCTTCATCTAAAGGAGCCATTGTTTCATTTACACGTTCGCTGTCATTATCACTTGTACCGAAAGGAATTCGAGTTAATGGAGTGGCCCCAGGACCAATTTGGACGCCATTAATTCCATCTTCTTTGCCTCCAGAATGGCTTGCCACATTTGGAGACCACGTTCCTATGAAGCGAGCCGGTCAACCGTTTGAAGTGGCACCTGCTTATGTATTCTTGGATTCTGATGATGCATCTTACATATCAGGGCAAATTCTGCACGTGAATGGTGGGGAAATTATAAACGGTTAAATATTTAACAAAAATAATCTTAGTTAATATTATTCAAATGGGGTATTTACCCAACACCTTTGGATGAGTCATTTCTATTTTTTTTGGATAGAAAAAGAAGTCCCTCATTAAAGGTACTCTCTTTTACGTATTTCCTCTATTCTTAATCGATTACGGTTTCATTTATATTTAGCTTGTTTAAAGCCTATTTATAAAAACTCATTACTTTTTGAGCATGTTGTATAGCCATTAACCCATCTTGAACGGTACGGGCTTCGAAATACGGATAACGATTGTCTGTAGCATAACCATTCAGCTGCACGCATTGTTCTAAAATCAATGAGAATTCCTCTTTTAATCTACGACTAAATTTGTGCAGCATTAAAAGGTTATGAGTTTTAGGGACTGGTCTACCGTTTAGTGCAAGAAATCCTTTTAGAAGTTTCTCCACACATTGTTGACTATGATAGCAAATAATTGCAGTAGGGAAAGGTTTCATGTGAGTTAAGTACCTAGCATAATCTAAATCAGATTTTGCAATGAATAGCCACTCTTTTAGATCCTCAGTATTTTTCATATAAAACTTTCCCCTCTAGTGCAATTTTGTGCTCCATGGTTACATTGCGGTTAGCACGTTCTTGAAACTCTTCCGGTCCATACACTAAAATATCAACTGGTGTTTCCATTACATCGTAAATACCCCAATTGATACGATTAATGACTTCTCTTTTTCTTGCTCCTACACCATCCACAACAATACAAAGATCAAAATCACTATCTTCATTTGGTGTGCCATAAGCATGAGAGCCAAAAAGGATAATTTTTTGGACAGAAGACACGGTTTCACAAATTTTTTGTACTAATAGGTTTAATTCCCTTTGTACTTCTTCGTTAATCCGAATCACCTCTTGGATAATTGAATTATATTGACGTTTGATTACATTATACATGCGTTTCTCTGCTCCCATTACCACAATAGGTCTCTGATTACTAATCATTTTTATCGCGATTTTTTCAGAAGATATCGTTTGTAGTGCTTGCAGCAGATATTCCACATTACAAGCCAATGTAAATGCCTCTACTTGATTACATGGAATTTCTACACGTGCAGTACCTACTTGAGAATTTTGTGGTTTAAGATGAATGCTTTCCTTTCCTTCTGACGTAAGCACGATTAGTGAAGAAAAGGCAGAAAGCTGTTCCAACGTGTTTTTAAATTCTTCACGTGATAGTTGTATTTCACTTTTGAACTGGTCGGGCACCATACGTGCCGTATCAGGATATGTACCAGCTAATAATCTAGGCTGATAGATAATACTTTCGCCACGTATTAACAGCTGTGTATCACTAATGAGCTTTAATTGTAAATTTGTTTCACGATTAAAGAGCTTAAGAGCTGTTTTAACTTTGCTATGAGTTGATGAATGGCTTTTGCATGAACATGAAGTAACCATTCTCTAAAAGACGTGATATCGCCAGTTATATAGGTGGATAACCAGCGATTAAGCTGTTCCTGATTCCCATGGCTAATATCTTCGCATCGTCTGGTTTCGTCATATCTTCTACTTCAATGTTTACAACTTTTAGATGGTACGGCATACGACCATTGCTAAAAACATCCCCTACACAAATTCTTCAAAAACTCGTTTCAATTTCAGTTACAACATTCATTATATATGCTCCTCTGCAGATTAATAAAAAAGACATTGAACAAATTCGTCCAATGCCTTTTTCCCTCTTATATATTCTTTAACTCAAAGTACAATTTTTCAGGTTTTCCATACATGTTAATTTCATTTTGATATACGACAGCTAATTGCTGAGACATCTCAATGCTTTCCAGATAGGATAATGAAGCAGCTGCTTCTATTTTTTCTTTAATTTCATTAGGAATAACTGCGTAAGATAAGCTATCCATTTTACTTCCTAATTTAGTATCTGTAGCAGCCTCATAATAAATTTCGGTAATTAAGACCTCATTATCATCTGGATCATACATATATCCTCGGTTAACTGTAATCATATTAAAGTACTCCTCTCAAGTTTTACATTCTAATCCCTTGTGCTTTTAGCATTGCAACAAGTATCTTACGTATATAAATGCTCTAGTTCTTAATTTTTATATTCCATTCTTTATCTAGTTTACTATAAATTAGAAATTAATCTCTTTCTTTGCTGTCAAATTCAAAAATCTTTAACAATAGTAAGAGTCGATAAAGACCTGGTAAGTGTTTTTCTCCATAATAGAAATAGAATTCCTGCGATTCTTTTTTATAAGAAAATTGTACACCTAAGTGTGCAGGAAACGACTTTTAATGGGTTCGGTGATTTTTTTATTTTGAAAGGTTAATATAAGTTCCCCTAGTGATAATGCTAGTTCATCTAATGTAATTGCATGTTCATGTTTCATCATAAATATCTCCTTTTTCAAATAAAAAAAGCACAAATCATGTGCTATTTCTTCACAGTATTTTTTAGTTATAATACCTAAATATCTAGCCTTCTTATTCTTGCTTAGTATCTCTACTACAGTACAAGGACATGTTGTAAAGCACTTCTCTTTAGAGATTTCTTGTAAAGATTTAGTAACAGGATAACCATTGTACAGAACCTGAATATGCTCTGAGAGGCCCGTTATTTGAATGAGTAACTCATTTAAGTCTGTACAATTGTGATCTGTTTCTAATAAATAGTACCCAGCAGCCTCATATGAATTTCGAGCATAAATTACTCTCATAAACTCTTTTGAACTTCCTATCTTTTAAAATTTCATATTATCTCTCCTCTTAATTAAACAAAAAAAGCACAAAATAAGTGCTTTTTCATTTAGCATATTATTAGCCCCGAAGGTCTATTTACATGTGCTTCCTAACTTAAAGACAACACAAAAAGGGCTTCTTCAAGTCGATTAAAATGTGCATAGCAAAATAAGCTATATATACACTAATCGGCTCAAAGAAGCCCTTTCATAATTGAAACAAGAACACAACTTGCTTCTACAACTCAACCACAACACATAAGGTGTGGGAATAAACGGAATCAATTAAACAATAAATATAAATTTATATTAAACTATTTTTATATTATATTCAATTGTTTTTAATGAAATGAAGATAAGAAGGAATTTATTATGCAGATGTTATATGTATTGTATAATAATGCCCCTGTTTCCCCTGCTATAAATCCCCTCTTATTTTCATTTCTTGGTGTTACTTCATATACTGCATTTCAAAATATAGTTTTTCTGGCTTTTGATGTTGGTCTAAATAACAAAGTATTTCTTTAATGGTTTCTGCTTCAACTTCAACAGTCTCCATGTAGGACATACTTTCAGTTTCTTGGACCTTTTGAAAAATAGCAGTAGGTAGTTTAACCGCATCGAACATACCCATTTTGCTTCCTAGCTTTTGTTCTGATGTAGCATCGTAGAAAATTTCATTAACAATTACCTTATTATCATCCGGATTGTACATGTACCCTCTTTGTATACGTAGCAATGTATTACTCCTTTCTTATATATTCTATTTCAACAATAATTACATCTGTATATATCATTATTATTGAAACAGGCATCAAACAATATTATTTCGTAAAATCCATACTTTGTATAGAGGTAGATACAGGATAATTAGTTTTCGTAATTTATTTTTGAATATTTCGTCCTTTTTTAAACGTTTCTTTTAAAAAAAGAGAAGCTGATATTCTTTTACGAATGGCTTCTCTGAAAAAAATGTTACTTATTTCTTTTTTAAACGAAGTTACACCCACCACATCTGTGAAGGGTTTTCTTCAATTAAAATAGATTGAAGATTTTTTGTGGCACGTTTAAATCCCTCTTGAATAGACATGAGTGGATCTTCGTGTTCGATACTTACAACATAATCATATCCATATGTACGAAGTGCACTCATCATTTGCGACCATTCTTCTAAGCTATGACCACAGCCAACAGAACGGAATGTCCAAGCTCTTGTTTTCAGTTTACCGTAGGGCTGCATGTCTGTTAAACCATACATATTTACATTATCTTGATCGATGTAAGTGTCTTTTGCATGAAAGTGATAAATTGCATTTTCTTTCATTAATAACTTAATAGCAGCGACAGGGTCAATTCCTTGCCACCATAAATGACTAGGGTCTAAGTTAGCACCTATCGCATTGCATGTTTCTTCACGTAGTTTTAGTAATGTATATGGCGTATGTACTAAGAAACCACCGTGAAGTTCTAAACCAATTTTTACACCATGTTCTTTTGCAAATTCACCAACTTGTTTCCAATAAGGAATGAGCTTTTCTTCCCATTGCCATTTTAAAATATCATTGTATTCATTTGGCCATGGTGCAACAGGCCAATTCGGATATTTTGCGCTTTCATGGTCACCTGCTACGCCTGAAAAACAATTCACAACAGGTACGTCTAGTAGTGAAGCTAGTCGAATGGTTTTTAACAATGTTTCATGAGATTCTGTTGCAAAAGCAGCATCTGGGGATAATGGATTTCCGTGACAACTAAAAGCGCTAATGATTAAGTCTCTTTTTTGTACATGTTCTATATATACGCTTCTGGCTTGTTCACTTTCTAATAATACATCTAAGTTACAGTGCGAACCTCCAGGATAACAACCTGTACCAATTTCTACTGCATGCAAACCGGCTGCTTGTACATAATCTAGCATTTCTTCAAATTCCATGTGAGAGAAAAGTGTTGTAAATACTCCTAATTTCATTTATCTTCCCGTCCCTTCTTCATGTGTGTTACTACTTTCGTAAATTGCATCAATAATTTGCGATACTTGCAGCGATTCCTCAGGCTTTACAATTAATTCTTCATCGTATAAGCAAGCTTTTACAAAGTTTTCTGCTTGCAAAATTCCAGGATCGCCGTTATTTGCTATCCAAACTGGTTCACTATTTAATATCATATTATGTTTTATTGTATATAATTCAATTGGAAAAACATTTATTCCACCGTTTACTCCGGAAATACTCACATGTTCTTCATCATTTTTAATATTTGCTGCCCAAGAAGTTTCAAATAACAATGATGCCCCATTTTCAAACTTTATATATGCGGTAACATGATCATCAACTTGAAACGTTTTATAATCATATTCTCCCCACATATTTACTTGATTTGGTTGCTTACTAACGGCATTATAGACACTACCAATGACTTCTGTTTGTTTTGGATTTCCAATTAACCAAAGTGCTAAATCAAGAAGGTGACAACCGTAATCTATTAAACTTCCTCCGCCTTGTAATTCTTTATTTGTGAAAACGCCCCAGCCTGGTACTTTTCGACGACGGAGTGCTTTTACACGAACAACAAGAGGTGTGCCAATCTCACCTATCATCATTTGTTTTGCAACTTGCGACTCTTTCATGTAACGATAATGATAAGCGATAGCAAGTTTTTTACCGTTGTTTTTTGCAGATTCTATCATTTTTTCGCATTCTGCCGCTGCTAAAGCCATCGGTTTTTCGCATAATACATGTTTCCCTGCTTGTAATGCTGCGATAGAAATCTCAGCATGAAACTTATTAGGTGTACAAATACAAACAGCATCAACTTCTTTAAAGACTTCTTCATACGTTTCAAATACATAAGGAATGTTATATGTTTCAGCGATTTGTTTTGCGTGTTCTATGTTTCTATCATGTATAGCCGTAATCGTACAATATTGATGTAACTTTACAAATGCAGGGATATGGCGACCTTGTGCAATTCCTCCGGCCCCTATTATTCCAATGCGTAGTTTCTTCATGTCTTCACCTTTTCTCATAATGGAATTGTAACAATTTTTTTTGTTTCACTTGATTGTATGGCTGCTAAAATGACTTCCAACGATTTCATTCCTTCTACACCATTAATTAACGGCTCTTTATCAGAAAGGATAGACTCTACAAACTGCTCAATTATATGTGAATTACTTTGACCAACTGCAGCATTCGATTGAATTTTATCAAGCTCATATTTTACAACTACACCATTTTTATATTGAAGAATGAGTGAGTAATTCGGATCATCTTCTAGTCGAAGAATGGCCTTTTCACCATAAATAATTGTTGAATTATCTTCTTTGCTAACGTAAGACCAACTTGCTGCAAGTGTTCCGATAATGCCACTTTCGCTTTTCAACATACATACAGCACAATCATCTACATTTGAAAATGTTTTTGCGCTCGTCTCAACAAAGGCACCAACTTCTGTAATTTCTTCATTAAGAATATAACGAATTAAATCCGCTTTATGCACACCTAAATCACCCATTGCACCAAGAAACGCTTCATCTTTTTTAAAGAACCAGCTCTCTTTTCCATCTACACTCCAATTTTCAGGACCACTATGACCAAATGCTGTACGGAAGCTATATATTTTTCCGATTTCTCCATTTTCAATCAATTGTTTTGCCTTTTGGTGAGAAGTAACAAATCGCTGGTTATGACCAATCATTAACTTTGTACCACTTTTTTCAGCAGCTTCAATCATCATTTTCGCATCTTTTTTTGACGTCGCCATTGGCTTTTCACATAGTACATGGATACCTGATTGTAAAGCAACGATAGAAATTGATGCATGTAAATCATTTGGTGTACATACACTCACTGCATCTAACTCTTCACAATTGATAAGCTCGTTATAGTCAGTGTACATATTTACACCATACTTATTGGCAACTTCTTTTGCGCGCTTTTTATTACTGTCACAAACAGCCACAACCTGTACATATGGGTTTGCTTCGTATTCTGGTAAATGACGATACTGCGCGATGCTTCCGCAGCCAATAACACCTACTTTTAAAATATTCACTATCATATCCTCCTTTTGCTTGATTTGAAATTATTATAGAAATTTTTTTACTGAAAAAATATGCTATATATCGTTATGTTTTTATCAAAAGTTGCCTTTTTCTATAAGAAATAAGGCAACTTACTTATCGCATTTTGATAAAGGTGTTATATTGCTAATGAGGAGGTGTAAACGTCTATGTCAGAAGGGATTTGTAATAAGCTTGCTGAAGCAATTGAAGAAAAGGTTATTTATCAAAATCCATTACTATTTTTAAAGGTATGGGACATTGTTATGGAAACCTCTTATAATAATCAAATTGAGAGTGCCCCTTGGCATTATCATGAAGAGATTGAGTTTCTAGCAATTATAGAAGGAGATTTAGGCATACAAAATAAAGATAAGTATATTGTTCTTGGCCCTGGAGATGTTTTTATTTTTGGGAAATCTGAGTTGCATCGGTCACATAAACCTTCTGCAGGTTCGTTACACTACGTTGTGTTTCAAGTAAATTTAAAACAACACTTTGACCGGAGCATTATACAATATTTACATTGCTTTTCAGAACAAACAAAATCCTTAAATGAGTTAAACTATATTTTTAAACAAAATGAAGTGGTGAAACATGAGGCTTATGTTCTTATTACAGAAATCTTTACAGAATCAAAAATGAAAATGAACGGATATGAAATCGCAATTAGTGCTGCCATTAAGAAATTACTTTTATTACTAGTAAGAAACGACACACATAACATATTAAATTATAGTGAACAAGACGACTTTGCTCGTTTAAAACCAGTACTTGATTATGTAGAAGATCATTTAGGAGAAAAGATAACCGTAACCAAAGCATGTGCATTGATAAATTTAAGCTATCATTATTTCATCAAATACTTTAAAAGAATTATGGGTATTTCCTTTTTAGATTATGTGAATTATAAGCGCATCAAACAAGCTGAAAGTTTATTAATAACAAGTGACCTTAGTATTACAGATATCGGATGCGAAGTTGGAATTGCAAACATGTCACAGTTTTATAAGTTGTTTAAAAAAGAAAATAACTGTTTACCGAAAGAGTTTAAGCAGCGAATACAAAGCATTGAACTACCCCCACTTTCACTTCGTTTAAAAGTGGAGGATTCCTAAGTAAAGAGTTCTATCGAACTCTAATTTATTAGTAGGCTATCCCCACAGTCCTTGCGGTTAGAAGCTTTATTTCTTTATTCTTTAGATTGATACTTGCGTTAATATCTCTATCATGATGTGTACTACAAGAAGGGCAGTCCCATTTACGTAGGTTTAGGTTTTTAACGTCTTTGTTTTGATATCCACAACAAGAGCATAATTGGTTTGAAGCAAATGTTTTCGATACGACAATGACTTGTTTGCTGTACCATTTTGCTTTATATTCCAACATGGTTCAAAACTGTGACCATGATACCTCACTAATTGCTTTTACTAACTTATGATTCTTTAGTATATTCGATACTTGCAAATCTTCTATACCGATAACATCGTGGTTTTTGATGATTTCAAGTGATAAAACACGCAAATCATCTCTATTTGTAAAAGTAAACAAGCCACCCTTTAAAAGAAAGCAATAGCTTGTAAGGATGGCTTAGTTTGTTGCGAATAGCTTTGTATTTAATTGTTTAATCTCCCCTTCTGCAAGAGGCTGATAAAAAGCATGTTGTAATCCTTGAGAATGTAAGGTTTCTCCTATACATAGCAATACTTTACCAGGAATTAAATCAAGTAGTAGATCATTATTAATTTGCTTTGCCTGTTTTTCAGTAGAAACATAAACAACTAAGATTGTAGGATTATTCCCTAAATCTTGCATAATAACATCTTTCCCGGACTCTACAAAAGTCTTCCATCTAGCGATAATCCGCTTTAATCGATCCTTTGTATCTGATAATAAGGTGGAGTATACAACAAAATTAAATTTACGATCTTCTCCACCGCTTACTACAAAACTTAAAGGAGGGGTGAAAACCCCTTTACTTATAGATGGATGCATAATATGCCCCACAAAGGACGGAGCATAGCGTAGATGGCAGAGTAAGTCTATATCATGCCAATAACGTAGGTGAACGTATTTGCCGTGATTATCAAGGCGCTCCGGAGCAAAGTAAAACATATGTCCTTGCCAGTACTTTAAGAGCTTAAACCCATTATCGGATAACGTATAAGCCTCCTCAAGAATTTCCATATCAAAAATCTCTACTTGCCATTTTTCAATGAGACGATAGTAAAGTAGTCCTTGAAGTGCATCATTAATTCTCTTACGCGAAAACTTATCTTTGAATAGATATAATAAATGATTAAAACGAACAGATGTATGAATACCGATGAAAGTTAGTATTGCATGCTGTTCTTCTGTTAAACGCTGCTTAAACGTAACTAATTCGTCATAGGAATGGAATACATAGGTTTTATCAAGATTATGTATTCGATATACCTGAAGTCCCTGTACGTCCTCACTTGATAAATGTGGAATGGAAGGGAGATATGATGACATTTGATTCTCTATTGTACGCATAGTCATTCATTAAAATTGGTAAATTGGTGAATTAGATTTTTTACTTTGGCCCTGCGGATAATTCAAGATACGTACAGTACCTTTTCTATTTTTCGCATCAATGTTAAGCAGCTCGCATGTAACAATGGTTTGGTTAGTTGCATCGTGTGCAGTTGGATTGGCAAGATTACGGCTTTTTAATCCTTTGAACTGAATACCAGGTGCAACTTCTACGAAAATACCAGCAATGGCATCTACACCTACAATTTTACCTACAAAACGGTCACGTCGTTTATTAAGCTCTAGTAGCTTTTCCATTGGATCTGTTTCTAGTTTCTTTTTATTTCCTCTAAATTCATAGCGGCCGTTCTTTTCTACTACTTTATCGATAATGAGCTCTACAACATCACCAATAATAATATCCTCCGGACGTACAAATGAATGTGACCAATGTGAGTACCTTACCCCTATAGTTACACCATGGACTTCAACCAGAACGGTTTGTGCAGTTGGGATATGACCTGAAACTGTTCCTGTGTATACTTTGTTCCCACCTTGTGAGGTTACTTCATCATATAATCTTTTTTGTAATGCGAGCTCTCCTGCTGTGATTGATACAACGGCAAAGTTTCCTTCCTCTGTCTTTTGGAAATGCTCAATGATAACAGGTTTTGTTTTACCAACTAGCCATTGAGGATTTTTAGGAATTGTTATCCCTGCCTCTGTAATAGGGCAATATGCAGTTGTATGGGTACCAATTTGCATCGTAAGTACGGGTATGCGTTCTGATTTACCATTTTTAGTTGGGAACAACTTTTCAGAGACTACTGTAATTAAGCCTTTACCTATAATACGTTCCCGTTTCATACGAGCTAACTCTTCTAATTCATGCTCACGTACTCGTTCAAATTGGTTGAAGTTTGTTTCTACGGGTGTGTCCCCTGCTGTGAATTCTTGTTCAAAAGCCATTCCTAGTTCTTCTGCAACGTGTGTTGTTTCTTTCTCTACTGTCATCCTATTTTTCCTCCTAGAACGTAAAAAAGGACACACCTGTACCGTTGGAATGGTACGTAAGGTGTGTCCTTCACGTAAGTTATGTTTCATTTATATAGTTATTAATACAAATATAATGGTATTTCGAAAATTTTGCAAGTATAAAATTAATATGAGTTTAATAGAAAAATTGTAAGTAGAAATATTATTAAATCTATAATACAAGTACATTAAGTAGAGGAATAAAAAAACAGTAACAATCCACACTGTACCAATACTTACCAATCGATCTCTATATATAAAATACTAACAAAATATTCCATTATTAATACAAATATGTTATTTTTTAGTAGAATGATAATAAAGGAGGATGATTTAATTGTTAAAGAAAAGTATTATAACAAGTCTTTCAACTTCATTACTGGCAATACCTATTTTAGTAGGATTTACCCCGTCTGCTTCAGCTGAAATGGAACCTCAAAACACATATGAAATTGAAATTTTAGATGAAAATGCTGTATTAAATCCAGCAAATTTCGGTGTTCAAGAACCAAAACTTTTATGTGCTACTTGTAATCAGTATAAAAGTAGTATCGTTTCTGAATCCTTAGTTTCTAGAACGTATAAGGGAACTGTTACATTAAGTAGTACTTCGACACTTTCAGGAGAGATATCATTTTCATATAGAGGAGCTACGGTTAAACTTGGAGGCTCTAAAGTGAATTCATCAAGCCGTAAATTCAAAGAGTATTCTGTAGTAAAAGATTATCGTATAAGAGTTAAAACATATAATCCAATTGGACAGCTTATTTCTGACGAAACAGTAAATAAGAGAATTACAACTCTTGAAAGAGTACCAGTTTAAAAGAAAGCCCTTTGTAAAAAGGGCTCTTTCAAATAATACTGGTTAAGTTCCATAGACAGTGGATAAAAAATGGTGCTAATAATGAATTTGTTTTTTTATATATAAAACTAGTTACAACACTCAATATAAATGGAAAAATACGATACTCCATTGGCATACTATGTAATGAGGCAAAAATAATGGATACTATGCAGACACTAAGCCAAAATGGAATGTAACACTCTAATGTATCTAATACGATTCTTTTAAAAAACATCTCTTCCCAAAATGGTGTCATAATAACCACGCCTAAAATAACTATAGCTATGTGGGACATGGATGTAATCTGTATTGTCTCGGTATCTATTGCTTGATCTTTTATAACGATTAAATTCCCTGTCTGTGATAAAACAAATATTATGATATATCCACCAAATACATATAAGTAATTTTTAAAGTCGGCAAAAAACGACCAATGAATTTTTTGTAGCATATACTGCCTTACCTTTTTAGGAAGAAAAAATATTATCAAAAAAATCAGAGTTATTATAAAAGAATCACTCATTTGAGTATATATTGTAATATTAAACAAATATTCAAAGAACCTCAAAAGTAAAACTATGCCTATAAAAATTAAGGTACAATACAATAAATCCTTAGATTTTTTGATATCCATCGGCCCTCCTGTTATTAATTTCAATTTGTGTATATTTTTTACATATATATTAGTTTTATTTTATCATATTTTAGGTAGTATTGGTTCTATTAAATTATCAATTAAAAAACTCGTCTAATTCTTTGCTCATCACGTTAGATGCATTTTTCTTAGGTTGTTCATTTCTATATGACAGTGGCTGCGTTTCACTATACTTATTTTTCTGTTGAGTTTTTAGAAGTTCTTGACGTTCTTTATAGGTCATAGGGCTATACTCTCGTTGCTCTTCATTATTTTTAGGATTCCCTAGCCTATTTTTTTCTAAGTTTTTATAGACAGTAGTACTAATTGATTCGTAGACTTTTGCTACATCTGCATCAAGTTTGTTTTCTTCTGTAAAATCTACTGCTTCTATAACTGGAATCAGCTTGTCACCAATATCTGTTTCTGATTCTTCCGCCATTTGCAGTGTATTTACTTCTTCTTGTAACTCCTCTTGGAATGGTTCGGTTTTAATTGAAAGCTCCGTCTCAATTGAAGCATCTGTGTTCCACTCTTGTTCTATTATAGAAATGGATAAACCTTTGTTAAGTTCGGCCACATCCATATCTATTTCATAGGAATCTACTATATCCTCTGGCTTTAGCTCAATTACTTCCTTGATTATTTCTTCAACTACCTCTTCATGTATTTCAGGTGTTACACATTCCAACTTTTGTTGCATGTCTATGTCATTTAAGACTCCATAACGTTGTAAGGCATCTAGTAAGCGTGAGGCACGTGTAGAACCAATATTAAATTTATCCTGCAATGCCGATAGGGAAGTCGCCCTGGATTGCTTCACAAAAATTACAACATCATCATATAAGATATCTTTAAAAAAGCTTGTCTCTACAAGCGCGGCCTCCTTGTCTTCGCTTGGAATGGCTACTTCTTGAGGAATACTTTTATCGGAATTTGTTTTGTACAAGACGGTAGAATTTATATCAGACGCCTCTGGCGACAGTGGACTACTATTGTCTTTTGAAATTAGAACTTCACGAGGTTCTTTTCCTGTATAGGAGCTGACAACTAGATTTTGTTCTAACTTCTCAATTAATCGCGCTGTCTTCATATAGCCAATCCTAAATTTTCTTTGCAGCAGGGATGGCGAGACTTGCTGTGATTCAATTACGAAGCTTTTAATCTCTTCATATAGAGAAGTGTCCTCTTCATCTTTCTCGTTGTGGCTTGTCTGTTGTTCATTAGCAATGGATGTATTTGATACAACTATATCTTCGACTTCTTTTGTTTCAGGTTCAGATTTATTCTCCTTATAATTATCCAATGAGACAATGTGCTGTTGTCCCTCGTCTGTTCCTATAGAATTGTTCTGCTCCATCGTATCATTCTGTATAGGTGGTAATGGTTCTATTGTTTTCATATTCTCTGCATCTACGTGCTTCATTGGATTTGCTTTAGTAATAGATTCCTTAATTAGAATGAGACGCTCATTTCCCCAATATTGCCCTAGTTTTTCGTCAACTTGAATAATCGCTTTAGCAAACTCTTCTTTAGGTACAAAATTACTTGTGATTTGTTGTACAGGCTGCACATGATTATCTTGTACGATACGAGCAGCACAAATAAATGCACCTTGTGCCATAATATCCCCTGGCGACATAACCACTTCTTTTGTTTTTTGATAGGTTGATCCTAAACGACTAACGGGATTCTCTTGCATAGGAGAAATGCCTTGTTCAGATTCAGATTCTTTAAATTCCTCTTTTTCGCCAAACATGTCAGAGAAAATCTTTGCATCATATGGCGTAACATCTCCAAATATCATTTTGTTACGGAATGAGCCCAGCAAGGTAAACATGTACTGCTCTGTGAAATCGAGAGCTAATTGAGATAGTGTTTGGCTTGCAATTGTCAGGATTACTTTATATTTACGAGATTGTGCAGGGAATTCTTTAAACGGGCGGACAACGTAATCTGGGAATTCATCGACAATTATATGGTGGTATGGTGAAATGTTTGGTTCTCTACGGAATACAGCATTCTGTATACTAAGTAAGACGAATTTTCCTAATACATTAGAAAGGTCTGCCAATTCCCCTTTTGCCGTATTTACTAATAAAATTCCACCTTGTTCTAAATGTACATCAAAATCGAAATCGGATTTACCAAATAAAACTCGTCGTATTAGTACGTTCGAAGCAAGGTCTTTTAAAATATTACGTAATCCTTTTACATATTCTTCTTCTCTATCATAATGCATGGGGTGCCCGCGGTATTTCCCTTTTTTATAAACCGCAGGTTCGCCTTGAGAATCTGTTTTTTCTCGAATTGTATTATCAAACCACTCATCTATCCCTTTTATAATTTTATATTCGTTGTTCTGGTCCCGCGAAGCAGCGCCAGTTTGAACAAAATCGTATAACTTTTCCACCTGTACTTTTAACAGTTTATGCATACGATGGACACGTTCTACATCATCATACATCTCTATCAAGTCGTCGAAGGTTACATCTTTTTGCGGGTTGTGCAGCTTTAATAAATAGATATGTTGCTTAAGATGGTTACGCTGTGCTTGTTCAAAGAATGCATTGTTGGATTCAGATAAACCTTGAATAACCATTGCGAAAACCTCTGCTACTTTATCAACTGGTCCACGCAGAATGTTTATGTTTTTTGTATCAGGGTTAGTTGGATCAATATAGTAAACCGAGCTTTCAGGAATTTTGTGTGCTTGTACTAACTTAAATACTTTTTGACATAAATCATTACTCGGTTCAATAACAGTGATACCATTTAAAAACGTCCCTTTTACTTCTTCCGTATCATAATCATTTTTTTTATAAGCATTCTCGAACTTATTAATGAAACGTACCATCCAGTGTAAATCTTGATTAATCATTGGAATGATTAAACTAGATGTTTTACCAGAACCAATTGGACCAATAATGATTCCATTTAATGTTCTATCTTTCCCTTTGATACGAACCATTTCTTTATGCTCAATATGAGGACCAATTTCTACATGAGGATATATTTGTTGTTCCTGACTATTAAACCATTTTTGTAACTTGTGGTTTTTGTACTCATATTTTTGTACCCATTTTAAAATTTCTTCCCGGTAACGAACAATATGCCCGCTATACCAAAGAGTAAACAAGATCATAAATACAGTAGGTAAAAACACAAATATCATGGTTAATGTGTGGAAATTCCCCGTTAATACATGGCCTACTGCCTGATATTCACCAAAATTAACATGCGTTGCTTTATCCGTGAGATAAGGGATAACCTTTGCATGGATAGGAGCAGTCGCAAACCATAAGAAGTGGATATCAACTGCGATGTGTGAAGCAATTAGAATGAAAAGTTTCCCATTTTTCACATGTAAAGCTGGAATACGGCTGTAGAAACGAAAACTAAATTCTCCTAGAAATAAAGAGAAGAACATTAAGATAAGTGGTACATATGTAATTTCTATAGGATAAGACGGTAGTTCAAATGCATAGTATAGTAACTTTATATAGTTTATTAAACCGACTCCAAAAGAAATAATAAATGCGCTAATTAGTGTAATAGTTGTAAATAAAGGCAACCTTTGCTTAAACGTATTCATAAAGGCTCACCTATTCCTTACAGAAACAGCTGAGCTTTATGGCGGAATGTAAAACGATCTTGTAACTCTGGATTAAATCGCTCTTTTGACTTTTCTAGAAAGAACATTGCTGCATCTTCAGTCTGTTTTAAATATAGGTCGATACTAGATTTTTCACAAAGCTTGTCATATTCTTCTTGAGAAAGTACAGCAATATTCACTTCTATTTTCTTAGCAGCTGCAGTTTCAATCAATACGTCGTACCAATAATAATTAGGCTTACCAGGTATTTGAATATCTTGTAGTGAAACGCTGAACTCCGCACCTTCTTCTGTAATATGTTCAAGTACTAGTTCTGGATTTGCTAATGCTTCTCTCACAGAAAGCACTCCCCCATTGGCTGTTGATGCAGTTGTAAATTGCAAATTCATTTTCATTTTCCACCTTTCTCCAAATAAAAAAAGGCAAGCGACACCCACTGTAAAAACAGCGTGTGTCGCTTGCCTTAATTCATATGTTCTGATTTGATTGTAGTTTTAACTATATGTTCAAACGTTATTCTACCACCTTAAATAATGAAAATCAATAAAATTATATAGTGTTATATAAAAAATAATAGATTAATATAACTCAACAAGTTTACGTCTTTTCGGATGAACGTTATTTGCAGTACGTACCATGATCTGTTCATCCATGTCTATATGGATACTTTCATTTTGGATTGATAGCAGTCGTACATTTTCATAAGTGTCCATCAGAAGAATATCTCTGGGCTTTTCACGTTTAGGATAGATAACTACAAGTGGAACACCGTCATCCCCTTCTCTTCTTGAAAACACGACATCATCTAATCTAGCGATCATTCGATAATCATTTTCGTTCCCAAAAACAAAGAAGAAATCTTGTATAACGTCTTTGTCTCGCCTATAAGTTCG
This sequence comes from Bacillus sp. FDAARGOS_1420, assembly GCF_019344915.1. Taxonomy (NCBI): domain Bacteria; kingdom Bacillati; phylum Bacillota; class Bacilli; order Caryophanales; family Bacillaceae; genus Bacillus; species Bacillus sp. FDAARGOS_1420. Next base: position 27,989 of record NZ_JAHWJB010000003.1, on the reverse strand, counting down.
ACGTAGACCGCCATCTATTGGTTCCTTAAATATTTGTACGTTCTCAACAAATGCATAACGCCATTCAGCATCTCCTACTGTACGTTGAGATAAAGGCACAAGAATATCTTGTTCGAAATTTTGGTTGTCATCTTTTCCAAGAATGATATCTGAAATAACGTCTCCAGCATCTTTAAGTGAGCAGACGTACATATTTAGATTAGGTATTGTCATTAAAAGTTCGTGATACTCCCTCATAGAAAATAATAGATTCTTCATACGTACGTATGGTGGTTCTGCTTCTTCTGCAAGGAACATTGATTTGTCGTACATGACAAAAATAACTGAAACATTGTCCTTCGTTTTTTGAGCATATTCTACATACTTCCCTACTTTTTCAACCAAGGTAGAATTAGTTTCTGTACACATATCCATTTCAATATAGATATTTTTATCTTGATATGAAATGTGTTCATCAGGTATCACCGGTAACTGGCCATCCTCAATTTTCATATTTTTCTTCAGGTAATAAGAGCGGATATCTAATTTATATAATATCCCATTGTTTTGTGTCTTCTCTGTAGTAGCTAGTAGAGTACGAACAAGAACCTCACGTGAACATAAAGTGTGAAGTGAATTTATACGTGAATATCTTTTTTTTGAAGCACCAGATGGGAGCTTCCCTATCTCTTTTAAGAATTCAATTATTTTCTCTTTCAAGGAAAATAAAGCGCGTTTTGTTATACTGTCATCCCTTTTATCTATTTTTTTAGTTAGGATAGCACCATATTGGGAGTATCGATCGAGTTTTGTAAATACGCTTGCTTCTGAACATGCCCTCCCCTCAAATGCACTATATAACGTAGTGATTTGACGTGTTGTAAGGGCTCTTTTGTAATATAAAACTGTAAAAACAAATATGTCTGCTTCTTTTAGATGAAAATATTTTTGGGTACCTGGCCGTTTATATTTATACACTTTTTTAAACACTATATACACCTCGCATGTTAAATTAAACTAAAACTAAATAAGTATCATTTTATATATACTAGTACATCTAAATATTGGTTGTAAAACAAGAAAAAATGAATGAGAGGATTTGTCTTCTATAGATACCTACTCTTGTACTCCAAAGTTGGGATGATAACTTGCTTTATAAATCTGTAGAAAATTATTGATTTAATGGGATTTACGAGATTGTTCTGATTGTTAGGACGGGCTACTGCTAGATACCTAACAAGCATTCAAAAGAAAAATCACTAATAAAGTGATGTTATGCCGCCCTAACAAGACGTAGATAGGAATATTAAGATTTTTATGGATTGAAATTATTCAAGAATTATAAAAAGGATTTTGATAACAAAGAGTGATTTTCTTTCCTCGTTATTAGATTATTAATTTCTTTTTTGTGATTGAGTGTCTACTTCTATTACTGGTTCAGTGCGAGATTCAATTTTTTTTAGGGTTTACCTTTTGTGTTGAATCATCAATTTACTTAGATGAAAATTAATGTTATTTCTTTCTGAATCAACGGCATGGTATAAATACGTCCATGGGCTCTTTACCTTAATATAGATCCCCATTCACTAAACCATAAAACTACATAATAAACTTTGAGATACCGTCTTTTGTTCATATGAAAATAATGGAGTGAAAATGTCAGAACGATCGAAGTAAACTACTCAATCATTTTAAACTACAAAGTGTTTAAAATGATTGAGTAATTTTGTGGATATGAAATTAACAATCTTCCCTAATAGATTTTTAGGAATGACTGAAATTGATAAGAAATTGGATTCACATGCAGCACCCTTGTTTTTACTGCATACACAGTTGTGCGAATTAATAAAAGAGTTTAGTTAAGTGAAGAAATGCATTAACATAACATTAACAATCCCCTTTCTAACAAGAGATGAATCATGTAAAAGCAAATTGTTAATGAAGGGAAAATGAAGTATGAATTTTTATAGAAACTTAATGGAAGCTTTTAATCAATATAAATAGATGAGTGCAATGTTAATTATTAAAATACATAATTTTTCCCTCATTATTATATAAGTGGTACATATAATTCTTATACACACAACTTACATGTACCGCTTACTATGTAGTGTTGATGTGAAATTAATATATATAAGAATGTAATTCGTTGATATATATAGCCTTTAATGTACACTGTATATACAAAGTGTATATATAAAACGCACAAGGTTTTGGATTGATAATTTATAAGTTTTATGTTAATAAAATAGAGCTATTTTTTGATATGTTCATTTCATGTAGTCATGATAGTAAATCAATCCTTGTTAAAATGTGAATTACATGAAGTGTGAGATTGATATATCATATATACACTTTATATATACATCGTATATAAAAACCTATGTAAAATACGGATTTCTTTTATTAAGAGACTTATAAGTTCTATATATAAGTTTTGTATATAAGTTTTATATAGAATGACTTGATATACGACGTATAATGATGTACTATGTTTCTAGGAATAATTAACCAATGCTTTAAGGGGGGGACAACTTGAACGAGGTTTTAAGTGAAAAATATCAAACAATCAAGTTTGCAGATGAAGTAGTAAACATGTTTGCTGATATTCTTGAACAAGACGAGATACTATACAGTGTATTTCTATACATAGGAAACGTAGTAAACAAACAATTTCAAGAGACAACATATATGAGGGGCATATCCATTAATGAAATAGTGGAAAATGTAGTTATAGACAGGAGAGTAAAGAAAACAAAAGGAAAATCTTATTCATTAGAAGTTGAACGTACAAATATATCAAGGCGTTCGGCTGAAATAAGTGTGAGTACATTATCATCAATGTCTTTAATTTATGAAAAGACTATGCACCCATATAAATTTCTAATCTTAACTTATAGAGGACAACAAGTACTTATTGAATTAGGGAAAAGAAAAAAAAGTGAATAAGGAGAGATAAAATAATGGCAAAGAACTTTTTGAAGAATGAAGTAGCAGTTAAAATGACGATGATTGGTTTTGGTCAAGCTGGTACTAGAATGGTAGATAAATTTGCGGAATATAAACATACAGACGGAACAGCAGTATATAACTGCTTAGCGCTAAATAGTAATGATGGGGATCTAGCCGAACTAAAAAATGTACCAAAAAGCAATCAAGTTTCACTTAAATTAGGTGGTTTAGGTAAAAACCCTGAGCGTGCGGTAAAGGTTCTTGATTCAAATGATGACGCAAAAGAAAAATTAAAAGAATTTATAACTGAACGTGTAAGACCATCTGATGAACTTGTTTTGTTTTTTGCAGGACTTGGTGGAGGCACAGGAACTTCTACAATCATTAAGGCCATTGAAGAGTTTTCGGCTTTTCATAATAAGCCAGTAATTAGACAAGAATTACAAAAAGTTGCACAGCAATACCCAATGGCTGAAATAAAAGCAAATCAAGCGAAATTTACGAGAATCGCCTTTGAAAATGCTATTGAACGCAAAGACTTTATAAAAATGGGGATCGTTGTAACACTGCCTGTCCGAGCAGATGGGCCAGATGTATTACGACAAGTAAATAAATTTTCACAGGAGATTTGGAAATTAGCAAATGATAAATCAAAAGGTGTAGCATTTGTAGTATTTGCTGATAACCAGCACTTTTATGATGAATTTAAGGAATTAAATGAAAATGAGAAAAAAGGTATTGCCAATTCGCGAGACTATGCAAATCAACGCATTAGTGAGATTATTCATGAGTTAAATACTGCTGCCAATGGATCTGGTACATCTGTAATACTTGATTCTCAAGACTTTAAACGTATTTTACTTGAGAAAACGGGCTGTTTAGTTATTAATAAGGTTTCACGCAATATGAACCAGATAGAAAATAGCCATGCAATTATAGAGATGTTCCAAGAGTCATTAAGAGGAAGCTCATTCCATCCTCCAATTGATTTGATGAAGAAAAATAACGATGGTTCTGTTGAAGCGTCAAGAGTACATCATTTTGGCATGCTGGCTATCTTAGATGAGCAAAAAAACATTGATGATTCCTTTATGGATGATGCTAAAGTAGAAGTTTCAAATAATCTACCTATAAATGGTACCGTTTTTAACGGGTATTTAGTAAGTAAGAATGATTTCTTAGGAAGTGTATATACGTTCTATAAAACTGATGCATTACCATCAAGGTTATCTAAAGGTTTAGTTGAAGAATTTAATGAGTTTAAAGAAAGACAAAGCCAAATTCAGTACACAAAGTCTCAAATTAGTACAATAGAGAATGTAGATGATGATGACGACTTAGGCTTTGCATTTGGAGATTTTATTGATATGGGTAGTGATGAAGAAAATAAAGATGCTGGAGCAAATGAAGATGATGAATTTGCGGATTTCCTAGATCCAGATAAGATGTTCGGTACTACAAAATAAAGAAAAAGTCTGGATAAAGATCCAGACTTTTTTGTTATTCCACAGTATTCATAAGAGATTTTATATAATCAATAATATTATCCTGTATGTACTGCTCAATGAAGAGTTGTTTTCTACCCAAATCTTCCTCTTTTTTAAACCACCCTACTTTTCTAGTACGCTCTTCTTCAGGTTTACTATTCCACAGGCTTTCTGCCTGTTTTCTTAATTCCTGACGTGCTCTATGCTCAATAATGAAATTATCCAGTCGATCTTGGCGTTGGCGTAATTTTATGGTTTCTACATCTTCTGGTTGTGGTAACTGTTTTAGTATATTTTCAACCCTTTCTTCATAATGAGATTCAATATGTTTTATTTTTTCTTCTAACTGCTTAGTTACCATTTTTTCGATAATTTCTGCTGCGGCTTGAAGGTTTAATTCGGTAGATACTTCATTTGTTTGATTCTCTGGTGAAACTGGTCTTAAATCAAACTGGTGTGGTAAAAGGTCAATAATGGCATCTAAAGACCATTTTTCATCTCTTTTTTGTTTTATAAATAGAGCAATTTCAAGATCTAACGTATTATAGAGTTTTTCGTTTGTGTTTTGGGTTCTTAAAGTTTCGTGAAGCCCTTTTTCCTCTAGAATGTTGAACCAATTATAAACAGTATTATGATGACGCCCGACTAGTTTAGAAAATTCAGTTATTCGCCATGCTTTTTCAAAAACAGTATCATTTAATATGTCATCATCATTAGTTTGATGGTCTTGTGATTCGTTTTTTTGGTCAATCACTGTAACTACCTCCTTAAAAATCAACTCATAAACACCCGATTTGTAATTAACATGTAAACTGAAATTGACATGTTAGGCATTAATTCGGTAATAATCATGTAAATCCCTACCTGTTCAGTAATTGACATGAAATATAAAATCAACATGTAACCGAATGTTTGTTAACAAAACATTAACTGTTAACACGTAATATGCTTGATTTGTTGATACTACTGTTAACTCTAAGTGTCTAAATGGTAATGTTCTATCGATGAAAACACCTATCTTTTATGTTAGTAAGATTAATGATAGTTGCCATGAGATTAACAAATCATGTCACTTAATATTAATGATAAGGAAATATAGGTGTTTTGTAAATAAGTTATAAGGATATAATTAAAGTATACTATGGAAAAACAAGCATACTAAACTAAGGAATTTAAATTATAATGTATAAAAACTAGAGAAAAAGGTAATAATACTACTACATCAGCATTATTTGGTGAATTTAAATGTACTTAGCGATATAGGATCAGAATCAAGATAAATAAACTGTAAGAGTTAATTCCCACTCTACGCTGCCATTAATGTGAAATGTACGAGTATTTTAATATGGTATAGGATACTTGGTTGGATTTGCATAGTTAATTTAATACTGGTAGCTTTTAAATAACTTAAAGACGTTATTTATCTAACATAAAACATCTTGTTTCTGAATAAAGGTGAAAATCATCCGCCCCTGGATCGGATCTCGGGTTTGTGTTGACATTAACATATAACGTGACATTGATATGAAATAAGTTACACAAGAACAGCCCCTATCATTGTTAATGTCTTATCAACTAAAACAACCATAGGCACCTGCTGTATCTATGGTGGTCTTCCATAAAGGGGCACTTTCAACATAGAATGTTCAATAACCGCTTTGATATGAAGGTTAAATATACTAATGCTTCCTTTTGATCATCTAAATAAGTCGATCAATACCTTTTCGGTGTTAATTGATTAATTATGTGTGCAAATAACAAAGTGAATAAAGAGAATGAAATTAACATGTAGACAGGTTAATGAGTGATACTGTTAAGAATATCTATATTATTATCAGTAACATTAACATGAAACTATAATGCTATTAACAAGAGATTGATATTTGAATATGATACTATACTTACTGTTAATTTTGTATCAACTAAAAGGACAACTTGTAAAGGGTTTAGTTTCATAGAGTTAAGAGTGAATTTTGAAGCTCCATCGAAGTAGTGTTTATTTAGGTGAAATATATCAAAAAGATAATTGAGATTTGTTATAGAGGTTATTGATGCACTGAAGTATCTATTGGTTTATAAGTTTTATTATATTTTGTTAGCTTTTAACTCTGGTGCAAGCCTGGGTATGGGCGGGTTCTGTAGGTGCTAGTCATTTAGAAGTGTTTCTTATAAGGTTGCTAACGCTGTTAAATGTCGATATGAAATCAACATTTAACAGCGGGAATTTGATCACATGTTAATGTCAATTGATATGTTAATGTGAATGAGTTCTCTGGAATGAGCTTTAATTGTTTACATAACATTAATATGTGAGTTAATTATGTACTAAGTAGTTTTGTGAATCCGACTGTATATAAAGGTTGCAAGGTTTTGGTGCAAAAACTCTAAAGTTTTTGCAAGTAATCTCCTAAACTTGGATATACTGATAGTGTTACGCTAAAAAAAGTGTGGTTGTTATGGGGAAAGCCCGTTCGGATGGAAATGATAGGAAGTCGAAGGCGTATTATTAAAAGTAAGAGGATATCTACGGTACAACTTCTAATTAAACCAATTATAGGTTTTATTTGAAATATTGTTTTCTTTAGATTAGATACATAAAAAATAAGAAAAATATAAGTGAATATATTAGCATTAGGATTTTTTGAAACTGTTGACTTTTAAAATTCAGAGATGTATTCTAATACATGAACAAAATTCACTAAGAGAAATATACAAATTAATAGATCAATCCTTTAGCTAAACGGACACACCGAAGGCACATAACCTGCCATCGGTGTGTCTTTTTTTATGTATTAATAACATTTGAAAGGGAGAAATCAGAACTATGAATGAAATTGTAAGCATGAGTAAAGAGAGATTTGCAAAGTATTGTGAGGATAATTCAACGTTTGAAGAAAGTATTAGTCGTATCATTAATCATTACTTTTTATTGTTAGGTAACAAAGCTAATATCCTACAAGAAAGGGAGTTTAATAACGAAGTTGAAGAAAAGAAATGTAAGAACAATGTAAAGCGCTTTGAAACTCTATTCCCAGCAGCAGTCAAGAATGCATTTTTAAAAGGATATCAACTATGCCTTGAGTTTGTACATCATCCTGAAACCCACATTCCAGAAGAGCTATATACTGATTCGAATCTTATTAAAGATATTCCTTTTGCTTTAGTAAATGCATCTGAGTTTGAATTATATGAAATCATTCGAACAGATGAAACACAGGAATTTAGTGTATTTGCAATACGAACATTTGAGGGGATTCGTCCATTACTAGAACAAGTATTTTGCGAAATTGCATTTGCTGGCGCTGAATGCGCGTTTGAACACGAACGATTGGAAAAAGGATTGGAACTAGTAAATGGGGATACCACTACTTTAACTAAAGTTCCTGTAGATCGTCTTTTTGCAATTACGCCTTCAGTAAATGGAGTTGTTGTGCATGCGGAAGAACATTGTGAGATTTGGAATCTAACTTGGAATAGCGGAGTAACGATAGACAATCCTTTCATTGAGCTTGCAGAGGTTACATTTATTCATCAAACAAGAGATATGATTCAAAAAAGCATTGAAGATGGTGTTTTATACTACAGAATTCTTTATCTCGATACACCATTAAATGAAATTCAAGATCGACTGGAAATACGAATAAAACTTAATTCTGATTTTGAGGCACCACGATCATTGGAACAAGTTGAAGTGGAGTATATTCTCAATGAGATTTTTGGGAAGATTCATCAACAGGCACAAATTCCAATTGAAAACATGATTTTAATCCAACGCTAAAAGTTAAAGGAGGTCTACCATGATCAAAAAAATTGTATTGGCCATCAGTGATACTGTATATACGGCATATTTACGAGAAGATTTTGTTGGCGCGGGATTTGAAGTGGCTGATAGTGATGTGATGCATATTAAATATCTAGATGAAATTCTAGATACGGAACAACCCGAGATTCTATGTATTAATGACAAACGATTAAATATTGATGCGGGACAGGAAGATAAACGTGAATTAATTATCTTACAGAAGTTAAGGGATATACGTTTTAATCGAGATATTCGTATTGTAGTTTTTACAGAACGTGAAAATGATGATGAGTTTTTGGCGAAACTGATTTATCTAGGTATCTATGACATTTTCAACTCTCGTAGAATTGATATTGATAATAAAGTTATCCCGCAGTTGCTACAGGAGTCGGATATTAAGAATGTAGCCGAGATTGTTGGAGCAAGTCAGGCACCACAACAAACGAAATTACCGGACATTCCTGCTGAGGAAGAAGAGGAAGTGCCAAGTGACTTAGAGGAAGGAAGCAATGATGAACCTGCCTCTAAGTCAAAAATATTTAAAAACAAACAAAAACGTAAGTCTGTACAAGAGGAAACGGTAAAAGCACCAATAATTAAAAAGCAATATAAATTATCGTTTGAACCTGTATATGAGAAGCAGATTGGTATAGCAATTCCAAGGAAAACAATTGTTGTGGCCAGTATGAATAGGAGAAGTGGAGCTACTTTTGTTTCACATCTCCTAGCTGCCTATTTGAATGAACTACAGATTGATGTGAACTATATAGAGAATCTATACGATGAGGGATATACGTATCCACTATTAAAGGGTTATACAGAAGCACCAGAAAATTATCGCAGCGAGTTCATGTTACAGCGCTATAAAGAGATGTTACAGAAGGAATCCGATATATTATCGATTCCAAAGTGGAAGCAAGGAAAGATAAACTTTATCGTAAAGAATCCGATTGTGGACCAAGAATTGAAAAATGAAACAGAGCAGGACTTTGACCATTTTATTAAGGTCTTGTTGGGGAACCAAGAAGCACCTATTTCTATTATTGATGCAGGTAATGACTGGGACAAAGCTTTATACCAAGAGATATGCGAGATGGCGGATTACATATTCTTTGTAGCGGAGCCGGATCTTCATCAAATGCTAAAGATAGCACATCCTCTTACGCAAAAAGAAAGAAAGTTAGTTTCCTACTTAGCATTAGAGAAAACAAAAGTAATTGGGAATAAATTTTCATCATCATTGTTGAAACACGAGGTAGTGGAAGAATGTTTAGGGCATAAGTTATTAGCGGCTATACCACCTTATGGGATTGAGGATGTATTTGAAGCACAGTTGAATAGTAGTACGTTACTATCAAGTCGTAACTATTATAGAGAGTTAGAAGGAATAATGAAGAAGATAGCAGAGTTATTACTACCAAACGAATTGCTGAACCAGAAGAAAAGCTCTATATTAAGTGGATTTCGTTTCCGAAAGATCGAAAATTAAGAAGGGATGATATAAAATGCAAAAATTTATTGTAGCTGCAAGTACGTTGCTATTATTTGTTGGATGCCTTTTCTTTGTTACGGATATGGTGATTGGGGATACAACACATACTGATAATAAATCTTCTTTAGAAAGAGGGGGCGAGATAGCTCTATCTAAGGCTGTAAAAGTAGGTACTCTCCGTGCAGAGGAAGAGATAGCAGTTGACCGAGAAGTAGCAGAAAAAGAATTTGAAAAAGCATATAACAGTAATGCAGATTTTAAAGATCCTGCTTCAAAACGTGATTTTTCTGTTCATGTTGTACAGGAAAAACCAGCAATGATCGCTGTTGAAGGTGATGCAGAAGCTGCTAGTTATTTTAAGCAATTTGATGAAAAAAAAGAAACGATAAAGAGTAAAGCAAGAAGTATTATTATCTACGATGCGAATGCAAAAGAAAAACAAATTGGTGGGAATGTAAAATAATAGAAAAAGAGTAGGTGTATAAAGAATGCAAAATACAGTAACTACAGCTCTATTCCTTACACTTTCTTTATTATTAATTAGTCTTCTACCTGAAGGTGTATTGTATGGGATTCAGTTGGTGAAAGCACATAACTTTGCTTCTGATATGGTAGAAAGTGCAGAAAATAAGGGTGGATTTCAATATGATAACAATGGGAAAAGGGTTGATTTAATCCCTGGAATAGAGAAAAAAATGAAAGAAGAAAAGATGGATGGCTGGAAGTATGAGTATACGAAAGGTCGCATAGAGCATGGTCAGCCACTCTCTTTCAAGGTGAATGCAGAACACCATTTCTTCATATTTAAGCTAATTGGAGTAGAAGGTGTAAAGGCTCCGATATGGGCAAGTAAGGATGGAATGGGACAAGTATATTTTAAATAATGAAGGTGAAATCTATAAGATTCTTACTATAAAAGACTATGCTGAAAAGTATAGTTTTTTTACTAGAAAAATATATTTAAAAATAAATATATAAAAATATTTTACAAGCCTATTTTTATATGGTAATATTTTCCGTATAGAACAGCGGTCATAAAAAAATGCTAATCAATTAATTAATATGTTAAAACATCTAGATTTTATGTTCAATTTAGGTACAATAAGAGAATCTATAAAAAAACTAATATATTTGGAGGAACAAACAATGGCTAACAAATTTTTAAAAACAGCAACAGCACTAACAATTATGGGAACATCACTTTTAGGGGCAGGAGCATTTACTGCAAAGGCTGATAACACAGATTCATTAAAATTCAATGATGTTCCAGCAAATCACTGGTCTACTAAAGCAATCTATGATTTAGCAAACCGTAAAGTAGTAGCAGGATACGGAAATGGACAGTTTGGTTTTGGTGACAATGTAACTCGTGGACAAGTTGCTCGTATGATTTATGCATATGTAAAACCAGCGGATGCAGATGCTAGTTTCAAAAATCCATTTACTGATATTAAAGGACACATGTTCGAAAAAGAAATCTTAGCACTTGCTAAAGCAGGTCTTGTAAGTGGTTATGGTGAAGGGAAATATGGTCCGGATGATATTTTAACTCGTGAACAAATGGCACAGGTACTTACAAATGCATTTAAGTTTAAAGCAACTACAAAAACATCATTCACAGACGTTGATAAAAACTCTTGGGCATATAATGCAATTAATGCATTAGAGGAAAATGGTGTTACAGCTGGTACAGGAAGTAATAAGTATTCTCCACAAATGCACGTAACTCGTGAACAATACAGTCAGTTCCTATATAACTCTATTAATGTAATCGAAAAAGAAACAAAACCTGAAACGAAACCAGAAGAAAAACCGGAAGTGAAGCCAGACCCGAAACCTGAAACAAAACCAGAAGAAAAACCAGAAGTGAAGCCAGACCCGAAACCTGAAACAAAACCAGAAGAAAAACCAGAAGTGAAGCCAGACCCGAAACCTGAAACAAAACCAGAAGAAAAACCAGAAGTGAAGCCAGATCCAAAGCCTGAAACGAAACCAGAAGAAAAACCAGAAGTGAAGCCAGATCCAAAACCTGAAACAAAACCAGAAGAAAAACCAGAAGTGAAGCCAGATCCAAAACCTGAAACGAAACCAGAAGAAAAACCAGAAGTGAAGCCAGATCCAAAACCTGAAACGAAACCAGAAGAAAAACCAGAAGTGAAGCCAGAAACAAAGCCTGAGACAAAACCAGAAGAGAAACCAGAAACAAAGCCTGAAGTCCAATTGCCTACAGGAATGGATTCAAATTTAGTGACAGAGAATGTAGAATATTACCCTGAAGCAGTAGAAAAAATGCCAGTTGTAAAGCAACAAGTTTCGAATGAAGCACAAAGAATAATAAAAGAGATTAATGGAAGATTCGGTACAAATTTAAAGTATAGTGAGATTAGTAATGATGTATCTTTACTAGATAAAAACATGTATCTTCCTGCAGGTACTATTGGAGCGCAATTTGTTGTTCAATCAGATAATGAAGGGAATTATAAAATTATATTCTTAGATAACAACAAAGCTACAGTATCTTTAACTAAAGAGTGGACAAAATTATTAAGTGGTTTGAATTTAGATAATGAATTACAGGAAGCAATAGATACACAAAAAACGAAAGTACTTGAGAAAGAGAATCATAAAATCCGAATTGCACACTCAACTGCGGAACATATGATGTATGTTGAAGTAGAAAAGAAATAAAATTGCTATTATGCGAGAAATTTGATAATATTAGTCGCATAATATGATAATAGAATGTTTTTATAATAATTACGTAAAGGACACACCTTACGTACCTACCAAAGGTACAGGTGTGTCCTTTTTTGTTTTCTAGGGGGATAAGATATGAAATTAAAAAGAAAATTATTAATTAGTTGTACATCAGCATTGTTGTTATTACCTACATTAGCTCATGCAAATAACAATGATGTTCCGTTCTTTGACGGGAACGAAGAAAACTTTATGAAAGCAAAGGAACTGCAAATGCCTGGAAGGTTTTATCGTCCAGGAAGTGGGTACGCAGCAAAGGAATCACTATATTTGAGTGACTTACATTATCCAGCCGTATATAATGGTTCTTTCAATTGGGATAATCCTAATGAAAACAAAGCACAAAATGAAGATTTCTCAGAACCTTATGTTCGTATTGCTAATGAGGGATACCTAAATGGTTCAGTTCCTGCAGGAGATCGAATGGTAACAGAAGTGGAAAGAATTAATTATGACATAATAGCAAGTAAGTATTGGGGGAATTCTGAGTTTGTTCTAGCAGAAATACTAAAGTATAGACTATCGCAGTATCAAGGAAGTAAAGCATATGGTGATTTTTATTGGATTCGTGATATTGCGTATTTATCCGGAGGATATGCTGGATCAGGAGGAAACGCTAATAAATATAATTTGTGGTATGTTCGAACGAGTAAGCCAGAAATAAAAGATTTCAAGGCTTCAAGTGGTACAAAGGATATACCTGTAAAATTTAGATTTAACGGTTTTGAGTATGTCAGCAAGGGAAAAGGGTATAACGATAGAGACCCTAATGGGACAACAGTAAATCCTTATCAATCAGCTGCTGGGGAAAGGAATCGTGTGAAATGGATTCTAGACATTGAAAAAGATGGCGAAACAGTGCATCATCAGGAGAATTACTTACGTTCGAATCCGCAAAAAGATAACCAGAAACCAAATGAAGGCGATGCAGGACAATTTACTAAAGAAGATGTAAGCTGGAAGCCGCAAATGTGTGGTCGTTACACTGCAAAAATTAAAGTTACTGACGCTGTTCAAAGGGATTCAAATGAGAAGACCGTAAACTTTAATGTGGATGGTAACTGTGGTACAGAGGTTACACCTAACCCAGATCCGGGTGATGAAGAAGATTATAAATATAAAATTGATTTTTCGGCTGACCGAATTGAAGGAGAAACAGCAAGAGAAGGAAAGAATATTAAAACAAGAGTAGACGTATCACGTGATAACTTCAAACCAGAACGTGATCAATATAGAGCGACGGTAAACAATAATATTAATAAGTCCCAGCAGGAAGTAAATAGCTCTGAATCAGATAGAGATAGCGCTCAATCAAGTTTAAGTTATTGCCGTCGTGATCCTATTCATGAAATAGATGCGGAAGGAAATCACCACTATTATGATAGGGACTGCTCATGGGAAGAGAATAGACTAGACAACGCTGCGGGTAGGTTAGATAAGGCAAGAGAAAAGCTAGATAAAGAGAAGAAAAAAATTAAGAAGTTAGATGGATTAGAAGAAAAATATGTGAATCCTGAAACAGTTGTGGTGTTAAAACATAATGGGCAACAAGTGGCTTTACAAAAGATAAGACTAACAGAGGGAGAAAAGAAAACATTGAACCTTGACTGGCAACATAAAGGGAAAGGAACAATTCAGGCTGAAATTAACCCTGCTGGTAATCGTATAGATATAGAAGAAACCACATACAAAAATAATCCTATTAAAACAGCTATCTATGCACCATCACATGAAAAAGGGATGTGTGGTGTAACTAGCGTAAAAGGTGTGGTAGAAACAGTCAGTGAGCGTGTTTCTAAAGATGATACAGTTGGAGAAATGTATTATGAAACATTAAGTGGCAGTATTGATAAGTTATTGCCGTCTAAGTTACATTCTGGATATGGATTTTCGTATGAAGTAAATGGAACATATAAAAATGATTGGAATGCAAATTATCCTGGTGTATTTACAGCAGCAACAGCACAATATCCGTTCGCAGATGAAGGATTAAAATCTAAACAAGATTTAGAACGTAAGACAAATACAGGCTCTACATCAAGTTTTTCTCCAAAGAATATGTATCTTTCGGAGAAAACAGGCCATGTATTTGATAGTAAAAGACCAACTAAGTCTTTATATTGGGATGGACAAGAAAAGATCATTGATGGGGGACAAAAATGGTATACGCCAATGAAGACGAAAGATGGGGTATATACTTTCAATGTAGAAACAGCTCCAGTAGGTATTAATGAAATGAGTCTGTGTCTAACAGAGCAGGTAGAAATTAAAGGTGTTGCGTATGATGATTTTATAAAAAGAAGAGTTTTCCCAGATGATCCATTCCCAGGTGGAAGTGGAGTAGGCTGGAACTGGGTAGGTAAAGAAGAACTACTTCATAAACTGACGGATTGGTATTACATGAAAAATGGGAAATAAAAATTAAATATAGTATAATTAGATGAATCGAAAAAAGAGATCCATCTTAAACTAGTAGCTGAATGGATAAACCAAAGGCACATCCCTTAATTGGGATGTGCCTTTTTTTCGTAGAAGGGGGAATATAAAGTGGATAAAAAGAAAAAACAACGTGTGAGACGTGCAATTTTCATCGGGGTTGTCGCAATGATTATATCGTTGTGCATTGGTAGTGAATTTCAGGATCGGAATGGGAAAAGCTATGCTCCTGCAAAGTATTTTGAAACAGGAACAAAATTGATTTCATTTTAGAAGTAATTTTATTTATTTCTTCAACTATAGTGGATGCAGAGACATGACATGGACCATAGTTGATGTTATAATATGTGTAGAAGTATTACAAAGATAGTTTTTGCATAAACTAATAAAGACGAGATGCGTCAACATCTCGCCTTATGTAACTGCTACCGCAAGGTGGTTGGTTACTAGAATTTAGTTATTTTTGTTGAACCACCTAGTACGTTTGCGGCGTTGGGTGGTTCTTTTCGTTTTTCGTCGCTTTTTTTGTATTTTCTTCCAAGACGTTGATAGGTATTTTCCTACTCGTTTTGCAAAAAATACAGCGACTTCCCTAGCAATAACTTTCAAAATTTCAATTGCTATAGTGAAAAGTATATCCATACGGTCACCTCCTTTCTCCATAAAATGAAAGAGAAAGGATAGCAACCGACCACCCTGAAATATTCAGTTACGTTACATCTATTATATCATATTTAATGGGTAGTTAATAGCTTAAAAACCTTGATATGACAACGTTTTTAAAGGTTATTTGTTTTTTGTAATTCGTGCGTTAGAATAGAAAAAATTGATTTTTTTTTAGAAATGATTGACATAAAACCGTATATATCATAATATTGAAATTGTAATATTAAAGAAAACAAATCCAACATTTTCATATAGACTTTAGATTAGCTAAAAGGACACACCTAAGGCGCTTTATGCCATAGGTGTGTCCTTTTTTTGCGTTTAAAGGCTACATAAGGAGGAGCACAAACATTGAAGCCATCTAAGTTTCAAAAGAAGCAGATTGCTGCGGTTGGTCTTGCCGCTGCAACAGTCGCTGGTATCTATGGATACAATCATTTTGCAGTGGAGAATGCAGTAAAACCAACAAAGATTGTCGTAGCCGCAAAGGATATACCCGCTCATACAGAGATTAAAGAGGATATGCTAGTTGAACGCACATTACCTGGTGATGCCATTCCGCCCAATGCATTACGCGTGAGTAAGAAAGAGGTCGTAGGAAAATGGACAAATGATGGGCAACCCATTACAGAAAATAGCTATCTTTTCAAAAATAAAGTGGTAAAGAAAGAAGAGTTACCAGACTCTGCAATATTAAACCTAAAAAATGAAGAAGTTGCTTTCCCATTACTCGTTGATCTTGAAACAAGTTCCGGGAATAGTATTATTCCTAACACATACGTGGACTTGTATTTCAAACAGGTTGTGAAAGAAGGAGAAAATGAGAAGGTTGTATTCGGTGGTCTTTTCCAACGTGTACGTGTTACGGCAGCAAAAGATAGTAATACAGAAGATGCATTCGTGTTAGAAAAGAAAGAATCAAAAGAGGAACAAGAAGGGAAACAAAAACCGAAGGTAACTCGTTTATATACATTAGCTGTTTCACCAGAACAACTCCAATACTTAAATCGTGCGAAAATGCTTGGAGATGTGATTCCCGTTGCAGTCGGACAAAAGGTAGAACAAACAGGGAAGGAATTACAACCAGCAGAAGGGTTCTCACAAATATCTGATCAGAAGAACATTTTAGATTATGTAGAGAAACATTCAACCAATCCAATTTCTAAAAATGTAAAAGAATATGTTGCACAGTATCTGAACGAATCCAAATAAGAAAGGGGGTATTAAGATGGAGCGGCAAGTCAGAATAGTTGCCTTTTATGCGACAAACGAAAACGTAGGGAAAAGCACGTTAAGTATTGCGATGGCGAATGAGTTAGCTCATTTAGGGAAAAAGGTGCTGTATGTAGAAGCAGACCAAGTGAGACCAAGCTTTGCAGTTGGAACAGGTCTTAGCCATGACAGCAAAAATATGTTAGAGCTTGTGAGAAAAGAAAATGAGTACAATCTCTTGCAGTACATTTGCACAAAACAAGATTTACTAGAGAAAAAATTGAATCCAAGGTTGATACAAAAATTGCACGATAAGATGGATTTTCTGGTATTTCCATCAGGATATAACATGGCTCACTTCCCTGAGATTCAAAACAAAGAATTATTTGTAACAACATTCATCGAATCGCTTGTAGCCACAGAATACGATTACATCATTCTATCTGTACCAACTGAATTATCAGAGGTACTGAGTTACCCAATCTTATATCAATCAGATCTTGTGGTTCATGTGCTAAATAGTAATCCTCGTGGTGCTTTAGCAATTAAGCAAGAATTGCAGTTGATAGAAGAAACGAAGCTGACATTACCTCGTATGATTCATGTTTTGAACATGGGGGATGAGAATTATGTAGAAGATATCGAAAAGCTTTCTTCTCAAAAAATTGCGGTGACCATTCCATATGATAGAGATCGTACAAGTTACGAATGGGGGATGCAGATTGGTTCCCCACAAATTAATACAAAGGTCCATCACATTATGGAAGCAGCTGGTCTTGATATTGCATCCCAGCATACATCCTCTATGAAAAAGGGTATCTTTGGTTTTCGAAATTAAAAGGGGAGGTTAGTAGTATGTGGGGTTATTTACAGGCAAAACAAGTGGCCTTAAAACGAAATCGAGTAGATTTATACCATTTTGGTTATATGATTCGTTCCAAATCGGCTCGAAAATTAGGGACGACTACAGCTCAACAAATTAAAGATATAACGGATGAAATTCGTGCGTTTTTAGTAAAAGAACATCGTGATATTTTAAGTGAGTCCTTTATGAATAAGGAGAAGAGAGCTGCTGTAGAAACGATCATTAAAAACTTTTTGTTAAGTAATCAAGTTGTTATCGCAGATGTTCCTTCGGATCAGTTATTAAACATGGTATGTGATGACATTGTGGGATTCGGGATTATAGAGTCTTTGAAAGAGGATAAGGACGTAACCGATATTTATATAAATGGCACAAAAGAGATTATTTACGAAAAAATTGGGGAGGGAGAATGTACATTTCCTTACCGATTTGAAACGGAAGAAGAAGTGAAAGCCTTAGCCTACAAGATGGTAAACAGTACGTCAGAATCATTAAATACAGCAAAGCCATATGTAGATTGTGTATTTCCGTATATACGTATCAATATTGCGTTAGATGAACTTGGGGGACTAGGAACAACGATAACGATTCGTAAGAATGCGGATCATCTTCGTGCCTCTGAAGAGCGTATGTTATCTACAAATCAAGCATCGAGAGAGATGTTGGACTTTTTGGCCGCAGCCGTGAAAGCCAAAATGAATATTTTAGTGGCGGGAGCAACAGGTACAGGGAAGTCAGAGTTTATGAAATATCTTGCTTCTCATATTCCGAAAGGGAAAAAGAAAGAACGTACTCTCGTAGTAGAAGATAACCCTGAATTATATTTGCATCGTATTTTTCCAGAACATCATTTTGTTCCGATGCAGTGTAGGGCATCGGAAGTAGAAGAGAATGCCATTGACTTTGATAGATTGCTAACAAATGCGTTACGACAAGGACCAAAGCGATTAATAGTAGGGGAATCAAGGGGGAAAGAAGCATTGAAAATGCTGAACTTCTTCCAAACAGGACACCCTGGTTTTACTTCTGTCCATGCAAGAAGTGCAAAAGAAGCAGTTAGACGTTTAATGCTCATGTGTCTGCAAAGTGGTGCAAATATTGACGCCCAGTATTTATATGAATTAATTTCACAGACGTTTGATGTGATTGTCTTTTTAGAAAAGAAAGATGATGGGAATCGCTATATTACAGAGATGATTGAATTATTGGATTATCAAGATGATATACAGTTCAATCAGCTTTCTCAATTTATTCCGACAGGCGAGGAATATGATGAAATGAATGAGAAAGTAGGAAAGATTCATGGAGATCATATCATTACAGCAAAAATGTCAGCTGAAATGGAGAAGAAATTCCGTTCTTCTACTGTAAATCCAGCTCTTTATGCACCATTCCTTACACATAGGGAGGTGCAATATGCATAGTTTGTTAGCTTATGGATGTATATTCCTCATATTCATGAGTGTACTATTGTTAGTTTTACTTTTCACAAAATCTAAGGGTTCTGCCCTTTCCCAATTTGTACAAGAAAATGAGAAAGAAGAAAGACGCTTAGAATTACGGAATATCAAAGGAATACGGATGTATCTTCCACAATCCGTTATCCAGGAAGCCCAAAAGTACGAGTGGAAACTGACGAAAAGTATGTACTGGGTATATACGGTACTTTCAGGGATGAGTATTGCAGCTGTATTCTACTTCTCTTTTGGAAGAGATCCTTTTACACTGATTTCCGCTTTATGTGGGTTTTTAGTGCCGAGGTTTCTTCTCTATCGTAGAAAAAAACGTTATTACTTAGTTGTCATAGATCGTCTTTCTATCTATATGAAGGCTGTAGCAAATGCACTTCAAATTAGTAATAACGCAAAACGCGTGTTACTTCAGGTGAAACCGATGATGCATGACAGTATTCAAGAAGAAATAGAAAAAGTTTCTCTTTTATTAGAAGGGGGAACCACGATGCATCGTGCATTTAGAGGGTTTAATGAAACCTTTAACTTTAGAGAATTGGTTTTCTTCCACGAAATGTTGGAAGTATGTAGCAGAGAAGGTGGAGCAAATTCTGTGCAAGTCTTACTAGATATTGCAGAAGATTTCGAAAAACAAAAGCTATACCTGGCAAGATTACGTTCTAGTTTGTCACAAGCACAACGTGCTTTTGTACAGAACTGCTTAATAGTCATCGCAATGCCGATTGTCATTATGTTGATGTCAAAAGAGGCATATGGATTTTTGGCAGGTTCTATGATGGGAAAAATTGCATTAACAGTAAATATGTTTATTGTATTTTTCCTAGCAACACGTGTAGAAAAAATTGCAAATTATAACCCGACAGAAAGGGGGGAATAAGATGGCTGCGTTTTTAGGTTTAGTCATATTTGTTGTCATGTACTGGGTATTCTCCACCTTTCTACAAAGTAAAAAAGACAGTGAGAGTGTACTTACTCATTATGTAGAAAATGCGAAGCGTATTGAAAAGAAGAATTTGAATCAAATGATGCTTGCTCCTTTTCAATCGTTATCACATAAGTATCTGACAGAAGAAAAGAAAGAGCAAATTCAGAAAAAATTAGAGGAAGCTGGCTTGGATACGAGACCAGAAGAATATTTGAAAATGAAGGTTGCGTATCCTGTCATTTTCACATCTGTTTTCTTGATTTGTACCGTGTTCCATGATTACTACTTATTTAAAGTAGGTGTTCTGATTTCACCACTGCTTTACTTCTATCCAGATTACTTATTAAAAAGAAAGATTAAACAGGCTGTAGAGGCAAGAAAGTTTGAGTTACCGGAGTATTTAATTCCATTGCTGCAGTTGTTAAAAACACATACAACACTAGAAGCAGTTAAAAAAGCAGAGATATATGCAGGAAGGCACCTTCGTTCCTATGTATCTACTCTTACAGCGGAATTAGAAATGTACGCAGGCTCAGATCAACCATTTAGAAACTTTGCCGCATCTTTAAATAGTCCAGAAGTAAACACCTTTACCATCGCACTGCAACAGGCGCAAAAAACGGACAAGGTACAAAGTCTTCGGATTATGGATTCGCAAATTAAAATGATGCGTGAATTAAAACATGAGAACTACAACCGTCTGATTCAAGATAAGCCAATGGAAATGAATAAATTTAACGTTGCGGTTATTGGTTGTATCGTTATTTATCCGATGGTCATTGTTATTCAATCCTTAACACAAGGATTTGCAAGTTTATAAAAAAGATATTACCCCAAATGGAATAGGAAAAGGAGCAAAATACATGTTAACAAAAATGAAGAATTGGTTAAAAAATGAAGACTCACAATTATCATCAGAAAACGGTATGCTAATCGCTTTAGCGGTAATTATTGTACTAGTCATTGGACCGTTTGTATGGAAAGCAATCCAAGGTGGTTATGAAACAATTCTATCTCGATTCACAAAAGCATCAAGCAATGCAAATGTGGATTCTTGGAACAAGTAATAAAATTTTAATTAGGTAAACTCTTATCCTAGTAGTTTCCTAAAATCGATATATAAAGGGGCAAAAATAAAATGTTAGTAAAAACGAAAAATTGGTTAAAAAACGAAGATTCACAGTTGTCATCAGAAAACGGTATGTTAATCGCGTTAGCGGTAATTATTGTACTAGTCATTGGACCATTTGTATGGAAGGCAATTCAAGGTGGTTATGACACGATTCTGGCACGATTCACAAAAGCATCAAGTAACGCAGATGTAGATTCTTGGAACAAGAAATAAGGGCTTGTACTAGATGAAATCTTAAATTAGTAAATCTCTAAATTTTAATATAAAGGAGCAAAATGAAATGTTAACGAAAATGAAAAGTTGGTTAAAAAATGAGGATTCACAGCTATCATCAGAAAACGGTATGTTAATCGCGTTAGCGGTAATTATTGTACTAGTCATTGGACCGTTTGTATGGAAAGCCATTCAAGGTGGATATGACACAATTCTATCTCGATTCACAAAAGCATCAAGCAATGCAGATGTAGATTCTTGGAACAAAAAATAAATTTTGGATTGCAAATAAGAGGGGGCATGTTTCATACAGCTCCCTCCTTTTAAAACATAAGGAGGTATTATGATGAGATTCAGTAAAGTAATGATTCCTACTTTAGCAACAATTGCTCTGGGTATGTCAGTAATGGGTACACCTGCAAGTGCGGCGACAACAGCGGAGACAAAGCTAACTCAAAGTATAACTGGTGGAGAACATAATGTTGCTGTTACTCCTGTCAGTAATTTTAACGCTATAACACTAAGTGGAGAAACACAAGTGACAAATGCAAATCCAGGTGTGCTAACAGTCACAGATGCAACTGGTTCAGGAAATGGCTGGAGAATTAATGTAAAAGCAGATCAATTTAAGATAAATGGTGATGCAAAATCAAATCGAACACTTCCAAAAGGATCTCTAGTTTTAAATAGTGGCGGTGCTGCTATTACGAAAATAGGCGGGACAAGTTCACCTAATCCGGAGTTTAAAACAGCTAACTTTATAATAGATACAGATAATCAGGTTACAATTTTAAGTGCGAAAAAAGATGAGGGTATGGGAAAGTATAACGTGAGTTTTAATGATAAGTCTATGGCGTTAACCTTAAATCCACATAGTACATATGTAGAGAATAAGGCTGGTGCTACCTCATATGAGTCGAAACTTACCTATTCCATTGTAACAGGACCTTAATTAGTAATGATCATGCAGAAGAGATTCATATTATAGATATGGTTCTCTTCTGTACATAGAAAGAAGGGGCAAAATGAAAGACTATGCATATAAAATTTTTATTAGTATATTGGTGGCTATTATATTCATTTTAAGTCTAAGCCTAAAACCTTTTCAGCTTGTTTATGCAGAAGAAAAACAAGATAGTCTACCATTTGATGTAAACATTCATGTTCCAGATAATCAGATAGGCGATATCAAAAACTATTTTACTTTACAGGTGAATAAGAAACAGAACCAAACAGTGAAAATGGATGTACACAATAAAGCTAATACTCCAATCAAAGTGAATGTAAAAGTGGCCAATGCTCTCACCTCTACAAACGGAGGTATTATGTATGTGCCAAACCGTGAAGTTTCACAAAGTAAGTTAATGGATACAAATTTTTATATGGATCAGTATGTGCAAGCTCCTTCCGCTGTTACTTTAGAAGGTAATCAAACGAAGACCATAGAGGTACAACTAACGACACCTAATCAAGATGGAGTATTTTTGGGCGGATTATTGTTTGAATTAGTACAAGATACAAAATCACAGGATCTTGAAAAAGATGGACTGAACTTCTCTGTACATAACCGTATCGAATATGCAGTAGCGATACAATTGAATGTAAGTAAGACTGAAAATTCAGTTAATAACTCATCTCTGAAGTTAAATGGCACAGCGATTGAATCATATCCAACTCAACCGCAAGTACATGCACTTATTCAAAATACAAATGCAAATATAGTGATGGATGTGGCAGTTTACTATGAAGTTTTATCTAAGGATAACGTTCTATTTCATGGGAATATCCCAGCGTTCAATGTTGCTCCGAAATCCAAGGTAGGATTGGCTATTCCATGGAAAGCGAAAGAATACAAAGATGGAAAGTATATGCTAAAAGTCACAATAAAAGAGAACGGTGTACCCAAAACATATACAGAAGAATTCCAGATAACTGCTTCTAATGTGACAGAGTACGCGGAGCAAACAGGTGCAGTAAAGGTGTTAGCGACGTATTCTAATCAAACATATATGATAGTGGCTGGTGTTGTAATCGTAATCATTTCAATATTTGTATTTGTATGGTGGAGAAAGAAGCATGCAAAACAGCAAGAGGAAAAGAAAGCCTCTCAGAGAGCATAAAAAACGAAAGGTGGGGACAACGGTGAAATGGGGGAAGCTTTTCACTTCAATCATGCTTTTAAGTGCTTCATACCTATTTCTTGATTCAAAAGATAATTCTATATTAGCTGATCAAGTAGAAAAACAGCAGCATGGTATTCCAACTCTCACTGCGAGTGGGAAAGAGAATGAGGTCAAATTGGAATGGGCAATTGATATCTTAGATCAAGATGTACTATGGAAAATTGATTTTAATAACCCTAAAGATGTCAATTTAATGAATGGTTGGGGAGAATTTTATGGGAATGGGAATCAAAGTTTACAATCAGAAGTCTTTTATCCAAATGGTGCAGATACCAGCGGATACAAAGTATTTGATACAAAATTAGGAGGGAATCGAGTCTTATATCCCTATACGGTTAAAACAGATTCTATCGCTGTTTTTAAGCGATTAAATGTGCCCAATAATGCTTATATTTCCGCAACCTTTAAAGCAAGATCACAAGGATTGGGAAGAATTAGTTTCTATGGTGATGGAAGTTGGGAAACAGGAAGAGAATTTGATTATTATAACGCTACCGTTTTAAAGGATGTGCCATCCGGTTCGAAAGAATTAGAAATTAGTAATATCTCTTTATTTCCGGAAAGAGAACCAGGCACCAACATACCAAAGGATAGAAAACATTTAACTTCGGACATAAATAAAGATGTGTATCAAGATTCTCCGATGGTAGATAAGGTAATTCCTTATCAGGATGGTTCTGGACAGGGGAAGTTAATATTAAATAGTCCTATTATGACTCCAATGAAACAAGGTGACCGCTTAAAAACAAGAAAATGGGCAGCACCTATCCAATTACCAAATAATCGTACGGTCACAAAGGATGATTCTAATAAAGATATAAATGGATGGTCTACATTCAGTATGAATACCCAAGTTGCAAATAATCCTTTTTATATTACCGAGCAACGAGGCGTAACGTTTTATATGCTTGCGTATTCAGAAGGGATTACATATGTGGATGAATTAAAAGTGGGATATGCATCAGAAGCAGAAGTATACCGAGCGAATCAGCAAATATATAAAGGTAGACTTTCTGACTATGTAGATAAAGAAACAAGGGATCAGGCAGCACCAACAACACCTGAAGGCTTTCAAATAGAAAATAGAGAGCTAAAGGAAACAAAAGTAACATATGATTCCGCGAAAGATGAAGGGAGTATCTATCATTATAAAATTCGTGGTGTTGGTAGGAATGGCGCTTCAGACTTTTCTAAGGAGGTTCCTGCTACTGTAACAAGTGGTGTGAAAGGGTATGAATATGTAGTAAATGACAAACCGGACATATCACTCGATAAAGCAAATGGCGTTCAGTTTACAAATCAGACTAGTATTCAGTTTCCGACTGATTATGCGAAACCGCAATATGTACATATCCGAACAGTAGATAAAGCTGGGAATAAAAGTGCGACAAAGCATGTTTTTACCACACAAAAAGGACATGTAGACATGCTCACTGTACCAAAAAGTGTGGAATTCAGTCCGATCCAATTAAGTGGAGAAAAACAAAATTCATTTGGTACATTAGGAAAAATCATGATTCATGATAGTCGGAATCAAGCGGATGGATGGAGATTGAATGTAACTATATCACCATTTACAGAATCGAATATATCAAAACAATTGCCAAAGGGTTCTCTATACTTGAAAAATCAAGTGAGTGTAACAAAAGTGAAAGGGCCAGAGACAGGGAAACCTATTGTACAGATTCCCAATGCACCTATTGATAATGGGGCAGCACACACCATTATCCAGGCTATAAAAGATGTAGCAATTGGAGAATATCAAATTGATTTTGGTCAACATGCATTCCAACTTCAGCTAGATCCAGGGACAACCTATGTAGGGACGAATAGGCAAGCAACTTATAATTCTACGGTCACATGGTCTTTAGTAAGTGGACCTTAAAAAATCCATCTAAACAAGAATGAAATAAGGAGAGGGAAATATGGGTATATATGTAATAGGAATGTTAATAGGGTATATGATCCTGAATGTATTTACTGATTTGAAGTATAGAAAAACGAAAAATATGTGGCATTTACTATTCTTAATTGTGGGTATAGGAATCACGTATTTTGCTGGAATAAGAACAGGGAAAGAGATTACGATTGTACTAGTCATGACCTTAGCATGTGGTTTATTGTTAGAGACGTTTAAATTTTCTTCACCTGGTGATACGAAAATGCTTGTGGTGGTAGCTTTATATGTTAGCAATGTAGTAGAAGAATCGGCTATACTTACCGCTATTACATTAACAGCTTTCCATTTACTATTCTTTTGGATTGCCAGTGTGTATCGATTAATTAAGATTTTAGGGTTTACAGGAGCTATTAAAGACCAATTAGAGCATGCTGCCTCTATATTTGGTGCGAAACTACCAAAGAAAGAAATACAGCTAATACAGAGTTTTCCAGGGGCTTGTTCTATTTTATTAGGAGCACTTGTTTATGTTGCTTTCACTATATATCAAAACGGAGGTATCTTGGCTTGAACAGTAGAATCATTCATCAAAGAGAAACATATATTTACTTCACTATATTTGCGCTTGTAGGAGTTTTAATTTTGAACATGTTCATTAATATGGTGTTTGTACTAGCGTATCCGTTACTTATCGGATTAATTGCACAGGTTGTCTTGTTGCAGAAGGTGAAAAAGCCATTTTATCAAAGCGGAAAAGAATTAACGGAACAGCTAAAACTAAAAAATATATTTCTAGTAGAATCAAATGTTTTAGGAGATGAAGAAGGAACGGTGTATGAGGTGCATCAAATGCCTTTTGCATTCTCAAATGGATTAATTAATAAAGAGAAGGGGTATAAAGTAGTAAAACAAGAATATGAAAGAAAGGTAAAAGAAGATTTAACGAAAATTGCAAAATGGCAAGTTACAACAAAAGCTAGGCTAGTTACTACTACACATTTTCGCTTGTATGTGATTTGGCAGAAAAATAGTACAGGCTATCAGCTGAAAAAGTTAGAAGATTGTATTGATCCCTATGCCAAGATGAACCTTATACAATGGATGATTGCTTCATTCTGTACGACTGGTCGTATCAAGTACGATAAGAAACCAAAAGAGTGGGCAAGCTATGAATGGATTGTTTTAAGATAAATAAAAAAGACAGAACGTAAAACTACTGTTTTTTTAAAAATGACGATGAGATATGACTCAATATCTCGTGTAGGATACTTTAGTTATACATAATTTCAAGAAAATGAAAAAGAATATGTAAAAAGACAATAAATTTATTTAAATTTAATACCTAAAACAAGCATAACCCCGTCCTAAATTTAGGACGGGGTTAAAATATAGTTGTTTAATTTTCGATATAAGATACTTCACTGTACTCAAAAATATAACAATAAAGTCGTTTGGAAATCTAATGTTTATTCAACAATAGCGCCCGATTGTTGAAGATGCTTATTGAAGAAAAGCGCCCGTTTGTTTAAGTGTAATTGTTCACAAAGCATTAAAGGAATGCTATGTCCGTTGTTGAAGAAAGAAAACACCTCTGTCATTTTTCTTCAGGGTAATAGCCATATGTATTCTTCCGTTCATCATGACGGGTAATTGAGAATCCATTGATAGTCTAAAAAGTTTCTAGCAGTAATAAAGTCCCCTTCTAAAAGACTATGTAGCAATAGACTATTCATATGTCCAAAATGATTATTTAAAGCATTAATAAAAAGTAATAATAAGCCCTTGATATAATTACCATTATAGAATTGACCTAACCCTGTAAATAACCAAGTAAATGCTACAGCAATGATTTTCACTACGGAGCTCCTTAATAATATTCATGATTAGTATTTCTATAAAAGGAAATCCGATTCAAACACGTAGTACGTTTATGCGTTTCTATACTTTACAGGCGAAATGCAAGTCAAGCGGATCGGAAATGAATTGAGCCTTGGTGTGTTTTTGCTAAAATTTTTAATTGATATGCGGCTTCCAATGTTTTATGCTAATTATGCTCTTTATTGCAAATATTTCACATAAAAGGACGGGTCAACTTGAGAAAATCGAAAAAGCTAATCATTGCCGGAGTTGTAGCAGCAGTACTATTGCCCTTGGTTTATCTTCAATTAGAGACAGGAGCTGTAACAAAGAAAGTAAGCAATGTCATCTATGACAGCAAATATGGTAAGTGCGGGTTTCTTGACAAGGAATGGGACCAGTTGGAAGAAGCTGGGATCACAAACGCCAGCATAGATGAAATGGTTGCAAATGCTTCGAGTCCTGGGGTTGTGTGTGACGACCTGGAAGACATGCTGTATGACATTCACAATCCAAAGTTAACGGAAGAAGAGGAAGCCGCTAAAGAAAAAAAATCTGCTAAGTTGGCGGAGGCAGCAAACCAGGCGATTGAGGAAGACAATAGGAGAATCGAAAAAGCAAGAACCTTCATAGATACTGGCCTTAAAGCCATGATTGAC